>JAFGFA010000019.1 GCA_016931275.1 Parachlamydiales bacterium
CTCGTCAATGGCACCTGTCAACGTGCCGATGGTAGCGGTCTCTTAGACTAGCTACAAGCCCTCGACTTTAGTCGTGGGTAGTTGACTACTTCCTCATCTGTATATTGGCCCAAAATTGAGGATTTCTTTCTAGAACATATTCGTCAGAGGTCATCGAAAAATGCTGAGGCGCAGCATGAAATCGATTTATCCGATAAGTAAAGCCGAACTGATCATAACGAGACGGATCATACCCATGCATTGCATGACCCGGAATCTCTATCTCCATCACATATCCCTTTTTATGGAAGGAGACAAGAACCTTTAGCTCTTGCGGAGAACAAAGTGCATGCATCTCATCCCCACTAAACCGAGTGACTTCTTTTCCCCACAATCCGGTAACCGTCTGAGGAAAAAACACAAAATGATGATGATAGGCCGTAATAATAGAAGAACTTTTAACATTACGCATATCGAAAAAAAACTCAACAGAATCCCCCCTGCGAAAATCGGAAAGGGATTTTTGTATCATGGCATCAACATGAATTTTTGCAAAAATTCCTTCTTCATTCCATCCCAAATAGACCTGAGAAAATTCTTCTTCATCCAACAATTTTGCGGTAGAAGGAAGAAGGTGTTTTTTAGAAAATCCCTTACGGGGATCCAATGCATAACAATCCACATCCAAACTAAAAAAGGGAAGAAGAGAAAAAGCCGGCAGATGATGAAGCATTTTATCTCTTTTCTAAAGGGACTTTGATCGCATGAGCCTCTTTAATTTTTTGATAGAGATCCTCTGCAATTTTGCACATTGCTTCATTACGAAGCAGCTGGAGGGCTTTTTCTTTTTGTTCCCGGACATATTCGGGATCCACCTGTTTTTGTTGTATGAGCATCCCTTCCATAAGGCCTTGATCACTCACGTGATATACCTCTTGCCGTCCTTCCTCCAGAAGAACTGTTTTCTTCCATTCTTCAGCAGAAGAGACCAAAATATCTTCCTTATTGCTCGAAAGTTCCCATTCAGGGGCCATAACACCATAATCCGGTAAACGCAATGAAGCAAAAAGGCGATATTTTTCTATATTTTTTTCATGGGACTGTACAATGAATCCTCCGTGATCCAATAAATCCTTTTGAACCATTTCCAAACAAGGAGCAAAGACCTTCTTGGCCATTTCTTCGATGTCCTCTTTTTTAGAACAATGCTCTTGAAGATATTTAGCCATCAGATGATCTAAAAGATTCAACTGTTTTGCCTCTTTATAAGTCCAACGATGCAAGGTCGGATCTTTTGAAAGAATTTCTATCTGATAAAAGTGGATATTATCTTGAGTATAGCAAGATAATTTGTCTTTAATATTCTCGAGCTCTTCTCGAGGAGTAGCTGGATCCAAGGCTTGTTGGATCAAAGAATATAAAGAAAGAGTATCGGACAAATATTCGATCTGGTCTCCATTTTGCGTCAACGATATGGAAAAACTCTTTTTTTCCTTGGGCTTTATACTTAATGCCTCACGGATAAGATCAGAAGCTCTGATCATTTCTTTTCTGGAAAACACATCAATTTCCTGTCTAGAATTCCATGGAAGCTGTTCTAAAGATAAAAATCTCTTTTCTTCACTATCCCCTTTTAGCGGCGCTTTGGGGAATTTTTTTTGTATCAGGGCAAAATGGTCCGGTTCGATCTGCCATGACCAAAGCTGTTTTTCTCCAATACCAAGAGCCGCTTCTTCGATATCGGTCTTGGTTATTTGTACCCAATAATTTTGATAAATTAATTCCGGGTAATGTTCGGCAATTTTCTCCTCCGGTAAAAATGTGGAAGGCAATAAGAGGTTATAAGTCTGAGAATCTGTCGTTGCTGCAAGATAAGACTCAAGATGAGCATAAGATAAAAAATCATCAATCTGCAAAAAAGAGGGCACCTTACGATATTCCACGGTAGCCATCTGATGAAGAGGAGAGGAAATATCGACCACTGTTGCAGGATCTAAAAAAACATGCCCGGCAGAATCCTCCATCATTTTTTGAAAAAGAAGAATTTTCTCAGTCACGGAAAAAAGAGATTTTTCACTTAAGCCAATTCGATCTTTTAAAAATTGATAATGATCCCCAGGAATATTGAAATGTTTCAATGCATGCGATGCTTGACCATGAAGATATGCCTCTAGTTCTTCTCTTGTAACCTGATATCCCTTATCTAGAGCCTCTTTCGCTCCATTCATGATATACTGTGCCAATATATCGACAAATTCTTCTCCAAACCAATCTTCAAAAGTTTTATATCCGAAAAGGGAAAAATCCACATATCGAAGATGAGAATCCTGCGGTATTTTTCTTTGAGATTCTTCATACAAAGCCAATCGACGCATCATATCTGGCGGGACAGAACAACTTGCTGCATAAGATTCGGAAAGCAGCTGATAGATCATCGAAGGAGTCATTTCTTTCTCTAAAAACGCTAAATTTTCTTCAATGTTCGGATAAAACCGTTTCCATAGCTGGATTGCTGAGAGATTTTTATCGTACGGATGCTGATAAAAAACGGCTTTTTTCATTGCCTCAATTCGGGAAGAAATCGTTTCTTTGATCTCGTCAAAATAATGCACAAAAAGAACTTCGCCTATGCCACTCTTTATAAAAGTTTTATAAAAGATGCCCTCATTAAAAAAATTAGGCAATTTTCTATCCACCACGGGAGTAAAACGATCGGAGTTTAAAAAATACCGCATCAGAGAAACGTCCGACAAATAGATCTTTTTTCCTGTAATATCGCAACCGACAAGGACATCCTTGGGCTTTTCTTGTCGCGGGCCACGACCCCTGATCCCAAAAAATGAAAAAGAGACAATGATCACGATCGTAATAAAAATTAGAAACGCTCTCTGATATCGGCGAAGTAATCCTAACATACAAAAGCTCCTTAATAGGCCTTAGCAAAAATAGCCTGCATTTTCGATGGCCTTTTCGAAAATATGCATCTTCCCTCTTGGGAATTTTGCTCCAATGGAATCGAGCGCACCGTTACATTTAAATCATTTTTTATCATTTCTTCCGTAACAGGATCTTCCACATAAAATCCCTTTGCAAATCCACTTGTCTTTTCCGATTGAAAAAATCGGTAAAAATCATCTCGATTTTCAATAGAACAAATATTGTCGTGTAAAAATTTTTCCGCATGATGCAACAATTTTTTTTGCATATCGTTCAAAGCCTTGATCATCTCTTCTTTTATAGCAAAAAGATCGATAAAGGTTCCTTTTTCTCCCAGCAGATCTCTACGAAAAAGCTGTCCTTTTTTTTCATCCAGCTCTCTTTGACCAATTTCTAGCCAGAGGGGAATTCCTTTTTTGATCCACTGCCATTTTTTTTCTCCGCCCCGTTTATCTCGATCATCAATCACAATCTCGATATTTCTTCCTTGAAATTTCTCTTCCTTCACAAGATCTTTAAGAGTATGACAAAACTGTAGAATGTTCTTTTGATCTTCCAGATTGCGGATAATAGGCATAATCACCAAATGCTTAGGTGCTATTTTAGGAGGAAGAACCAGGCCATCATCATCCCCATGCATCATCACTAAGGCTCCTATAAGGCGGGTTGTCACTCCCCAAGAAGTAGTCCATCCATATTCCAAAGAACCCTTTTCATCTGTAAACCGGATATTACAGGCCTTGGCAAAATTTTGGCCTAAAAAATGCGATGTTCCGGCCTGTAGGGCTTTTTTATCCCCCATCATGGCTTCTAAAGCATACGTCGTAACCGCTCCGGGGAATTTTTCTCCTTCGGTTTTTTTGCCGACAAGGACCGGCATGGCTAGATCGTCCCTACAAAAATTTTTATAGAGTTCCAAAATAAAAAGCGCATGCTCCTGTGCCTCTTTTTCACTCGCATGAACCGTATGACCTTCCTGCCAAAGAAACTCTGTCGTGCGCAGAAAAGGACGGGTACGCATCTCCCAGCGAACAATATTGGCCCACTGATTGATTTTTAGGGGAAGATCGCGGTAAGACTCTACCCATCGGCTAAAGCTATCGCCGACAATCATCTCAGAAGTAGGTCGAACGATTAACGGTTCTTCTAAGGGAGCCGCAGGAATGAGCTTTCCCTCTTTACTCTCTAGACGATGATGGGTCACCACAGCGCATTCTTTTGCAAACCCGGCAATATGCTGCGCTTCTTTTTCAAAATAGCTCACAGGAATAAACAAGGGAAAATAAACGTTGCTATGGCCCGATTCTTTAATTTTTTGATCGAGAATTCGATGAATATTTTCCCAAATGCCATATCCCCAAGGTTTAATCACCATACACCCTCTTACCGGAGAATGTTCTGCCAAGTCGGCCTCTTTGACCACCTCTTGATACCACAAAGGAAAGTCTTCTTCCCTTGTAGGGGTAATGGCATGCTTTTTTTTCATGGGTTTCCCTGCTTAATGATCCCCTTAGTCTACAAAATTTTCTCAAAAAAGGCGATGACAAAGAAATTTCTTCTAGAAAAATAAAAAGATCGTTATACTTGATTGCTAAAAAAATACTATGGCATTTAACACCTATCTCTATCAGCCCCTTCAAGAAACCTCTTTGGGAGTTCAAATGCTTCTATTGTTACAAAAACCCTCTCTTAAGGAAAGCCCTCTATCCCATTTTGTACCGTGGTTTTTTGCCAAATTCTTTTTTCTATCTATTCCCAATATAGGCATGACCCTCGTCAAAATCCTGTCTTCTGCCGGCGATGCTGTCGTGGGGATTCCCACTACAGCGATATCCTTATTTCCGCTCTTTACCTGTTCTCATACCGTCAACCGATTTGCCAAACATTCCCTACAATCGTTTGCCACACTTAATGGGGACTGCTATTTTCATATGCTCCGCAGCATAGATCCAGAAATTGATTGTAATAGAGACTATAATCCAGGCTCTTTTCAAAAAAGCGATTTTCTACTTTATCCTTTATCTAGGGTGCATCAATGGAACGAACGCTATAATAATCCCTTAACGAACCTGATCTCTCTGGTAACCATCCCGATATTGCGTCTATTAGATTGCGTTCTTAAAGGCGCTCTTTTGCCCATAACACTTTTTCTGAATATTATCCCTTTTATACGAGCCCCTAATATTTTAAATCGTTATGCCTATACTTCTTTAAATGTTTTATTGGTAATCAGCGATATCTATGAACATGCTATTAGGGTCTTTCATCCAAACGCTTTTCAGGACTAGAGATGCCGAAAAAACGTCTCTTGCAATAATTCTTGCAGCTCTTGTTTTGCTTCTAACAACCGTTTGGGCGTACAGCTTCCCAAAAGAGGGTACGTCGAGGCAAAAATCTGATCCACCATCTTCGGAGCAAGGACTACTTCCTGTAAATACTCTCTATCCGGCAAAGCTAAAGAGATCGTCCCCTGATGCAGATAACCGTTTTTTTTACGTCTTTGCGCCGCCCCTGCTATTTTTTTCTGATCGATTAAAAGGTCATATTGGGAAGGTTGTGCCATACAAAAAGATAGATCGGAAGAGCTCTTTGGAGGATGAAAAAAAGAGCTTTTAGCCTCAGGCGGTAACAATCGTATAATGGCTTTTTGAACTAAGGCATGAACGAAATGATAATTCTTTAAAGGATCTGCAAAACACATCGGATGCCCAGAGGGCATTAAAAAGGAAAAGGCAAAATCCCATATATGAAATACGACCCCTCCTCCTGTAGGCCTTCGAGCCATATCTAATCCTTTTTTATATGCAACATCCCTCTGAACCCACTGTTCAATATCTACAAAATACCCATAGGTCAACGCATCATGCCGCCACTGATAAAAATGTAAAACCGGCTCTCCGGCAGGATCTAATGCTTGTAAAAGATCAGCATCGATCTGCATAATTCTTGATGCCATTTCTAAAGGAGTCTTGAGTACTTTCATCTTAATTCTCTTACTTTCAAGTGTATAAAACTTTTGAGTTTATCACACGCTAAAACATGGAATAAGATTTTTTACGGCACATTTCTATAAAAAATTAAGATCTTAAAAGCTTTTTAAATTCTTTTCTCAGAGAACTTTTTCACAAGGCTTTAATAATCAACCTATTATTAATATAGAGCCCCACTTTACAAGAAAATCTCTAACTCGTTACAATACGAATAAGCGCCCAAAAGAAGGTTTTCATCTCATGTTTGATAAATTTACTAATAGAGCAAAACAAGTGATCAAGCTCGCTAAAAAAGAAGCGCAGCGCATGAATCACAATTATCTCGGTACAGAACATATCCTCCTAGGATTGGTCAAATTAGGTCAGGGTATTGCGATTAATATTTTGCATAACTTCAACCTCAATTACGATATTATCCGAACAGAAGTCGAACGAGTTGTTGGCTTTGGTGCCGAGGTGCAAGTCTATGGCGATCCAGCTCTCACAGGAAAAGTAAAAAAAGTTTTTGAATACGCCAATGAAGAAGCGGCCAATCTCAATCATAATTATGTGGGAACCGAACATTTATTGCTTGCTCTTCTACGTCAAACTAATGGAGTTGCCGCCCAGGTCTTGGAAAACCTCAAAGTGGATCTCAAAGAACTTCGCAAGGAAATTATTAAGGAACTCGAAACGTTTAACCTACAACTTCCTCCGATTGGCCGAGAAAGTGCTCCGAGCGGCTCTCCCCGTATGGCAGAAGGGGTCTCTTCTCCGGACAGGACACCGGCCCTTAAAGCCTACGGACATGATCTTACCGAGTTATGCCGACAAGGAAAAATGGACCCTGTTATTGGAAGAAAAAAAGAGGTCGAAAGGCTGATCTTGATCTTATGCCGAAGGAGAAAAAACAATCCAGTTCTCATCGGAGAAGCAGGAGTCGGCAAAACTGCTATTGTCGAAGGGCTTGCCCATGCTATTGTCAATGGAGAAGTTCCAGATAATTTACGCAACAAACGATTGATCTCTCTTGATCTTACCTTGATGATTGCCGGAACAAAATATCGGGGACAATTTGAGGAAAGAATTAAAGCGGTCATGGATGAGATCAAAAAAAGCGGCAATGTCCTTCTTTTCATCGATGAAATACATACCATTGTAGGAGCCGGAGCTGCAGAAGGAGCCATTGATGCTTCCAACATCCTAAAACCTTCTCTCTCAAGAGGAGAGATCCAATGTATCGGCGCCACTACTTTAGACGAATATCGCAAGCATATTGAAAAAGATGCGGCATTGGAAAGACGATTTCAAAAAATTTTGGTCTCCCCTCCTTCCCTGGAGGAAAGCGTTGAAATCTTAAATGGATTAAAGGGAAAATATGAAGAGCATCACAAATGTCATTATACCGAAGATGCTATTCATGATGCGGTATTTTTATCAGAAAGATACGTTACAGGACGATTTTTACCAGACAAAGCCATTGATGTGATCGATGAAGCCGGAGCGAAAGCAAGAATTTCTGCTCTTCATCAACCAGAAGAAATCACTTCTTTTGAAGCGGAAATCGACCATCTCAAAAAGGCTAAAGAGGATGCGATTTCCAATCAAGAATACGAAAATGCTGCCAATCTCCGCGATAAGGAAAAAAAATTACAAGAAAAACTCCAATCCATCAAAACCGAATGGGAACACTCTAAAGAAGAATATTTTCCTATCGTGGACGAAGAAGAAATTGCCAAAATTATAGCCAAACAGACCGGCATTCCCATTACCCGCCTCACCGAAGGGGAGACAGCAAAAGTACTTAATATGGAGCAGGAGATTAACAAACAGATTATTGCACAAACAGAAGCGATAAAAACGGTAACGCGAGCGATTAGAAGAAGCCGTGCCGATATCAAAGATCCGCAAAGACCCATTGGAGCTTTTTTATTTTTAGGTCCTACCGGTGTTGGGAAAACCCTTCTTGCCAAAAAATTAGCGGAACATCTCTTTGGAGAAGAAGATGCCCTGATCCAAGTAGACATGTCGGAATATATAGAAAAATTTGCCTTATCCCGCCTTACCGGCTCTCCTCCAGGATATGTAGGATATGAAGAAGGAGGACAATTGACCGAACAAGTGCGCAGAAGACCCTATTGCGTAATTTTATTCGACGAGGTGGAAAAAGCCCACCCTGATGTCATGAATATCCTCTTACAAATTCTCGAAGAAGGAAAACTCACCGATTCTTTAGGACGTAAGATCGATTTTCGCAATACCATCATCATCATGACCTCCAATCTAGGTGCAGACCTTATTCGCAAATCGACAGAGGTCGGTTTCGGAGCCAAGGCCAATGTATTAGATTATAAGGTCATTGAAGAAAAAATTGGTGCAGCGGTTAAAAAGCATTTTAAACCCGAATTTATCAACCGTCTCGATGATATGGTGATTTTCCGTCCTCTCGATAAAGAGGCTTTGAAAAAAATTATCGATCTTGAACTAAAAAAATTACAAAAAAGGATCGAGCGCAAGAAAATTACTCTTGAGCTTGATGATTCTGCCCGTGATTTTCTTGTAACGAAAGGATTTCAACCGGAAATGGGAGCACGCCCTCTTCGACGGACCATAGAACAATATTTGGAAGACCCACTTGCAGAAAAACTTCTCTTGCATCCTGAAGGAGAAAAGCATTTTGTAATAACCGCAAAAGAAGGCAAAATAGAATTTATCGAAAAAGTGCAAGAAGAGCTGGTCGAATCAGCTCCCTGATACTTATTGATCAATCGTCATCTTTTGCTGTAGGGAATGATGAATCTTTCCTTCCCAATTTTTGATAAATTCCAAAAGAGCATTTTCTTCCGGTTTGCTTTGTAAAAAGGCGATTACGCTCTCTTCCCTTGTCAGATGAGCCAATTTGGCAAGAAGGTGCAAATGACGTTTATCCTCACAGGCAAACAAAAAGAAAAGCGTATGTACGGGAGCTCCATCTAAAGCTCCATATTCTATAGGTTCCTTAGGATACACTACCGTCACAATATCATAATTCTTCGGTAACAGAAAATCTCGAGTATGAGGAACTCCAATACCATGGTTTAGAGAAGTAGGCATCAGCTGTTCCCGATCCCATAGAAAGTCAAACAAAACATCGGCATCTAATCCGAGCCTTTTGGCAATGACATAAACAGCATTTTTCATCACATCTTCTTTCGTCTTTCCCTCAATGCCGTTGATCACGCCCCCCTTTCGGATCGCCCGGAGCAAGCTAAAAGTATAATGGCCGATTTGTGAACTAATAATTTTTTCTGCTTTATCGGAAGGCACGGCGACTTTTTTGATTTTGCCCTTGCTCTCTTCTTTATTCGTAATCATCCAATTTTCCACCTCTACACGAGAAAACCGATAATGCCCTCCTAAAAGATAAGCCGGCAAGCTCCCTTCTTTAGCCAGCCTTTCAATATCTTCCGTTGGAAGATTTAAAAGTTCTGCAACATCTTTACATGTCAAATCCATAATATTCCTCCTAAAAGCAGGTGTTTTCCGACAATATCAAAAAAGAAAAAAAGATACAAAAACTATTATTATTATTTTTCTGTAAATATTCAAAAAATCGAATGAAATAGAACTGTAGTATAGATCTAAATCAATAATAGGATAAAAATTGTTTTCTCATTTTTTCATACATTAGGAAACCTTAACATCCGTCATAGTGTTGAATAGGCATCTACCAATATAGTAATATCCTTAAAATAAGAGAGAGGACATCCTCGATACATTTCAAAAATAACACAAAGAAAACTCAAACTATTTATTCGAAACAACCGATCCAACAACACTCATTTTTAATCTTCGCGTTGATCCCCTAAAGTCGCATATTGATGATTTACAAGTTTTATTCTATCCTCGCCAAAACCTGCACCAAATCTTTGAATCGCCTCTATTTGCTCCGGCGTAAGTGTAGCAAGCCTGTCAATTACAGAATAAAGCTTATGCACGTTTTCATTAATAGATCTCTTTTTATACCAATAAGGAGGGAGAGAGAGATTCATTCTCAAATGACGAAGAAATGCAGGATCATTTGTTTGACCTAAGCGAAGAGAATGAAGCAACTCTAGGATCGTCGTAATAGTATTTCCCCGATCAATGTTGTCTTTACAAGAAGCGACCATCACCTGAATCTCTAACAGAGACTTCATATAATCCATTAAATAACCGAAAAGGATCATCAAAAAGGCATTTCTATCTTCAGCCTGAATCTTAGTGACATTAGGAAAATACAAGTCTAAAATACTCGGAATCATTGTTTGAACATAGTGTTGAAATTGTGTCCAATTCTCTCCTTGTCTCATCCCTTTCGGCAAATAGATATGATAGCTCTCTAAAGACCCCACAGAACCAAACAACAAGTCCAAACAGCTCCGTTGAAATAGTTCTCTTGTGCAATTAGATGCAAATTCCTTAAAAATCCGGCCTCCCATTGGCAAAGAAAAGAAATGATGATTCACCCCATCTGCTTCTACGCCTTTCCTTAGAACAGCAACTCGTTCACTTTCACGGTCACTTTGTCCTTCTCGTTGCAGATTGACATATAAATAATTTCTTTCACTTTTTCGGGTAATTTTTAAATAATGAGAAAATTCAGGAGTGATGCGATGAGTAGAATTGTCTTCAATAATTGGATTTCCGTGTCGCAAAAAAAGAATTTCCCGATTTTCTTCCCCTGCATGCCATGTTTCCACTCCGCGAACATAGGGAATATTCATAATAGTAGGATCATATTTTAACACATATTGTCCTCCCGGTAATGCGGAGGCAATTGCATCGCGTTTTCCACAGAGAGAATGCCATGCCCTCGTCCAAAAGGAATCCCCGGACTCAATAGCTTTGCAGTCCCCTTCAATCGCGGCTCGTAATGTTCTCAAGGAAAGATTGCTTGTTTGAACCAACCTGTTTTTAAGCAAATAATCTCCTAATTGATTACAATAAGCACTTCGATCTCCTTCAAATAACCCTTGCACAATACAATCTATGATTTGTTGTTGCTGTTCGGATAACGATGCGTATTCTCCTATAGAATTGCGTAAATTTAGCAAAAAAACATCTTGAAATAAAGCGCGATCATTAATCTCTTTCCCGTTAAGAGATCCTTCCATAAACATACTTTTCATCATTTTTCCAAACGAAGATTGTTCATCTAAAGCATCATATACTACTTGATTCAACTCCTGATCATTCTCTATACCCTTTTGTAGAAAATGCAACATGGACAGAAAAAAAGCGCTGTATTTTTGTAATTTTAACTCGTCTAAATTTTGATAATTTCGTGTTTTTTCGGTTCTTCTTTGGATCAATTTCTGTATGGCTTCCCGAACCTGTTGCGAAATTCCTCCTATCGCCTCTTCTCCTTCATCCACCCGTTCGATAACAGCTGGCTTCCCTTCTTGAGGATCAACAGCAATGTCTGTATGATCTTCTCTTTGAGGATTATCTAAAAGATCATTAACACCCTCCAATGGAAATCTCGCCACAATACTCGCAGTACTCGATTCAGTATTTTCTATGTTTCCCGGGACATCAAGCTCATCCTGAGGAGGAGGATTTTCTTGTGGAGGAGCCTCCTCTTGGAGCTCCTCAGCACCTCTCTCTTCTCCGAGAAGTTGCTCTCCCGCTTCTTCTTGAACCGAATTCCTCTGTTCTTGTCCTTCAATCTCTTGAGCAATACCTTCTCTTATTGACCCTAACAACTGATCTCGATCCACATTGTCGAGTTGTTGTAAGAGAGCTTTAATTTCTTCTTCAGGGGAAGATTGAGAGGCTCTTTTGATAAAAAGGATCAAATTCACAATATTAGCAATAATAGGAATAGTAGACCAAAGGCAAACCAGAGCCGATTTTTCCTTTAAATGTGTCACAAAATGATTTCTTGTCGACGTCCATGGCAGATAAACAATCTTCATTCCCAAAAGGGCAATATTAGTAATCGTGCTTATAACAGGAAGAACATCTAATACCCCATCAATCGTTTCGATTTGACGTTGTTTCATTATCTCTGCTACATGTGATGCGACATGATCGGTCCTTGCAACCATAATTTTCCTCTTTTTTTTAAACATTATAAATAAAAAAGCTTTTATTGTGAATTTAAATAAAATTTATTATGAACACATAAATTTGTTTCTTAAAACTAGAAGAATTAAAAAAATTTTAATGCAATCCGCTGTGTCCAAAACCTCCTCCTCCTCTTGTAGAAGAAGAAAGTTCTGTTTGAACAGTGAATTCCGCTTTGTACACCGGGGCCAATACAGCCTGAGCAATTCTCATATGAGGAGTAATCACAAAGGGATTCGATCCATGATTGATCAAAACAACTCCAATTTCCCCTCGATAATCGGAATCGATAGTCCCTGGAGTATTCAAAACGGTAATTTGATGATGAAGGGCAAGACCGCTCCTTGGACGTATTTGCAATTCAAAATTTTCAGGGATAATAACGCTGATTCCCGTCGGGACCAAGACCGACTGCCCGGGAGAAAGAACAATATCCTTCTCAATATAAGCATGAAGATCTGCTCCTGCTGCCTGCTCTGTCGCATAAAGAGGCATCTTGGCCTTTTCCTTTAATACAATGGGAAGAGGGACTTTTTTCATAAAGAAATCTTTTGCTCTTCGGCTTTTTCCAATAATTTTTGCAGTTTCTCTGTTAAATCTTTTTTTAACGGCTTCTTAAAGGCTCCGTTCTCTGACAGCATACCGATAAAAAAAGAAATTTTTTCTTTCAGTTGAACACGGGGCACAATGACATCGATCATTCCCCGCTCGAGCAAAAATTCTGATTTTTGAGCTCCTTCAGGTAATTTTTGATTAATCGTCTGTTCTACAACACGAGGTCCCGCAAAACCGATCAATGCTTCTGGTTCTGCGATGATGATATCTCCCAAAGAAGCAAAAGAGGCCGTCACCCCTCCTGTCGTAGGATTCGTAAGAACCGATATATAAGGAAGATGTGCTTCATGTAGTCGAGTAAGGGCTGCAGAAGTTTTTGCCATCTGCATTAAAGAAAAAATAGACTCTTGCATACGGGCTCCGCCGGAAGCGGCCACAATTACCAGAGGGAGCTTATTTTCAACAGCAAATTCTATCAGACGGGTGATCTTTTCCCCGACAACAGATCCCATCGATCCTCCCATAAAACTAAAATCCATCACGGCAAAAGCAGTGTCCTTACCATCAATTTTTCCAAAACCGGTGGTCACAGCCTCTTTTCTCTGAGTCTTTTCCTGGGCTTCCTCCAATCTTTCGGTATATTTTTTCGTATCAAAAAACTCGAGAGGATCTGCAGGAAGAATATCGGAGAACAGTTCTGTAAAACTCTCTTTATCTATAAGGAGTTCTATCCGCTTCTCGACAGAAAGACGGTAATGATATCCACATTTAGGACAACAATTGAGATTTTGTTCCAGTTCTTGTTTATGAATCAAATCACCACACTTGGAACATTTAATCCAACCGCTAAAACTATCTTTTTTAACGGTCGTTACCTTTATTTTTGGTTTGTTTCTAGAGAAAAGTTTCATGATTTTATCAGATTTAATAACCTATATAGTTTATATCATTTCAAAAAAAATAACAACAACTAGATTTTTTCTAATAAATATTTTATTTTACTCCAACAGCCATATTATATCGTTTCTCTACCTCTTGCCAATTGAGCACATTCCAGATCTCCTGGACAAAACGGGCCCGTTGATTCTTATACTGGAGATAATATGCATGTTCCCAAACATCCACTACCATAAGAGGCATTTTTCCCACCTGAAAGGGGTTGTCATGATTTTGTGTCGTCATCACTTCCATTTTTTTCGTCTCTTTATCATAGGCCAACCATCCCCATCCCGATCCAAAAACAGCAGTTGTCCGGACGGCAAAAATTTCCTTAAAATTTTCTACAGAGCCTAAATTTTCATCAATGATTCGTGAGAAAGAATCGGTCATCCCTTTTGCATGAGGAGAAAGATTGTTCCAAAAAAAGGTATGATTCCAATGCCCACCGCCATGAAAAGTCAGTAACGGTTGCAGCGATAGCATCAAAGACAAATCTTTTTTTTCAAAGGCTTCCTGATATTTTTGTAGAGCCTTATTAAAATTATCGACATATCCTTGATGGTGCTTTGTATAATGCAGCTCTAAAATTTCTTTAGAAATCACCGGTTCTAAGCTATCAAAAGAATAGGGCAATTTCGGAAGGGTACAATAATCCATGGGTTTTCTCCTTATTTTTTTTGAAAAACAGCTTCGATCGCTTCATCGACCATATTCACTCCAATAAGAGCTATTTTTTCTTCTTTAATATGAGCAAGGGCCTTTTTAGGCACAATGGCCCGAGCAAATCCCAAACTAAACGCTTCCTGCAAACGGCTTGCTATCCTCGAAACGTTCCTCACTTCCCCTCCCAATCCTACTTCTCCCAATACGACTGTCTTAGGATCGAGGCACTGATTGGTTAATGAGGAAGCGATCGCTATAATAATTCCAAGATCGATGGCCGGCTCAATAATGCGTATCCCCCCTGCTACCGCTACAAAGACATCCTGATTATACAAACGATATCCCACTCTTTTTTCCAACACGGCCAAGAGAAGTGCGAGACGATTCGGGTCAATACCTGCAGATTTTCGGGTAGGATTCGCATACGCAGTCGGGGTCACTAAAGCTTGTATCTCAATCAAAATCGATCGGATCCCTTCCAAGGAGGGAACAATCACTGAGCCGCTTACATGATGGCTCCTTTGCGACAAAAGAGCCTCCGAGGGATTTTCTACCTCTTTCAATCCTTTCTCCTGCATCTGAAATAAAGCGATATCATCCGTAGGGCCAAAGCGATTTTTCATAGACCGTAAGATACGCAGCCCCTGTTCCCGATCTCCTTCAAAATCTAATACAGTATCAACAATATGCTCCAAAACGCGAGGTCCGGCAATTTCTCCGCTTTTCGTCACATGGCCGATAAGAAACGTGGTTATTCCATATCCTTTGGCAATATGCATAAACTCTTGCGCCAGCTCCCGCACTTGCGAGACTGATCCTGGAGAGGACAACACCTCTTCCTTATACAAAATCTGAATAGAATCCACTATAATAACTTGTGGTGTACATTGATCAATATGGTGTTTAATCTCAGAAAAACTGGTCTCGTTTAATAAAAAAAGATTGTCATGATCAATGCCCAACCTCTCTGCTCGCAATTTCGTTTGATCAACCGATTCTTCTCCTGAGATATAGAGAACTTTTAATCCAGCTCTGGCATAGGCCTCGGACACTTGCATGAGCAATGTCGACTTTCCGACCCCCGGCTCTCCGCCAATGAGTGTGAGCGCCCCGGGAACGACACCTCCTCCCAAAAGACGATCGAATTCACGCAAATGCGTAGAGATGCGAGGAAAAGGCTGGAGCTGGACATCTTTTAACCGCACAGGGCTATTGCTGCGATGTTTTTTAGCAACAAATTTATCTTGCTCTAATACGAGCTTTTCCATAAAAGAATTCCAAGACTTGCACTGAACACAACTACCGGTCCATTTTGCCTGTTCATGCCCGCAATGAGAACATTCCCACATGACCCTTTTTTTGCTCATCGATTGTTCCTCATGATATAAAGGGCTTGTTGCGCCGCTTTTTGTTCCGCCTCTTTTTTCGTATGCCCCCACGCCTCGGCGATTTTTTCCTTATCTACAAATATGGCCATGCAAAAAGACTTTTCATGCTCCAGTCCTTTTTCCTCCATAAGCTCATAGTAAGGGACCTTATGATATTCTTTTTGTACATATTCTTGAAAAAGGGCTTTAAAATTCTGTGCAGGAGACGTCAAAATCTCTTCAATTTCATCGGAAAAAGTTCTTAAAAAAAAGTCTCGAACTTCCTTTAAACTACTATCTAAAAATATGGCCCCTAAAAGAGCTTCAAACGTTCCGGAATAGATTGTCTGGTTGCCCCGATGTAACAGTTTTTTTTCCCCTTTTCCGAGCAATATTAGATCGACAACTCCCATTTTTTTTAGATAAGCAGTACAGGCCAACGTATTCACCAAGGAAGAGCGCATCTGAGACAACTGCCCCTCCGTTGCCTTAGGATGGCGTTTATAGAGAAATTCTCCCGCAATAAGATCTAAAACCGCATCACCCAAAAATTCCAACCGCTCATTATTGACAAAGACGCTATCTCGATGCTCATGAAAAAAAGATTTGTGAGTAAAAGCTTCCAATAAAAGATCCCTATCCTTAAAAGGATAACCGATTTTTTGTTGCAGTCGAACTTTTATCTTTTCTATTTCTTCCATAGTTTCATCATAGAAAAAAACGATATTTTACGAAAAAAAATTCGTAATCTTCAAAGTCTTTTTATTGGGAAGAAGACTGTCCCGATGGAATTTTCACCTCAATACTCATCTTCCAAGAATTCTGTTCGGACTGTCCGTAAGAGAAGATGGTTTCCTCTTGTTGATTTTTGATCGAAAAATCCAAGATGGAAAACTTTTGCAATAGGCCAAAGATCATCGACATTGCAAGGACATGAATAAGAGAGGCTCCCAGAATCATAGCAGCAGCGGAAGCAATCACTAAAGATCCATATTGGACAATACGATCCCTGTTGACTGTTTCATCTATTGCTTCTTCCCGATCTGATGGCTTCATGATTTTTTGTATCACCGCTTTTGAAATAGGATACACAAGACCAAACGCATATCCTGCAGACGCCAACCGACAAAGTCCCCCAACGAACATCGTTCCAATAGCAGGAACCTGGGCGTTCAAAAGCTCGTCTTTCCATGAAATCTCTTGTAAAAATGTTTTTATTTCCTGATAGTTAGAAATGCCTGTCATATCCTTTTGCTCCTTTTGACATCCTCACCTTCCTCAAAAAGGCAATCCTAGATTAACTAGGGTGTACTAGCTTACTTATTCCAACAGGTGACGCGCTTCTTCGTCCTAACGCAGTCGTCACATTATACTGAAGAACTACCCGCCCTCGAATGGACAGGTTAAGTATAGGAAATGCTGGCATTTAAAGGAACTCAAAAGAAAAATAAATCTTTTACATCTTTCTGCTAAAAGAGATTTTTACAGAGCATTTTGATAAAATCCTATTCATTTCCGTACATGAGCTTCTGAAGCCTTTTTTAGCAATCTTCATCTTCTCTAACGATCACATACTATTTGCTGATCATCAATTACAGATTGATAACCATGGTGTTTTTCCTATCAACAATCCAGGATTTCATTTTCCGCGCATATAAAGCAAAAAAAATGCCTGCAAGGCATTGAAGAGCGCAAGAATAAAAAGCGGTATTCGCGTGATTGATGCTTACATTCCTGAAAATGATGAACTATATCTCATAAAAATCTATTCAAAAAGTGATCGGAAAAAAGAAGATCGTTCGAGAATCAAGAAATTGTTTGCAAATATTTAGATAGTTTTAATGTTGGAACCAAAAATAAAGATGCTTAGCGGCTCGGAGCCGTCTTCATCCCTTATTGCAATTATCTATCTTCTTTTCTATCCTTTTTAAAAAGGATCCAAAATGGTTAAAACCAACCCCCATTTTCAGCAGTTAGATGCCGACTATTTTTTCTTCAACATTGAAAAACGCATTGCTTCTCAAAAAGAACTTTATCCTAAGGAACACTTTCTCAATCTCGGAATCGGCGACGTTTCCAAACCTCTGGTTTCCAGTGTCAGTCAAGCCATCGCCCTTGCCGCGCAAGAGATGAGCTGTAAAACGACCATGCAAGGATATGGCCCTTCTCAGGGATATTCGTTTCTTAAACAAGCTATTAAGGATCATGAATACAAAACCCTGCCGATCACCCCGGAAGAAATTTTCATCTCTTCTGGAACCAAAAACGATACCGCCAATATTTTAGATATTTTTTCTCCTAAAAGCCGCATTGCCTTAGCGAATCCGACCTATCCTGTTTATCGGGATACTACTGTTATGAGCGGCCGAGGAGGGATAAAAAGAAACAACGGCAACTATACTCGTATCGTTTATTTAAACTGCTCAGAAAAAAATGGATTTAAACCTCCTTTCCCACAAAAACCGGTCGATCTCGTTTATCTCTGTTCTCCGAATAATCCTACCGGAACAGCCCTTACCTTCGAAGAATGTCAGCAATGGGTTGATTTTGCCCAAAAGCATCGGATCGTGTTACTGTTCGATAGCGCTTATGAAGCCTTTATCACAGCTCATAATGTTCCCCATTCGATTTTTGAAGTCCCCGGCGCCGATGAAGTAGCCATTGAATTTAAAAGTTTTTCCAAGTCCGCAGGGTTCACCGGCCTTCGATGCTCTTATATGATCATCCCCCAAAAACTCCGCTCCGAAGAAGGACATTCTCTATGGGAATTATGGACGAGAAGACAATCGACAAAATATGGAGGAACTTCTTATCCCATTCAAAAAGGAGCTTTGGCGACTTATACCGAACAAGGACAAAAAGAGATCCGAGAAATTTTAACCTATTATAAACAGAATGCCTCTTTATTGCAGGAAGGACTAGGTTCCTTGGGATTTAAAACCTATGGAGGAGTGAACGCTCCTTACATTTGGGTTAAAGCTCCCAAAAAATTATCTTCATGGTCTTTCTTCGATATCCTTCTGGAAAAAACCCGAATTGTCGCTATTCCCGGAAGCGGTTTTGGATCTATGGGAGAAGGCTATATGCGTTTTTCTGCTTTTGCTGATCGAGAAGCTATTCAAAAAGCTTTAGAACGCTTGAAAGATCTGAAGCTGTAAAGAATCCTATACGGGTATTTTTTCTCTTATGCTCTTATAAATATATTTTTGTTAAAAAGGATATTGCTTTCTCCTCTGCACAGCAAACCCTCGTTTTATCTTATAAATTTCGTAAAAAGCCTTCTTTTTTTCAGGAAAATTTATATCGAATGAAGGATCTTCTCTACAATAGAAGGAACATCAAAGCCATAAGATTTTTTTATTTCTTTAGCAGGCGCTGAAGCACCAAAACGATCGACACAAATCGCGATGCCTTTAGGACCAATATACTTATGCCATCCTTGGCTAGCCCCCGCCTCGATCACCACTTTTAGAGAACCTTCGTGAAAGATCTTTTGCTTATAGGAACTATTTTGCTTTTCCAATAGATCCCAGGAAGGAAAAGAGACAATATCTGTGCTGATTCCTTTCTCTTCTAAGATCTTGGCTGTTTCCAATGCTACAGCCAGTTCCGATCCGGTCGCAATCAACGTTACTTTCGAAGGAACTGTACTGCTCTTTACCAAGTAAGCCCCTCTAGCCATCCCTTCTTTCAAAGGAAGATCGGTCTCTTCAAAAGTCGCAAGAGACTGTCTCGATAAAATAATGGCTGTAGGACCACGAAACCGCAAAGCAAGAATCCAAGCCCTTTTCACCTCGTGACTGTCGGCAGGTCGAATAACCTGCAAATTCGGAATAGCCCTTAAAGACGCCAACTGTTCAATCGGCTGATGGGTAGGTCCGTCTTCTCCTATGAATATCGAATCGTGAGTGAACTGGTAGATGACCTGATAAGACGAGAGCGCGGCCATCCGAATGGCGTTTCTCATATAATCGGAAAAAACCAAAAAGGTCCCGCAAAAAGGAAGAAACATTCCCGTTAAAAAAAGGCCGTTGGCAATGGTTCCCATGGCAAATTCCCGGACACCATATTTAATATTTCTCCCTAAAAAATTTTTCGAAGAAATTAAAGAAAAATGATCCAAAAAAGTCATGTCTGAAGAAGATAAATCGGCCGATCCTCCATAAAGATAAGGCAGTTTCTCCGCCAATTTTTGCACAACCACATGAGAAGCAGCTCTTCCGGAAATATTCGTTTCCATATCAAGGTTTAACACCATTTTTTCCAAATCGCGAGGCTCTTCCTTCTCCCGCATTTTCTTGAACTCTTCAAAAAGATGAGGATACTTTTTCTGCCATGCTTCGAAAAGTGCTTCCCATGCCTGATAGTTTTTTTTCTGCTCTTGTTCTTTTATACAAAAAAAATCCTGTATTTCCTGAGGAACATAAAAAGGCTCTTCAGGCAGCTGGAGCATTTTTTTTGCAGCAGACACCTCTTCGACCCCAAGAGGAGCCCCATGAACCTTATGAGATCCTGCCTTATGAGGCGCCCCTTTCCCGATAATAGTATGTGCCACTATTAAGACCGGGCGTGATTGATGCTGAGCAATCTGTGCAAACAAAGTATCTATCGCATCGAGATCATGACCATCTACTTCATATACATCCCACCCATAAGAACGATATCGCGCTGGGGTATCTTCCGAACAACTTTCCAACAAAGGGCCATCCAAGGAAATATTATTGGCATCATAAATCACAACCAAATTATCCAAAACTAGATGCCCTGCTAAAGAAGACGCTTCTGAAGAAGCTCCTTCCATGATACATCCATCCCCAGCCAAACAAAAAATCTTATTCGTAAAAAGGGAAAAGTCTTCCGTATTAAATTTTGCTTGTAAAATTTTATAGCCAAGCGCCAACCCTACGGCATTGCCAATCCCCTGTCCAAGAGGCCCTGTTGTGGCTTCCACCCCTATGGAAGGGTGATATTCCGGATGCCCCGGAGTCCTTGAATACAACTGTCGAAAGTTTTTAATATCTTCTAATTCAAGAGGAAATCCGGATAAATAGAGCAAACTATAGAGCAGCATCGAACCGTGCCCCGCAGAAAGAATAAATCGGTCCCGGTTCATCCATAGAGGATTTTTTGCATAATATCGCATCCCTTTGCCAAAAAGATAAGCACCAATTTCCGCACATCCCAGGGGAAGGCCTGGATGGCCTGATTTCGCTTTTTCTACGGCATCCATAGCAAGGCCTCTAATGGCCAGAGCAGTCCCTTCTAATTTCTTTTTAAGCTCTCCATCCATCGATTCTCTCCTTTCTACAAAACCCTCGTGATGCTTGCTAAAGAAAAAATATTATCCGATAAAAAGGATTATATTCATCCCCTTTTCTATCTATTTTTCCCTTCGAAGCTTTCCTCCCACGATTAAAACCGTGGGTCTCCACCTCGTCGTTTCTATGAATAGAAAAAATCCTTTCAAAAACTACCGTGATTTAGAAAAACCGCCCTTAGAATGAGCGCCACCATTGTTTTTCCGAAGGAAAAAACGTCTATATCACCTTAGGGGTCAAGCTAATCTCGATTTATTCTGTTGGGGAGGGCTTTCTCATATGTTTAGGGTACACCTTAAGGAAAGGTTCTCTTTCTCCTTTACCTGACTCTACCGTAAATAAATTTCTAAAACGATCCTCACGATAATACCGTTCTCTTGCTGTCAAAAAAGCTTTCGAAGAAGCAAACGCCTCCCTTGTTTCCTCAAATTTTCGCACCGGTTCTTGTGAAAATACTAAAGACAACTGATTTTCCGTAAACAGCTCAAAATCTTGCGTTCTTTCTATTTTTGAACGCCACCCAGAAAATAGTTCCCTCAAAAACTTGAATATTCGAGCCAAGAAACCGCCTTTAGTATCCGTCATAGCATACCAGTCCGATAATTTATTTCTAATATCTATTCCGTCTAATCGTTGTTGTAATGTCCATCCATCGGTTGGTTCATGCAATATCTTCATAGCCTCTAAAAATTCTTTCACCAAAAAATCCAGTTTTCTTTCCAACGAATTTCCTGCATTATCTCTGATTGTCACAACGCGGCTGCCCCAACCGTTAACTTTACAATCTTCCTCTTGAAGGTTGTGCAACAAATTTCTAGCCTCAGATAAATTAACAAAATAATTCCTATCAAACGTCGGTATAGCCATAGAAAACCTCATCTATAATTTTTACATATTAGCATAGAAGTGTTTATAAGTTATACCTTTAATTTATAATCATTTTTTCAAGGTCTTTTTCTTTTTTTTCATCTTTACATGGTAAAAGCTCTTATTTTGCCCATTTACTTTTCTGATGCTTTACTTTATCCTTAAAGAGATCAAAAAGTTTTTTATGAGGCCCTATGACTTCTCAAGATATTCGCAGAAAATTTCTTCACTATTTTGCATCGCAAGGACACACGCTCGTTCCTTCTTCTCCTGTGGTTCCCCATGACGATCCAACTCTTTTGTTTATCAATGCCGGCATGAACCAATTTAAAGATGTCTTTCTAGGCACTAGCCGAAGGGACTATACTCGCGCAACGACGACACAAAAATGTATACGCGTCGGAGGAAAGCACAACGATCTAGACAATGTAGGCCACACATCGCGTCATCTCACCTTTTTTGAAATGCTCGGGAACTTTTCCTTTGGCGATTATTTCAAAAAAGAGGCCATTGGCTTTGCTTGGGATGTGACAACCCATATTTTCGATTTTGACCCCGACAAGATTTGGGCCTCTGTCTTTGAAAACGACGATGAGGCTTTTGAATTATGGCAAAAACATCTCCCTTCCAAAAGGATTATCCGTCTGGGAGAAAAAGATAACTTTTGGGCCATGGGAGAGACCGGACCATGCGGTCCTTGTTCCGAGCTCCTCTATGACAGAGGCGCAGGTTATGGCAAGGCCTCTACTCCTCGTGAAGATCTTTCCGGAGAGCGTTTTTTAGAATTTTGGAATCTCGTATTCATGCAATTTTCCAAAGACTTATCAGGCACTATGACCCCTCTTCCGAAACCTTGCATTGATACGGGAGCCGGCTTAGAGAGAATCATGCTTTTAAAGATCGGCAGCGATTCCGTTTTCGATACCGATATCTTGCGGAGCATCATAGCAAAAATTGAAAATCTCTCGAAAATACGTTATGACAAAGACCATGTAACGCTGGCCCCGGCTTTCCATGTCATTGCAGACCACCTTCGATCACTCAGCTTCGCCATTTCCGATGGAGCTCAGCCGAGCAATGTCGATCGAGGATACATTCTCCGCAAGCTTTTAAGAAGAGCAGTCCGTTACGGCAAAATGCTGCAATTCCAAAAACCTTTTTTAGCCAAGGTATTACCACGCCTTATCGAATCCATGGGCGACGATTTTCCGGAACTTGTTTCTGCAGAGAACCGTATTGCAGAAATTCTTACCATGGAAGAAGAGAGTTTTTTAAAAACTCTGCAACGGGGCGGCAATCTCCTAACCCAAATCATCGACCGCTCCCAAAAAATAATATCTGGAGAAGATGCCTTCAAACTTAAAGATACCTATGGCCTACCGATCGAAGAAATTTTACTGATCGCCAAAGATGCTCATCTAACTGTCGATCTAGAAACATTCGAACAATTGGAAAAAAAGGCGAAAGTTCTCTCACAAAAGGCTCATAAAAAGGAACAGCAATTATTTCAAGAAAATCTTTTTGTTGATTTTGCCAAAACGCATTCTACTACAGAATTTGTCGGCTACGATTCTTACAAAGCCGAAGCAAAAATTCTTGCCATTGTCCTTGACGACCATTTTGTTGACTCCCTATCAGAAGGCCAGGAAGGACTGATTATTACCGATCGCACTCCTTTTTATGCGGAAATGGGAGGACAGATCGGCGATAGCGGCACGATCTACAAAAAAGCTAATATCTTTGAAGTCGAGCGGTGTATTACTCCTTATGCGGGAATCTCTGCCCATCAAGGAATCATGCACTCGGGTCTTATAAAGAAAGGAGACTCCGTTACGTTAGAAATCGACCACGAAAAAAGAGAAAAAATTTCCAATAACCACTCTGCGACCCATCTTTTACATTGGGCCTTGGAAAAAGTTCTTGGCAGCCATATCCGACAAGCAGGTTCTTATGTAGACGATCAGCGCCTGCGATTTGATTTCACACATCATAAAGCCCTTACCGAAGAAGAACTGCGGGCCGTGGAACAAGAGATCAACGCGAGAATACGAGAAAACTCTCCCGTACAGAATTATTCTCTCCCCTACGAAACTGTCCAAAAGGATCCTAAAATCAAACAGTTTTTTGGAGAAAAATACCGCACTCTTGTCAGGGTCGTCGATATTGAATATTCCAAAGAACTATGCGGGGGAACCCATGCTAGGTCTCTCGGAAGCATTGGCCTTTGCAAAATCCTAAAAGAAGGAAGCATTGCAGCAGGAGTGCGCCGTATAGAAGCTGTGACGGGAAAAGCTGCCGAAGATCTTATCTATGCAAAGGAAGATCTTCTCTGCCATGCATCGGCTCTATTAAAAACTACCCAGGACAAACTTCTAGGAGCTATTGAGTCTCTTTTGGAAGAAAAAAAACAACAGCAAAACGATCTAAAGAAATACCGATGCCTTCAAATTCAAAGCTTGATCGACACCTTAAAAGAGAAAAAAGAAAAAGTCGGCGATATTACTCTCATCGTGAAACAAATCGATCTTACTCCGGAAGATCTCAATGCCTTAGCTGATGAACTCATACGACTGATCCCTTCCAGCGTGATCGTACTGGGAACCAAGATCCAAAATCGATGCCATCTCGTTTCCCGCGTTACTCCCGACTTAGCCGACAAAGGGATTTCGGCAAAAAAGATCATTACAGAAATAGCCCCTATTGTCCAAGGAGGTGGAGGAGGAAAAGAAACCAGAGCGCAAGCAGGAGGATCCGATGTATCAAAACTTCCTGACGCTTTAAAAAAAGTAAAACAGCTGTTGCAAAAGTTGTGTTAGACATTCTTCTTAAAAGCCCTTTCATTACGACGCTACTAGAGCGGCTCAAGGATCACTCCGTTGTGTTAGAAAACCTCGAGAGTGCTCCAAAAGCATTCTTGATTCACCTTTTACAAGAGCATTTCCATAAAAATGTCGTGATCATTTCGAGTGGCAAGAATGAAGACAATTTGTTACTAGACCTGCAGGCTTTTGAAAAAAACACCGAAGAATTTCCTGCATGGGAAACCATGCCTCACGATGATATTCCTCCCAGCAGCGATATCATTGGAAAAAGAATGGAAGTACTGCACACCCTTTTGAATCGCAAAGAATTTCTTTGCATCACCACTATTCATAGTATTTTGCAAAAAGTTATTTCCCCCAAATTATTAAAGGAAAAAAGTTTTATCTGGCATAAAAACGATACGATTGATTTTAACTCCTTACCGGCCCTGCTAATCTCTTTGGGTTATGAACCTGTGCCTCTAGTCACAGAAAAAGGTCATTTTGCCATTCGCGGCGGCATTGTTGATATTTTTTCTATCTCTTCTCCAGAGCCTTTTAGGATAGAATTTTTTGGTAATACGATTGAAGAGATCCGCATTTTTGACCCCTCCTCCCAAATTTCTTCTCATAAAACATCGCAGATATCCTTATTTCCCCTAGACGAACTCCATCTTCTCGAACAATCTTCTGCCGCGACTTTTCTAGACTATTGCGGATCAAACACACTTTTTGTCTTCGATCATTTCCATCAACTAGAAGAAGACTATCTCAAACTGAAAAAGATGGATCATTTTTCCTCCGATTTTTTTCTTTCTTTCGAAGAGCTTTTTTCTTGTACCAACCATCCTCTCTTTTTTTCTTCTGCTCCTCTTGAAACTCTTTCGACAACCACAATTCTCCAGAAAAATCCTTCTTATGAAACACTGGTTTTCGAACCTTTTTTAGTTTCCATGCAAGCAGATCGTGTTTTTTCTTCCATACAGACGATCGACAGCTATTATGCTACAAAAGACCTTGCAGAAATCCTCTCTTCTCCACCCCATACTGTCATCCTCTATGCACCCCAAAAAGATCTCCTCCTCCATCGCCTTGCAGAAAAAGAACTTTCTTTGAGCCCCAAGGTCCTGTTATTTGAGGAATACCTCTCGTCCGGTTTTGTAATCTGCGATATTCCTCTTTCCTGTGTGACCGATACGGATATGACACATCGAAAACAGATTCGCAGGCAAAAATGGCGCAGCGCTCTGTCCACAGCCGCAGTGGAATTTCACCATTTAGATGTGGGAGATACGGTGGTCCACTTTCATAGCGGCATCGGAAAATATCTCGGAATAGAAAAACAAAAGTCGAATAAGGGCGAAGAAATGGAATTTCTCTGCATCGAATATGCCAAAGGAGCCAAACTATATGTCCCTTTATCACAAGCGCATCTTGTCAGCCGTTACATTGGGGTAAACGAAAGCACCCCTTCTTTTGACGAGCTTGGGAAAAACAGATGGAATCATTCCCGACTACGTGCGCAAAAACAGATTATCGGTTACGCATCGGAGCTATTACATCTTTATGCAGAACGTTCTTTTGAAAAAAGGCCCCCCTACTCTTCCGATTCTCCTGAAATGACCCTGTTTGAAGAAGAATTCCCCTATGTTGAGACGCAAGATCAACAAGAAGCTATCACTGCCATCAAAGCGGATATGGTTCAAGAAAAGCCCATGGAAAGGCTTATCTGCGGAGATGTAGGCTATGGAAAGACAGAAGTAGCTATGCGGGCTGCTTTTAAAGTGGCCTATGAAGGAAAAAAACAAGTCGCTGTTCTGGTTCCTACTACAGTATTAGCCCTGCAGCATTATGAAACGTTTCAAAAAAGAATGGCAGACTATCCTCTCCGCATTGCTCTTTTATCCCGTTTTCACACTGCTAAAGAAAATCAAGGAATTCTCGAAAAAACCCGATTGGGACAAGTAGATATTCTAATAGGAACCCATAGACTTTTATCGAAAGATGTTCTCTTTAACGAATTAGGACTTTTAATCATTGATGAAGAGCAACGCTTTGGTGTTCGTTCGAAAGAACATCTTAAAAAATTAAAAAAAGGAATCGATTCTCTTTCTCTTTCGGCGACCCCTATTCCCAGAACTCTCTATCTCTCCTTGGTTCATGCACGGGATATGTCCGTTATCAACACTCCTCCCCAAGATAGGCTTCCTATTAAAACGATTATTTCCCTCAATGAAGATCCTCTGATAAAAAATGCTCTGAATCGAGAGCTCGCTCGCGACGGACAGATCTTTTTTATTCATAATAGGGTTGAGTCCATCCATTCCAGGGCAAAACATATCCATTCTTTGGTTCCTGAGTGCTGCTATGCTGTTGTCCATGGTCAAATGCCCTCGGAAGAAATTGACGCTATTTTTCATCAATTTAGCCAAGGGAAAATCGATCTTCTCTTTTCTACGACCATTGTAGAAAATGGAATTGACATCCCCAATGCCAATACGATCTTAATCGACAACGCCCATACTTTCGGACTTGCTGATCTCTATCAATTAAGAGGACGGGTCGGCCGATGGAACCGAACGGCCTATGCCTATTTTTTAACTCCTAAAAATCAAAAGTTGCCTGAAATTGCGCAAAAAAGACTCCATGCCTTGGTAGAATCGGGTGGATATGGTGGGGGGATGAAAATCGCTATGCGAGATCTTGAAATTCGAGGTGCCGGTGATATTTTAGGTATTAAACAATCCGGCCAAGTATCTTCTATCGGTTTTCATCTATATTGCAAGCTTTTAAAAAAGGCGATCATGGCCTTAAAAAAGAAAATGCCCATTTCCTTTACAGAGACAAAAATTGAGTGTTCTTACCCAGCTAGTCTTCCCGAACATTATATTCCACAAGCCAACCTCCGTATGGAACTATATAATAGGCTTGGAGAGATCGACTCAGAGGAAGACCTTGATAAAATCTTTGCAGAACTTCGGGATCGATTCGGCCCGATCCCTCCGGAAGCAATATGGCTCTATCATCTCTTTAAAATTCGTCTCGCGGCCCAAAAGAACAATATCCTTGCGATAAAAATAGATCCTAGCAAGGTCATCATCGAAAAAAACGTCAGAAAAATTCTTGAAACCAGGCAATATTTTCTTCCAAAATCCTTAAGTCCGGAACATCTCGAACGATTGATTTTGGAAAAAATACGATGATTTTTAGAAAAAAGACTTGGAATAAAAATATTTTTCTTTAGAAAAAAAATCCCTGATTGCAGGAGAATTTTTTATTTTGTTTCTACGATATTGTCGACAATATTATCGGAAAAATCCCTTTCAGTCATCCGGATTTTCCATCCACTATTGGCAAGCTCTTTTGCTTTATTAAATTGAATAAGATAATTCGGCAAAATTTCCGAGAGCCTTTTATTGGATATCCGAATCCAAGGATCAATGCCACGAAATTTTATCGACAACAGAACATCTTCTTCTTTCTGCACTAATTGGTATAATCCATTGACTTTCTTGATTTTTCTCATGTAGCACTGAATATCCGGATCTTTAGAAGCGATCAAGAAGTCCCAAATCTCCTGGTCATTTCCCAAATTAATATCTTTCAGAGAAAAAATTCCTTTTCGAATAGCAATTTTCAATGCCTTCGTCAGCCAAATATTCCCGAAATAATTCGGAACGGAACCCCAACATTCAAACGTCATTTTCATAGGAAATGCAGAGAGTTTTTCTGCAAGATCCACTCGGCTAAAACTCCATTTTTCCCCATCAAACTGCAAATCATCAAAAATCTCCATCATTTCTTTTCTAGTAATATCCCCGCGCAAAAAGGCTCCCTGTAGATTATAGTCGATCCTATCTGCGCAAAGATGGGGCAAATCTTGTTCCAGAGCCGGAAATTTTTCTTTAGATGGTTCCACATCTTCGGCAGAAAGACCATATTTTCTCAACACTTCCACAAGTCCCGATTGATCCAAGAACCAGGTATGAATCGTATCTCCGTAAGAATTATTCAAAGAATTATGGTTAAAGAAATAATCTCCAAAATGCGAAAAAGCCGTATGCGAAACATCATGCAACAGCCCTGCTATCTGTTCCTTAATAGGCAATCCCTTTGTTCGCAAAAGATAAAAAACTCCCATAGAATGGTCGTAACGCGAATACGACTCATGATCGTTGATATAATATCCTACTCCATACTGATGAATCTTTTTTAGCCGTTGAAAGACTGGGTGTTCTATAAGATCTATGAGAATTTTTTCCTGGATCACCACATCGCCGTATACTGTCTCATATACCCTAGAATTGCTTGGACGGCTCATACCAATCACGAGCCACAAAACAAAACTAGCTATAAGTATTTTCTTCAACATGGAAAAAACCACTTGTAAAAATTTTTAAACTGGCCGTATTTTATAATAGGAATGATTTATGGAGAAGTAAAATTATCTTCTGTTATTATAGAAAAAAATATACGAACAAAACAATAAAAGGAAAAAAATATGGGACAGACAACAACTAATGATATTCGGCCTGGAATGAAGGTTGAGATGAATAATGAACCTTTTCTTGTCGTAAGCAATGAATTTGTCAAACCGGGCAAAGGACAGGCATTCAATCGGATTCGATTAAAAAATATGCTTACAGCACGTGTGATGGAAAAAACGTTTAAATCGGGAGAAAAACTCGACCTCGCGGATATTGTAGAATCTCAAATGCGTCTTTTATATACCGAAAGCGAAAATGCTGTCTTTATGAATGATGAAACCTTTGAGCAGGTAAGCGTTCCGTTCTCCGCCATGAAAGAAAACCGTCAATGGTTAAAAGAAGATACTGTCTATGACGTTGTGATGTACAAGGGAGAAATTATCGATATAGTCCCTCCTACTTTCATGGAGCTCAAAATTACAGAAACAGCTCCGGGCATCCGCGGCGATACGGCTTCTGGAAGGGTCTTAAAAACCGCAACGCTTGAATCCGGTGCCCAAGTACAAATTCCGATTTTTGTCGATCAAGGAGAGATCGTAAAAATCGATACCCGCACAGGAGAATATGTCTCTCGCCTCTAAAGAGATTTTAGAGGA
Source organism: Parachlamydiales bacterium (assembly GCA_016931275.1). Taxonomy (GTDB): domain Bacteria; phylum Chlamydiota; class Chlamydiia; order Chlamydiales; family SM23-39; genus JAFGFA01. The sequence continues at coordinate 29,569 of JAFGFA010000019.1, forward strand.
TCGCGCAGCAATGTTTTCTCTTTCCCGAGATTTTTTTCGCAAAAAAAACATCACGGAAGTAGACTGTCCGGCTCTTTTATCCTATCCCTCCATAGATGCTTTTATAGAGCCTTTTTCTGTGAATGTTTCTCCTCTTACGAAAAAATATTTGCATACTTCTCCTGAATTTTCCCTTAAAAAGTTAATAGCTCGTGGGATGAACAATATCTACCAGCTCGGGCATGTCTTTCGCAAAGAAGAAGAGGGAGATCGACATCGCTCTGAATTTACCCTGGCAGAATGGTATCACAAGCTCCCCTCTTTTGATCTATTCATCCAAGAGACGATTGAGTATATTTCCCTCTTTGTTCCGATTACAAACATACACTATTTTTCTTATCGCTCTCTTTTTAAAACTTTCTTAGATATCGACCCATTTTTGATCTCTCAAGAAAAGCTCCGCTCATTTCTTATATCTATGATCTCGATCAACCCATCAGAATTAGAGAGAGATAGCATGTTATCCCTTCTTCTAACGCATCTTATAGAACCCAAGCTACAAGAAATCACGGTAATCAACGACTATCCCTCCTCGCAAGCCGCCTTGGCCCAAACCAAAACAGTCAAGGACATAGAAGTAGCGGAACGTTTTGAAATCTATTATAACGACATCGAGCTCGCCAACGGATATCATGAATTACGCGATCCTGTAGAACAGAGAAGACGATTTATTCTCACCAATCAAGAACGTCTCCAAGAAGGCAAAGAACCTCTTCCTCTCGATGAAGAATTTATCCAAGCCATGTCTCTTTTACCTGATATCTATGGCGTAGCAGTCGGATTTGACCGTCTTATGATGATACGACATCGAAAAAAAGTTTTAGCAGAAGTTCTTCCCTTTTAACATCACATTTCTTCTCGACACAACAAATTGTCCCCATTCTTTGAGAGCTCTTGTAAAAAAAAATATAGATCGCTATGGTGATTTTTAAGAGACAAGGAGTTATTTATGCCGGTAAATTTAAAAGGAAAGAGTTTTTTAACATTAAAAGATTTTTCTTCAGAAGAAATCAAATATCTTCTTCATCTATCCCGCGATTTAAAGAACAAAAAAAGAGCCGGCATTAAAGGCTACGCCCTAGACAGAAAAAACATTGTTTTGATTTTTGAAAAAACCTCTACGCGAACTCGATGCGCTTTTGAAGTTGCCGCTTTTGATGAAGGAGCCAATGTCACTTATCTTTCCGGCAGTCAAATGGGCAAAAAAGAATCTATAGAGGATACGGCAAAAGTTCTTGGCCGATTTTATGATGGAATTGAATTTCGCGGATTTGCTCAAGAAACGGTCGATATCATGGCGCAGCATTCAGGAGTCCCTGTATGGAATGGGCTGACCGATCAATTCCATCCCACACAAATTCTCGCCGATTTCCTCACTGTTCAAGAACATATAGACAAACCCTTGCACAAGGTAAAATTTGTCTTTGTTGGAGATGCTCGCAACAATATGGGCAACTCCCTCATGATCGGTTCTGCCAAAATGGGCATTCATTTTGTCGCTCTTGCGCCAAAATCTCTTTTTCCAGATCCTAAACTCGTCAGCGAGATGAAAGAAATTGCAAAAAAAACAGGGGCAAAAATCGAACTGATTGACGATATCAATGCTGCGGTAAAAGAGGCTGATGTAATCTATACGGATGTATGGGTTTCCATGGGAGAAGAAGAAAAATTTGCCGAACGGATAAAACTCTTAAAACCTTATCAAGTTACTATGGAGATGGTCCAAAAAACCCATAATCCCCATATGATCTTTATGCACTGTTTACCCGCTTTTCATGATCTCAATACCGATGTTGGACAGGACATCCATAAAAAATTTGGATTATCCTCCATGGAAGTGACCGATGAAGTATTTCGCAGCAAGCATTCTGTAGTATTCGATCAAGCGGAAAACAGGCTACATACTATAAAAGCCGTAATGGTCGCAACCATTGGGAATGTTTAAGAGCTATTCCAGCCCTATGTCCTCTGCCTCAACCTCTATGTCCTCTGCCTCAACCTCTATGTCCTCTGCCTCAAAGGATATCTGAAAATCTTCCGACCGAAAAAACAAATCGCTTTTTATAACGCCCCAAACATGTGGTGTTAGATCTATAATTCCAGCAATCATGATAGACAAACCCAAAGTAGCTAAAGCAAAACTAATCTTAGCAATCTTCATAATAAGAGAATCCAGATCTTGAGGGGTCACTAAATTCAAATACTTCAGTTCAATTTCCCTCTCTATTCTTATAGAATTTTCGGGACTTGATGATATTGGTTGAACCATATTTCTCTCCTTATTAATTTCACATAAATAATACCAAATAATTCATTATAAATCACCATTAAAATTAGCGTTAATGTTAAAAAATATTAATAAAATACGATTTTTCTAAAATTTGTTTTGATTTGATAAAAAAGTAAACAAATATTTTAACGAAATTTTACTAGAGATGCCGATAGAGCTATATTTTCTTCTCTCTATGGGATTTTTTAGAATTTACTTTCGGATCAACGAGTATCGCATCAAGAAATAATGCGAAAAGCCAAAAAATTTTACAAAAATCGTTTAATGACAAAGGCTTATAAAATATCTTTGTTATTGCATGGTGATGATAGTTCCGGTTTTCCCTTCCAAGGCTTCCTTGCTTTTTTCCAAAGAGGTTATAATTGCTTTTTTTCCTCCTCCTTGCACAAAAGCACATGCGGCTTCTACTTTAGGCCCCATGCTTCCTTTAGGAAATTCTCCTGCAGAGAGGTGTTCCTGCGCCTGAGCAACGGTTAGCCGGCTTAAAAGCTTCTCATTAGGCTGTTTATAATGAAGAGCCACTTTTTCCACATCCGTTAAAATAACCAATATTTCAGCGCCGATCACTTGAGCGAGAACAGCTGCTGTATGATCCTTGTCGATAACAGCCTCTACTCCTTCAATCTTGCCATTTTCTTGAATGACAGGAATCCCACCGCCGCCACAGGCAATGACAATCATTTTCTCTTCGAAGAGATGTTTAATGATATTTCCTTCGATAATATCAACCGGTTCCGGAGAAGGAACTACCCGACGAAAACCTTTTCCGATTTGTTCCACCATCGTCCATTTTTTTTCTTTTTTCAAACCTTCCGCCTGTTCTTTAGTATAAAAAGGCCCGATCGGTTTGGTGGGATTTTGAAAAGCAGGATCATGGCGATCGACACGGGTCTGTGTTAAAATCGTGACAACAGGAGTATTCTGTTGATGTTTTTTTTGTTCATTGACAAGGCATCTTTGCAACATATAGCCGATGAACCCTTGGCTTTCTGCTCCGCATACGTCCAAAGGCATTGATGGGATCTTCTCCTGGGCAGATTCATTTTGGAGCAAAATAGCTCCTACTTGGGGACCATTTCCATGAGTAATAGCAATGGTATGGCCTGCTTTGATAATCTCTAAAAAGCGAACACAAGTCTCTTGCACATGGGCAAGCTGATCCTGATACGTTCCTTTTTCTCCACTTTGAAGCAGGGCATTGCCCCCTAATGCGATAAGAACTTTCTCTCCCATTTTTTATCCTCGTGTCAATGCACAGGTCATACAGTGCGCTCCGCCGTATCCTCCTGTCAGGTTTTTTAAAATAACCGGATAAGCATCAACACCTGCTTGATAAAGCTCTTTTTTATGAGGGAAAAATTGCCCCTCATTTTTTAAGACTTCAAAATCTTTTTTTGCTTGAGCATAGAGTTTTCCGTATCTTTTGGCATCTTCTCGAGCTTTGACCTCTAAATTCGTCAACACTGCCGTCACAATCCTCTCCACTTCTATGGCCACGATCGTTCCGTCACGAATGCATAAAAAGTTAGAGGCATAAGAAAGCTGCTCTAAGGTGGTAATATTCACAACGGAAAACCCTTTTTTAATAATATAGTCATAGAGGATTTCATCCTTATCGGCTTTACGATACTGCCCGTTGCCCTCATTATAGTAAATTTCTACCCTGGCATTCTTTAATAAAAGATCGCAGCCCACAACGACATTGCTTCCAGCGACATTAAAATAGGTATCCAGGTGCATGTTGACCATAGGGTCTGGCTCATCGGCCGATATTAACGGATGCAACGGCTGATGTACGATACCGATCTCTTCATAATCAAATTCAACAGTGAGGAGCTGATCAATCGCTTCCCGATTTGTACGGCTGCCGATCCCTACAAGGGCAAATTTTCCCATAGGCAAAAATTCTCCCCCTTCTATCGTTCCCGGATCCGTTATCTCCAAAGCAATAGGCAACTGAAGGACCTCTTTCCATAAAAATTTTGTAATTTGAGGTTCTCTTTTTCTAGGAGATTTGGCGAGATTACAAATAACGATACCGCGATCGGTGACAAACTGCTGATCCCGCATAAAATAGAGGTTACATAAGGCATGACGATTAGAGATATTCATCCGCAAATTTTGCAAAACCGCGTCCATTTCAAAATCAATGCCGGGATTCATCAAAAGAATATCAAAAAAATGTTCTGAATCGAGATATTTGGCATTGCGGACAAACTCTGACTTCAGATGTTTCACTTTTTCCTTTGTACCGGCATGATCAATTGCCTGACCGGCCATATCGATCAATCGATCTCGAATCACGGAATTGTGATCAGCAGCATGCAAAATAGCATGCTTCAGCTGAATTACTTCCACTCCGAACTCTTCTCGAAACACACTTTCCAAGATGGCATGTTCCCGTACAGCACCTTGACGACTAAATGCCCGTTCATATAAAGAACCGGTAGGGTCTAAAAGGCCAAAGAACATCTCCACACCAGGTCGATGCATGACGACCTTGCGCAACGGTTCCCACTCCGCTTTGATGATTCCATCAGTCATTTTGTCTCTCCTCATTGTTCTCCTGCTTAATATTCACCCTATACGCCCAGACAAAAATAATCAAGGCAAAGAAACCAAGAATAATTAAATCGTAAGGCATGACTATTTTATTAAGGGGAGAATATGGAGTAAAATTATTGAACACAAAATTCTTGTCCCCCAAAATTGACATGATAATTACTCCTAACAAATAGACAGGGATCCAAAGATTACGCATCCATTCAAAATTTTTTCTCTTAACAAAGAGATAAGCAGGATACGCCGTCAACATCAAAATACTGCCCACGATATTCCAAGGATAAGAAGCCCAATAGATCAAATACGTGGACATGATAAAACCAATCGCGGCGACAATTTTATGGGCAGGCAATGCAAAAGGACGGCGTACTTCCGAGCGGGTCTTGCGTAAAATCGGTACTGCAAGAACCGCGGCAGCATAGGGAACAACCGCTGTTACCGAAGCAATCAGTGCTACGGAAGGAAAGTTCGGAATAGCGATTAAAATCACAGTTGTCAGAACCGATGTGAAAATCAACGATGCCGCTGGAGTTCCAAATTTAGGATGAATTTTTGCCAAGGGAGACCAAAACAGTTTATCTTTCGCCATTGCGTAAGGCATTCTTCCCTGAATAAGAACCCAACTCCCGCCAGCACCGGCTGTAGCGATAATAGCTCCGATCGTAGCTAAAGCGGCAAGAAGAGGAAGTCCTAGAGCTTTTGAAACATCGGATAATGGAGAGCTAAGAGTGCTTAATGCTTTCCAGTCTCCTTTATGAAAGCCAAAACTCTGCCAATCAAACATGCCTAAAAAAACGGCTGCGATAAAAAGATAAACAACGATCGTCACAAAAATGGTAAGGATCATGGCCCAAGGGATCGTCTTATGAGGATCCTTCACTTCTTCTGATGGGACTACGATAGCTTCAAAACCTGTATAAGACCAAAAAAACAATGTCACGGCCAAAGTCACCCCTCCAAATCCAAAAGGCATAAAAGGGCTAAAATTACCTCCTTTAAAAAAAGCAAGGCCGATAATGCCGAATAAAAACAAAGGAATCAGCTTTCCAATTGTCGTAATGAGACTGTACAAACTGCCCCATTTGACCCCAAGGACATTGATGATGGTAAAGATCCAGAGTGCTATGACAGCAAGGGAGACTCCCCACGGGGTCAAGGTACCTCCTACAGCTAGCCCGGGAATATAAAATCCCAAATAAACGATGAATATATCGATCACGGCGGCCGTTCCGATGAAGAGGTACAGGAAATATCCCCATCCCATTACAAATCCTCCGAAATTACCCAATGCCAAGCGCGGTAGGGAATAAGGCCCCCCGGTTATAGGAAATGCCGCTCCGAGTTCTGCATAGGCCATCCCCAAGAACAAGGTAATGATTCCCGCTAATATGATTGCTAAAAGAAAAGCAGGCCCGGCAACAGCTGCCATAGCTGCTGGAAGAGCAAATATACCTGATCCCAACACACTGCCGACACCGATAGCTGTCAAAGTCACTAGGCCTATTTCCTTATGAAAATGCTCTTTTTTCATCATAACTCCTTTGTAAACTAACTATTTTTCCATCCATGCACTATAGGAAACGATCTTCCTTTACTAAATGATTTTTTGCTCACATTGATTGCCGGCGGATTTTGTCGTCTTTTATATTCCGCCTTATGAATCATGGTGATTAAATCGATGGTCGTATTCTGCGCAAGATGATGTTTTTGTTCGATTGCCTTCCTCGAAAGATGTTTTTCGACATATTCCTGCAATACTGTGTCTATGACATCATATCCGGCAGGCAGATCATCCTGATCTTTTTGATTTTCTTTTAATTCTGCAGAGGGAGCTTTAACAATAATCGAATGAGGAATAATCTTTTCTTTCCGATTGATCCAATTGGCTAATTCATAAACAAGGGTTTTCGACACATCGCCCAACACCGCTAATCCTCCACACATATCCCCATACAAAGTCGTATAGCCCATTGCCATTTCCGATTTATTTCCCGTACTTAAGACAATCGCGCCGAGTTTATTGGAAAGTCCCATCAGGATAATGCCCCGGATGCGGGCCTGTAAATTTTCCTCAGCGTGATTGATCGGTTGAGTAGAAAAAACGGGACTCAAGAAATCTAAAAAAACTTGATAAACATGATCAATAGGCATATCGATCATCTCTATATGCAAATTGTTTGCCATCTGTTTTGCGTCTTCCATCCCCTGCAAGGAAGAAAATCGAGAGGGCATATTGACGGCCAAAACATTTTTGGCTCCTAGAGCCTCTACGGCAATACATGCCGTTAAGGCAGAATCCACTCCTCCGGACAACCCTACAAGACATTTGCTAAAGCCCTGTTTTTTAAAATAATCAGAGACTCCAAGAACCAGAGCCTTGTAAAGATCTTCCAAAGGATCGACATAAACCATAGGAGCAGAAGAAGAAAGCTCCTCTAAACAGACGATAAAATCATCCTCTACAAACCCTTTTGCCAAACGGACCAATTCTCCATCGGGATCAAAATACATGCTATACCCGTCAAAAACAAGCTGATCATTTCCTCCTACCTGATTACATAGAATAACCGGGCAATGCAACGATTTAGCTGCCTGAGAATAAATATTTTTACGCACCTCTTTTTTCTGATAATAATAAGGTGATGCAGAAAGATTTACCATGAGATCAGGCGAAAGCCGTTTCATCTCTTCTACAGGATCTCTTAGATATTTTGTATATTCCGAACCACCTGCATGTTCCCATACATCTTCACAAATCAAGATTCCGATGTTCTTTCCTTTATAAGGAAATACTTTCTGTTCTCCTCCCGGCTCAAAATAGCGTCTCTCACTAAAAACATCATACGTCGGTAACAGAGTTTTATCTTTAAAGCCCAAAAGTTTTCCATCGGCTATGACTGCCGCCGTATTGAAAAGATCTTTTTCTCTTTTAGTCGGATTCAAACGAACCAACCCGACCACAATAAATAGTCCTTGAGAAGCGGCAACGATCCTTTCCAGATATTTCTCCATTTCTTGAATAAATTGGGGAAATAACAAAAGGTCCTCCGGAGGATATCCGCAAATAGCCATTTCGGAAAAAAGCACTATATCGGCCTTTTCTTTTCTAGCTCTTTCAATGGCCTCTAAAATTTTCCGAGTATTTCCATCCATATCACCGACAAAATAATTGAGTTGCGCTGCGAAAATTTTCATGAGATATATCCACTTACTACCAAAGCTTTATATATCACGAACCCTTGTTGTTTTAAAAGAATTATTTACCTGATTGTGAAAACATTTTTTAGAAAATCACTAAAGCAAAAAAGGGGGGAATGAAGAAAAAATTTATCTCATCAGAAGAATATTTTTCTCGGTAAAGCAAAAGGCTTCTTCGTTGAAAAAGCCTTTGCTTTTAATTACAGAGCAGCATGTCAAAATCTCTTCGGGATGGGATACCCAAAGTGATCCATTACGAAAAATCCTACTGAACATATTGTTACAGAACAATTCTGAACCTGCATGAAAGATAGGCATGAATGATCAAAGATCCTCTTCATCAGACGCTGGTATAGACGCGATAGATGCCTTAGATACTCGTATGCTCATTAATGTTCTTGTTCCCCTTTGACATACTTCATAGCGCCTAACAGAAGTTTTATTTGGCACTAAAGGACTCCCAGGTCTTTTTCGTACTCCTAAAAATTCTCCAATTTTTTGAATATCCCCAAGGCAAACATTTATGCAAGAACAATTCTCCTCTTGCTTAATCCTTGTACGAATGAGATGTTTTGCATAGTGAGTCCTTTCTCCTTCCTGCCATGTTCTTATAGCTCTTATACCCAAATCCCATTGCTGTGTCCAAAGTTGTCGAGTTCCTTCCTTGAGACGTAAAACAATAGCCTGAAACAACTCTTTTCTAGCAGCTGGATTTAGACATCGTCGAAATTTGACTAACAATTCTGTTCGCTGTTCCTTTCCTTGTATTTCCCAAATTAAATCTAGTAATAGATGTTGCCTAAAAACATTTAGCTCAAGAGTTTTTCTTTCTGAGCCAATTTTTCCCACAACAAACGGAGAGGACGGCATTCTCCCTTCAATTTTATTAAACCCTATAGACATTTTTTATCCTTTATTTTGAATTATTTATAAAATTTAGTTATATTAATTAACAATATTTTGCAAAAAACTTTTTATCTCCTTAAAACAAGGTTGATTCTTAAATAAACAGACAATTTTCAAAACTTTATTTAGAAAAAACAACGGGTATTTCAAGAGACTTCAAATAGCTATATTTCATTCTTTTGTTTATTATTTCGTCATTTTTCTTGTTTTATTAGGATCAAGACCTGTTTTTCTACCATACTAAACAGCTAGCATCTGGCCAATGGACTAATAGGTAATTCTGCTTTGTTTTTCTGTAAAATACCAGTACCCTCTTCAAGATTATCATAATAAATGTCCGTTAGAAGATTTACAGGTTCTTCTTCTCTTCGTAATTTTAAAGAGGAGACAGAAACTACAGCAGAATATTCCCTACTATTTTCAGGGATTGGCATAGAAATGGGAGATGGAGTTCGAGAACTATCCCTCTCAAATATACAATACCTTAAAGGGCTGGGGTTTTTGGGCAATGTTCTCATAAAATCACGTACCGTTGAGTCCACTTTAGAAGAATATCTATGGGAACTATATAGTTTTAACCAACGGCTCCTTTCTTCTTGTGGCAATCGTTTCACGATACGGTTGAATAGTTTTTTCAGATCTTCATAATTTTTGTATTGATTAAATTCTTCTCTAAAAACCCTTCTATTCTCAGTTTTCAACCAGGAAATTAATTTATCCAACAATTTTCTCAAAACCAAACCCCGGGCTTCTTGTATTCTGTTTTTCAATTCCTCACGTTTTTCCAGAGGAAGTTCTCGCAACAGTTGTTGCATTTCGCTTCTTTTTTGCTCCAAGCTCTTGAGAATTCTCTGACTTTCCGACAATTCTTGTGGTCTACGCCTGATTCTTCTACAATTTTGTTCTAAGATCTCAGGGGAAGCTCTTCTTTTTTCCTCAACAGTAAATCTTATAGACATTTTTTTACCTTTTATTTTGAATTATTTATAAAACGCAATTATACAGAAAAAACGTTTATAATAGCATCAAATAGCAACAAAAATAAAATTAAAAAAATATCCTGATAACGCGATCATATCCCATTGACAAAAAAATTAAAATACAGTTTCATTATTCAATAATTATTAGGTTTTTACGTTTTAGCTTATGACTCAACAAAGAGAACATTGGGGATCGAAAATAGGCTTTATTATGGCTACAGCAGGTTCTGCTATAGGTCTGGGAAGTTTATGGCGATTTCCGTATATGTTAGGGCAAAATGGTGGAGGAGCTTTTGTCCTTCTCTATTTTGGATTTACCTTATTTATTGGTATTCCGATCTTTATTGCAGAACTGATCATAGGACGCGCCAGTCAAAAAAGTGTTGTAAAGGCTTATTCCGAACTCGCTCCCAAATCCAATCACTGGAGGCTTCTCGGATGGCTCAACATCTTCACTTCATTTTTAATTCTTTCTTATTACAGTGTGATTGCCGGATGGACGATCAATTATGCATTAATGTCCTTAAACAACTTTACAGAAGGAAAGACCCCCTCCGCAATTAAAGCCATCTATGAAATACTCTACAAATCCGCCGATATCTCTGTCTTTTGGCATCTGATATTCATGTTAATGACTGTTGGCATTGTTTATGGGGGGATTCGCAAGGGCATCGAATATTGGAGCCGCATCCTCACTCCAGCTCTTTTGGTAATTTTATTGGGTCTTTTTTTCTATGCGACCACACTTCCCGGATTTTCCCAAGCGGCGCATTATATATTATATCCAGATTTTTCCAAGCTATCTACCGAAGGTGTTTTAAATGCTCTAGGCATGTCTTTTTTTACCTTAAGTATTGGAATTGGAATTATTCTCACTTATGGCAGTTACATGAAAACTCAAGAGGACATTCCGAAAACAGGTTTTATTATCGGATCGATCAGCGTTGCCGTTTCCATCTTTGCCGCTTTGATGATTTTTCCTGTAATATTTACTTTTGGTTTTGAACCGGAACAAGGAGCGGGTCTTGTATTTAAAACGCTTCCCGTTCTTTTTGCCAAACTTCCCGGGACGACATTTATCTCGACGATTTTCTTTATTCTGTTTGTTTTTATTGCATTAACCTCATCGATTTCCCTGCTGGAAGTTTTAGTTGCCAATTTCATTGAGCTTTTCAATTGGACCCGCAAAAAAGCGGTTCTTTTTTCCGGTATTGGAGCATTTCTTTTAGGGATACCTACGGCCCTTGCCGGTTCCGGAGATCTCTTTAAAAACTGGCAAGATATCTATGGGAAAGATTTTTTTGCCACCATAGACTATACAAGCTGCTCTTGGATGATGCCCTTAGGAGGGCTTTTGACCATTATTTTTATCGGATGGTTTATGGATAAACGTCTTGTCCAAGAAGAATTCCTGCAAGGGACCAAAATGACAAAGCTTTTGCACATATGGCTTTTTTTGATCAAATGGTTTGCTCCCATAGCCGTTATTCTTGTGATCTTACAACAAACTAAAATCATTACCTGGAATTAATTATGTCGAAGAAACAATTATCTATTCACAGTGAAAATATTTTACCGATCATCAAAAAATGGCTTTATTCCGAAAAGGACATTTTTCTTCGAGAACTTGTGTCCAACGCAACGGATGCCATCCATAAAGTAAAGCTTTTAGCCTCACAAGGCAAGGCCACAGTGGAAGAATTTCGTATTGATGTTGTCTTGAACAAAGAAAAAAAAACGCTCACTATTTCTGACAATGGCATTGGCATGACCTCAGAAGAAGTGGAAAAATATATTGCACAAATCGCCTTTTCCGGAGCAGAAGACTTTCTTAAAAAATATGAAACGGGTGTAGAAAAAGATCAGATCATCGGTCATTTTGGTCTTGGTTTTTATTCTGCCTACATGGTTGCGGAAAAAGTGGAAATAACAACTCTCTCCTATGATACCACTCAGGATCCTGTTTTTTGGTCCTGTGACGGAACTTCTTCTTATACCATCCAAAAAGGAACTCGAACAAAAGCCGGTACAGACATCATTTTGCATCTTTCTTCGGATAACACGGAATATCTTGAAGAGGAAAAAATTCGCTCGATCCTCTTACATTTCTGTCCTTTTCTCCCCTTCCCCATTTTTTTAAATGACAAGCCCCTCAACAACAAACCTCCTCTCTATTTACAATCTCCTTCAGAAATAAAAGACGAAGAGTATCTCGCCTTTTATCACGAGCTTTATCCTCTCGATCCTGACCCCATTTTTTGGATCCATCTCAATGTGGACTATCCTTTTCATCTCAAAGGGATCTTATATTTCCCTAAAATAACGAAAAATTTCGATTATCAAAAAAGCTCGATAAAACTCTTTTGCAACCGGGTCTTCGTCTCTGATCATTGCAAGGATATTTTTGCCGATTATCTCACGATCTTAAAAGGAGCTCTTGATAGTCCTGACATTCCTCTGAACGTCTCAAGAAGCTTTCTACAAGTGGACAAAAGTGTACGTCAACTTAGTGCGCACATTTCCAAAAAAATTGCCGATCGTCTCAAAACTCTCTATGCCACAGAAAAAGAAAAGTTCGAACAATTCTATCCTGATATAGAGCTCATTATTAAATTAGCCACTTTACAAGATGAAAAATTCTATGAACGCTCCAAGGAATTTTTAATCTGGAAAAACACAAACGGTGTTTATACGACCTTAGAAAACTACCTTGCCCGACAAAAAGACAAGGTCTTCTATACCAACGATCTTCATCTCTCCGTGTTAAAACTTTTTCAAGAAAAAAACATTGAAGTTCTTCTCAGTGAATCCTTTATGGACATCCATCTCATGAATTTCCTAGAAGATAAGATGAAAATAAAATTTCAAAGAATTGATGGCGATCTCGATCCTGCTCTTTTAGACCCTTCCAAAGAAAAATCTCTATTAAATAGCGAAGGAAAAAGCGAAAGTGCACAAATAGCGGATTTTTTTCGCAAAAATCTTAATATTAAAGAGTTGGAAATAGAAGCCAAAAGTTTGTCTAGCAATACACTTCCTGGATTTTTACTTCTAAAAGAAGAAGAAAGGCGCATGCGGGATTATTTTCAACTTCAAGGACATAATTTTGATCACACCAAAAAGACTTTTATTATCAATACAAACTCTTCTCTTATTGCCAATATTATAAAAATTTCTTCCAAAAAGCCTGCCTTAGCAGAACAGATGGTTCATCAAATCTATGAAACGGCTCTTTTATCACAAAAAGAACTGCAACCGTCTAATTTAGAAGGTTTTATAAACAGATCTCATTCTATTTTAGAAGAGTTAACAAAACAAATGTAATATTTAGCTAACATTTACTTTGTTTTTTAACACATAATTGAATTTTATCCAAAAATATATTATAATATTATTATATAAATTAATAATATTGGATAATAAAAATGTCTTCAAATGGTTCTCGCTCTATTCAGTTTTACCAAGGAGTCTTTCCCTTTGAACAAGCACAAAAAGAAAGAGCCTCAAACCTGTTCACTCTGTTAGAAGAGAATGATATCTTTCAGAATCAGACAGCACAATATTCAGGATTATTACGGAATGACCCACAATTTTATCTCGTTGATACTCAAGGCATTTATATAAAATCCTCTCAAAGATATATACCTATATTCTTACATGATGACCAAACCTCACCAACTTCTAATGATTCATTAAAAACAATCCATAAAGAATTAATGAGTTGTTTCTCTAACAGACACATTAGAAAAATGACTCCAAGAAATTCTACTAAAAGAGAACTAGGAAAAACAGCCTCAACCACCCAACGATCTCACTCTTTAAATACAATTCCTCAAAGGAAACCAAAAGAAGAACAAGCCTCAGAATCACCATCAGTCCAAACAGCTCCAGCAGAAAGAGCTCAAAACTTACAAAATCAGTTAGACACTGCGACAAATGAAGTTGCAAAGCTTCAAGAACAGCTACGAGAATCTACACGAAAAATAGAATTCGATGGAGTGACTATAAACGCTTTTCTCGATAGGCAAGAAATTGATTCTGATTCTCTTAGAAAAAAACAACAAGAGATTATTAAATTAAAAAAAGAGATAAAAAATCTTCAGAAAAGAATTCATGACTTAGAACAAGCTCAAGAGGCTAAAGCTCAAGAAATTCAAGCCTTACAAGCTCAATTAGCACAAGCTCAAGCCGATGCTGACGAAAGAGCTCAAAACTTACAAAATCAGTTAAGAACGAATGAACAGAATCTTACTACAAAACAAGAGGAAATTGACCGATTAAGCACTCGATTAGAGAATGC
>JAFGFA010000020.1 GCA_016931275.1 Parachlamydiales bacterium
AATAGATCACGATATTGGCTTTTTTGTAACGCATTTCCAATGTGCGCATTCCATTGCCATCGATAATCCAATTTTCTCGTTTGAGCACTGCTTTAACATCTTCTAAAAAATGGTCATGATCTCTTTCGACCCATCCCTTTTCGAAAAAATGCTTATCAATGTGAAATACAGGAAGATCCAACTCTTTTGACATTTTTCGTGCTAGAAGAGTTTTTCCGGAGCCGGGGATGCCAAAAATGAGAATCTTCATACTATTTCATACAAATTATCTTTGGCATTTTACCACAAACTTCAGTGTAAGTCACGCTCTATAAGAGTAAAAAAAATTGCGAAACAAATCTATTTTAGCTTTCAGAGTGAATGTTTATGGCAATCGGAACGGGCGCTCCTTGCCCCAATCTCATGGCTTGAAGTCTATGCAGCTCATGCAAGGATCTATAAAATTTCTTTCCAATGTGGATTCGTAACGGGAAATAGCAGCCATAGCATTAGAACCATAGATTTGATGTAAAGGTTCTGTTTGCCCCATACAATTGTTGATGTTGCTTCGAGAAGACGTTGTAAACGCCAGACTGAAGAGGATAATCTTCTCAACTAAGATCTCTTCTAATTTGTTTTCAGTTTGAAGAGAGTCCATCAGGAGGTAAACAATTAAAAGTCTGGGGCAACTAGGACTTGAACCTAGGACCGACGGATTATGAGTCCGCTGCTCTAACCAACTGAGCTATTGCCCCATGATGAAAAAAAATCCATTTTATATTGCAATCTCTGATAAATCAAGTTTTTTGATAAAATCTTTGACGGATAAATATTTGCATATTATAGAGTAAGAAAACACTAAATAAGATTAATCTATGAAAACGTTTATCTATTTTCTTACTTTTTTAACTTGCGCCAGTATTCTTTGGGCAGAGGACGACATTTGTGCCTTAACCCGTTCTGACAATCTTCCCAAAGAAGTTTTAGAGGGGGCGAGCGATTCTTATTTTGAAGGGTATATTCAAGCCCTAGTTGACCTGCATTATTATGAGTACCAAGTGGTGGTAATTGTTAAAGACAAGGTAGTTTGGCTTGCGAATCTTCCCAAAAATGAATTATTGGCAAAAAGCATTAAATCTTTTGTGAAGGATGTTCCTGGGGTAAAAGAGGTAAAAATTTTAGACGGAATTCCTCCGAAAGAAATGGCGGAAAGGGAAAAATATGTAGATAGGCCTCATGTAAAGGGAATATGGTTTCCTCAAAATACCGAACTTTTTTTACCATTAATAGCGGATCCTCGACAGGTGATCAATTCGATCGGTTACCGAGGGGGAGACAAAGTGATTGGCAAAAAAGCTGTTGCGGTTTCTTTAGGAGCTGATTTTCCGATTTTTCGTTGGCTAGAGGTATTGCCTTGGAAGGGCGATTTACAAATCAGCATAGAATCAGGAATTTGGTCAGTATTTAATTTAGATCCGAAGCCCAATTACAATGGAGGGACGGCTTTAGTCAATACCGATTTTTATGTAGCGATTCCTCTTTCTTATGCGGTGAACAAATGGTCTTTTCGGTTTCGAATCTATCATCTCTCTTCGCACTTAGGGGATGAATTTTTAGTGGATCATCCGGGGTATCATCGTGTAAATCCGAGTTATGAAGCGGTGGATTTTTTCTTTTCTTATCAGGCGAATGATATTTTGCGTTTATATGGAGGTCCTGGGTTAATTTTACATAGTGATAAGAGTTTTGATATGGATCATGCTTATGTGGAATACGGTACTGAGGCGCGTTTTGCTGGAAGCAAATTCGATTATCATAAGTTATATGGAACTTTTTTTGCGGCAATTCATTTTAGAAACTGGCAGATGGATCATTGGTATTTTGATGGTACCTATGCTTTAGGGTATGAATGGAGCAATTTAAAGAATGTCGGCCGAAGAATACGTCTTTTTGCAGAAGCCCATCATGGATATTCTTTAGAGGGACAATTCATGAAAGACAAGACTTCTTATGGAAGCATAAAACTAGCTTATGGATTCTAAGGCAACATGGCAAAAACCCTCATCATAGATGGGGCCATTTTTGCCGATATGCAAGGAGCCTTCGAAGAACTTTTTATAGACCCATAGCGCATGTTCTTTGGTCTGCACGACATAAAAACAATTACTGACCCATTCAGATCCGGCAATGGTTTTATTTTTCCGATTGCATTGAAAGCGGGAAGTGATTTTTTCTTTCCAATAGTCATATGTTCCAAACAGCAGAATGGGCGTTGGAGCGGATCCTCCTGTTTTTCGCCGCACTTCCTCTAAGGTGAACTCAAAGTCCATGCCAATGCCTCCGGGAAGACAAATGGGAAAATCGAGATGGAATTCGGCTTGTCTCTCGATGAGTTTATCGATACGATAGGTCATTTTAGCATCGACATAGGGATTATGTTTTTGTTCATTGATGACACTGCCATCTTTGGGACGAAAATCGACAAAATTAGCACAAGATAGGAAGCCCACCTCTTTAGCGACTTTGTTGCCAAGCTCCATAGCTCCGGGTCCTCCTCCTGTGATGAGAGCTAGAGGAGTTTGGGCATTGAATAGAGGATGGTGGCTGGAGTCTTGCATTTCTTTCAATCCCAGCAAAAGTTGTTTTAATTCTTTTTCAAAGGAAGAAAATAAATTAGAGCCATAAACGCCAAAAAATATTGCGGAGCGAAATGTTTCTATTTTATCTAGAGGTACGAACATGCCGCTGTCTTTATCGGGCTTTACGATATATTGAAGGATGTTTTTAGAGACTTCATCCACCCAAAAAACCGGAATGCCGAATTTTGCAAGGTCAAATAAAAAGCTGCGATCTTCATGGGAAAAATAATAGTCGTGGGAAAGAGAGGGATGCTGAAAATAGATCCCTTTTAGATTTTTTGCTACGATATCATTGAGGATCATACGTTTCATAAGAGGAGAGGGAAAATAACGAGTAAGCAATACACCTTGTGAGGTAATTTGATTATTGTCGATGGCCTTTAAGAAAGGGTAGGATGGTTGGGCGGTGATATATTTTTCAACATAGAACGCTTGTTTGGAAGGATGAACGATTCCGGGGAAGGGATGTTTAGTGGGTTTTCTAGTGATCCAATCATTTTCTTGGAGGGTCGTTAGCTGGGTTCCTTTGACAATGAACGCTGCAGAGAGAAGATCCTGAGGTAAGGGAGCTGTAGTGAATGCCTTAAAAAGGGTATCCGGTTTTTCCAAGCATTCTTGGAGTTGATCGCGATCTTCGAAAAAAACATGTTCTCTATGGGGTTCTAAGGTATAAAATTCCAGAGGAATTTTTTCTAGTTCTAGGGAGCTCTTGCCATAAAATTCATAGATATCTCCTGAAGCTTTTGTATCGGGCTGAAGCACATCTGCAGAAGTGTGATGGAATCCTTTCGGCAAGTAGTCGGAAGAAACTCTGGCAAAGACAGTTCTTACGTGTAGGGGAGCTGTTTTAGTGAGGAGAAGATCATTTTTTTGAATCTTACAAGGGTAGTTTGGGTTCCATATCTGATGCAGTTGGAGTAATTGCCTTGTAGAAAAGTTAGGGTGTTTTAGCATTTGGGCCAATGTGGGCAGAAAATGGACGATTGTATCGGAGTAGGTGACAATGCCTTTTTTTGTGGGGATAAATGCCAGGGTCGTATTTCCTTTTTTTTCTAAAATTAACGTATCTCTTTGATCGGGAGTCCCAAAACTTAAGAGAGGATCGCCATAACGATCGATTCTTCCTAACATCCGTTCTAGATAATAAGGTTCGCGCACCCGTCTTCTATCGTCTGCAGCAAAAAGTTTTCCTATGTAAGAACCGGGCTCGATGAGTTCGATCAGGGTCTCTCCTATAGGAGAAAGAGCGTAGAGAGTCACCCGAACAAGGGCTTTTCTATGAGATCTATCGAGTTCGATACGTTCGTTTTTAGTATTGAGTCCGCTTTGTGCCAGGGTACTCTTTAAGTTAAAATGAACGAGTGTTTTATCAATAAAAAAACCTTGGAAAGTGGGAGAAATATCATCGATTTTTATTTCGATCTCCCGTTCTTTTTCATTGGCGACGATGATGTTTTCGATTTGACCATCGGGAGAGATTAAATCTAAGTGAGAAGAGGTGAGATAGCTTTCCATTAGCATTCCTTTTTTCTAATCATACTGCACAGACTTTTTTTGCTGCACGAATTAAAAAATATTAAGAGACAAGATTTTTCTTGAAATATTTTTATAAAATTTTATGAAGATAAAAGTACAAGAAAAGATAAACTTTTTTCAGAGTTCTTTTAGGGGAGGTATTTATGACAAGTATGGATATTCTTTGTGAAAATTCTTCTGCGGACCTTGGGTATTTAGCTGAATGGGGCCTTAGTATTTTTTTAAATAAGGGAGAAAGGTTTATTCTTTTTGATACAGGGCATACGGATATTTATTTACGCAATGCTCAAAAGATGCAGATTTCTCTTGAGAATACGGATTATATTGTTATTTCTCATTGTCACGAAGATCATATCGGGGGGGTATTTCATTTTCCCTATAAAGGAAAAAAGATCCTTATGCATCCTCATGTGTTAGAAAAGATAACCTCACGTCAAAGAAAAATACTGGAAAAAGACTTTGTTGTACAATGTTCTGCCGGTCCTTTGGAGCTGGTTCCCGGAATTTTTTATTTGGGAGAGATACCCCGTGTTCACTCTTTTGAAAAGGGATCGTATAAAGGAGATCCGATGTTGGATGATTCTGCTCTTGCCATAAAGATGAAGGAAGGGGTTTTTGTGATTTCAGGATGTGCTCATGCGGGGATTTGCAATATTTGCTCTTATGCGCAAGAGATAATCGGGAAAAAGCTCTATGGAGTAATGGGAGGATTTCATTTAAGTTCTCATGAAAGAGATCCCGTGAAAGAAACGATCGATTATTTTCATAAGACTAAGCCGGCGTATTTATTTCCCATGCATTGTATAGATTTTTCTGTTTTGTGTGAACTGGCTTCCTCATTAGATATGATAAAACTTTCTGCAGGAAACCGTATGGTTTTCAAAGGATCATAAAACAAGGCATATTCTAGCCGAATATGCCTTGTCCGGCATCATGAGATGCCAAAATTTCACGAGAAATTAATTTATTTGTTGCAACCTGGTTTTTTATCTTTTTTACCTGGGACTTTAGGTTGATTAATGGTAGATCCGCAACAAGGTTTTTGTTTTACTTGAGGTTTTTTTTCAACTTTCATAAGTTTTTCCTGTCTCATTTAAAATGTTTTTGATTCGAGTAATTTTTTGACTGATCTATATTTATTACTCTTACTTCTATATTCATACTCTTTAAGATTTTCTTGAAAAGAAAAATTTTATCTTATTTATCTTCAATAAGATGAGAAAGTTTTTTTAGAAAGGAGTCGTATCCGATGAGGATTTTTTCGGATTTTTATGTGTTTTTTCTTAGGAAAAAGGAGAAAAAACAAAGTTTTCTCATAGAAAATTTCGAATGGTTGTCAATAACTGGGAAATTAGGTAATTTGATTATTTATGGAAGAGAAAATAATCGTCAGAAGCGTAGGGACGCATGACGGGCCTTTTCATGCGGATGAAGTCTGTGCGTGCGCTTTATTGTGGAAGTATCGTCTTATTGAGTGCGATAAAATTTTTCGCACTCGGGATAAAAAGATTTTATCACATTGTGAATTTCTCTGTGATATAGGGAATATTTATGATCCTTCTCGCAAACGATTTGATCATCATCAGATTGACTACAAGGGAAACAAAAGCAGCGCAGGGATGATTTTATCTTATCTTCGAGATCAAAAGATTATTTCGGGTTCTTTATACGATTATTTTAATCGTTCCTTGATAAAAAGTGTGGATGCCTATGATGTGGGGGAAGTAGACTTGCAAGAGGAGAGCTGCACTTTTTCTGATGTTATTGCGAATTTCTTGCCGATCGAATATGAAGCGGCTGCGGATGTTGAGAAAGCAGCTTTTTTTTCTGCGTTGGATTTTACGTATGCTCATTTAGAACGGTTGGAAAAGCGGTTTTATTATTTAGAAAAATGTAAAGAAACGGTTCGTGATGTTATGGCTGTTTCCAATCGTCTTTTAGTTTTTGATAAAGCGATACCTTGGGAAGAGGCCTTTTTTTCTTTAGATGGAGATCGACATCCTGCTGAATTTCTCATAATGCCTTCAGGAATTCATTGGAAATTACGCACGATTCCTCCTTCTTTTGCAAAAAGAATGCAAATGCGACGTTCTTTACCTTTGGAATGGGGAGGCTTGCGTGAGGAAGATCTTCGAAACGCAAGCGGTATTCCCGGAGCGATTTTTTGCCATAAGAATCTTTTTATTTCCATTTGGGAAACTAAAGAAGATGCTTTAAAAGCCTATAAATATGTGATGAGAAAAAATGGATACAGTCTTTGATCAAATTATTCAGGGAAAGCTTCCTGCAGAAAAAGTATACGAGGATAAAAATGTCATAGCTATTAAGGATATAGCTCCAAAAGCCCCCGTACATATTTTAATTATTCCGAAAAAACCTATTAAAGATCTGCAATCTATTACAAAGGAAGATTTACCCATTATTGAGGAAGTGATTTTGGTAGCCCAAAAGCTTGCGCGAGATTTTAACATAGAGGAAGGATATCGTTTTTTAACGAATAATGGAATATCTGCCGGTCAATCGGTTTTTCACCTTCATTTTCATCTTATTGGAGGTAGGAAAATGGGAATTCTCGGATGATTTTTTTTGAGATCAATCCTTTTTTAAGGTAGTACTAAAAATAGTATGAAGAAGTTACTCTATCTTTTTTTTGGTATATTCTCTTTTGTGTGGGGAAACGATGAGAATTTTTTTGTAAAAAAAATCGATGCATCCTTTCTTTTACACGAACCTGGTATGGCTTTGGATTTTGCTAAAGAGGGAATACAAAAATATCCCCATTCTAAGAATTTATATAAAAAATATGTACAAGCACTTTCTCTGGTGCGAGGAGAAAAGGAAGCAATTCAAAAATTACAGCCTTTTATGCACCAATATCCTGATGAGGATATTAGTGACCTTTCAGAAGAGATTGCCTGGAATGTGATTGAGGAAGGTTCTCGTTCTACTCAATATAACATTCGGTTGACGTCGTTGGTTTCCGCTTATCTCACTCAAGATATGAAGGCGATAGAGATTATTCGTACCATGATGCGGGATTCTAATGCTATTTTGCGGGCTATCGCTGTACAATTGTCTTCTCATTATCGAGATCAGATATTACAAGATGAAATTATCCGCCTGTTTTCTCAAGAAAAGGTATATCTCGTACGCCTAGAAATTTTAAAAGCTATTGGACAGATGAAAATACAGTCAATGATGCCTTCTTTAGAATCTCTCATTGGGAATAACAGCACTTTTTTTGAAGAAAAGGCATTGGCTATACAAGCAGCAGTGAAAATTTCCTCGGAGTTTACTTTAGAAAGGCAAGAGATGCTGTTGACGAGCAGTAATGCCGGGCTGAGACATCTTTTTTGTGAACTTGCGTTACATCATCATGTAGAAGAGGCCGGTCGAAAAGTTTTATCTCTTGTCAACGATCCGATTGCTCATGTGAGAATTGCCGCATTAAATTCTTTAGGTCTTTTTTTTGTTTCTTATCTTCCGATTACCGATGTGCAACAGACAATGCAAGAAGCTTTAGAGGATTTTAATCCTGTCGTTTCTATTACAGCGGCATGGGTGAGTTGCCTTATGGGTCTGCCTCAGGGAGAATCGTATTTGGAGAAATGGGTCTTTGATGAAAATCCCGATACTCGGAGATTTGCGGCCGGTGTTATTGCGGCTTTGGGAGACAAGGGAATTCAAATTGCGCAGCAGGTGATACTAAAAAGTTCCGATCCTTATGTTCGAGCTAATATTGCTTTGGGATTATTAGGCCAAAGGAAAGCGGTGAAAAGTTCTTTAGATGAGCTCTATAACTTTTTTGTGCATCATAAAGAAAAATGGATGTGGGATACTTCCTTGAATTCTCTTTTTGCATTTTTAGCTCCATCACAAATTCGGCATGTCGATCAGATTCCTAGTTATCCTGAAGCGGTTGATAATATGGCAAAATTGCGATTGCTGTCCATTCTGGCTGTTTTAGAAGATAGCCGGGCGGAAGAAGCCATCTGTGATTTTTTACGCAATCGAATTTGGGGGATCACGAGCTTGGCAGCGGCGACATTGATCGGGGAGAGTGATGAAGAGATGTTATCTATTGTTAAGAAACTCTGCAAACATGAGGATCTCAATATTTCCCTACAAGCAGCCCTGGTACTGGCCATGTATGGAAAGGATATTGCGGCGATTGATGTGTTGAAAACTATTTATCCTCAAATAGATAAAAATAGAAAGCTATATATTTTGGAAGCGATGGGTTATATCACAGGGGCGCAAAATGCTCCTTTTTATTTAAAAGTTTTGCAAGAGCCTTCCTTATCGTTGCGTGTTGCGGGAGCTTCTTCATTTATTCGTTCTTTAAAAAGGTAGAAAGAGGAATGGAAAAGAAAGAGAAATTATCTTTAGTGCAAAAGTATTTACGTGATGAGAATATCGATGGATGGCTAATCTATGATTTTCGACAGAATAACGAATTGGCCTGTGAATTTTTAGAGTTACCTACGCGATATTCTGTCACGAATTTCAAAGAAATGTCTGTTCGACGTTTTTTTTATTGGATTCCACAAAACGGGACTCCCGTTAAGATATTGCATGCAAGCGAACCTTTTGTCCTATTTGCATGGGAAGGAGAAAAAAAATTATATCTTTCCTGGCAATCTTTAGAAGAATTACTGAAAAAGGTGTTACAGGGAGTGAAAAAAGTGGCCATGGAATATTCTCCTTCTTGCGCAATCCCAACTTTTTCTGTTGTGGACAAGGGGACTATCGATCTTGTAGAAAATTTAGGGATTCAGGTGGTGAGTTCTTCTCCTTTCCTTCCTTTTTTTTCTGCTACGTTGAATGAAGAAGAGTTAAGGACACATTATCAGGCAGTACGATTTATTGATGGAACCTTTGAAAAAATTTGGGATTGGATCGCCACTTTGGTCCGTTTGGGAAAATCGGTGACGGAATATGATGTGCAACAAAAGATACTTCTCGCCTTTGATGATGCCGGTTTTGTTACCGATATCCCTCCAATATGTGCGGTGAACGAACGTTCTGCAGATCCTCACTATT
Organism: Parachlamydiales bacterium; assembly: GCA_016931275.1. Taxonomy (GTDB): domain Bacteria; phylum Chlamydiota; class Chlamydiia; order Chlamydiales; family SM23-39; genus JAFGFA01. Next base: position 9,198 of record JAFGFA010000020.1, read on the forward strand.
TTCCAATGAGAAATGATGCTGCATTGATCAAAAAGGGAGACTTTTTATTGATCAATATGTGGTGTAAGCTCGAGAATGTCAATGGAATATATGCTGACATTACAAAAACAGCCGTTATTGGAGTACAGCCCTCGGAAAAACAGCGAGAGATTTTTTCTATTGTAAAAAATGCGCAAAAAGAAACGATTCAATTTATTCAGACTAGGATAAAAGAGGGAAAAGTTCAGGGCTTTGAGGCAGATGATGTCTGCCGTAATTACATTAAAACTCATGGATATGGCGATAACTTTATTCATAGAACGGGGCACAGTATTGGAAAACGATTACATGGTAATGGAGCTCATCTGGATAACTTAGAAACGCATGATGAACGATATTTGCTGCCTAATAGTTGTTTTTCTGTAGAGCCTGGTATTTATTTAGCGGGAGAGTTCGGAATTCGTTCAGAGAAAAATGTGATTATTGATAAAGATGGTAATGTGAAAGTGAGCGGAGGGGAACAAGAAGAAATAATCAGTCTAGCATGAAGAAGGAGGTAAATATTGGGTAGCATCTTCTTTCATGCGCTGATAGAGGTAGAGCAACCCATTTGCTCTGTTTTGTGAGAGAGCATCTTCGATTCCGAGTTTTTGGACAAACAAGGGGGGGGATTCAATAATTTTTTTAGGAGTTTCATGAGAGTAAATGGTGACAAGCAAGGCGGTAATTCCATTAGAAATAAGGGCATCAGACCAACCTTTAAATAAAAGAGTACCATTACAAAATTGAGAGTACAAATAAGCGATGCTTTGACATCCATTAATAAGATTTTCTTGAGTTTTGTAACATTCTTCAAACAAGGGAGCCTTTTTTCCTAACTCAATAAGCTGATGGTATTTTTCATCGAGTGTTTCTTTACTGTTGAAAAGAGACACAATCTGATCAATTTTTTTTTGAAAATTATCCACAATTCACTTTAGGTTGATTTCATCATTTCTCATTATATTATTTTCTCAAAAAAAATGTAAGATCTTTGTTGACATGAAGATAAAAATAGTGTCAAATGGATCTGATAAATTTACCTGTGCAAGATAATGTCTAAAGAAGAGACCATTAAGATCGATGGAAAAGTGGAAGAACTTCTTCCAAATATGTCATTTCGAGTCAGTTTGGAAAATGGGATGACCGTATTTGCTCATCTTTGTGGAAAAATGCGCATGCGGAATATTCGTGTTTATGCTGGAGATATGGTGACGGTGGAAATGTCCCCCTATGATTTGACGAAGGCACGAATTATTTATAGGCATAAATAGATAGTGATTTTTCATAAAGCGAGGCCTGATAGGTTTTTAGTTGTGGCAAATTTTGTTGTTTGTTATGATTTGGCATCACAACAAAAAATAATTGAAAGCGAAAGGTAGATTTATTGTTTTAAGGCTAGGTTATTTGTTGAGCCCAGATAGCTCAGAGGTAGAGCACTTGCATGGTAAGCAAGCGGTCGTAGGTTCAATTCCTATTCTGGGCAAGCTGAACCGTAGTCTTGTTTTAACATTTGTTAGCCTAACGGAGGAGAAGAGGCAATGGCTAAAGAAGCATTTAAAAGAACTAAACCACATGTCAATATAGGAACTATTGGTCACGTCGACCACGGAAAAACAACTCTGACAGCAGCTATTACTAAGGTTTTAGCTGATCAGGGCTTTGCGAATTTTAGAGATTATGCGTCTATAGATAATTCTCCGGAAGAAAAGGCACGTGGTATTACTATTAATTCATCTCACGTGGAATATGAGACGCCGAATCGACACTATGCCCACGTTGACTGTCCGGGACATGCTGACTATGTGAAGAACATGGTTACCGGTGCGGCTCAAATGGACGGAGCAATCCTCGTGGTGGCTGCTACGGATGGACCTATGCCACAGACAAGAGAGCACATTTTGTTGGCACGACAAGTAGGGGTTCCTACTATCGTAGTATTCTTAAACAAGATGGATCAAATTGGAAAAGGGGACGAAGAGCTTGTTGAGCTTGTCGAAATGGAATTGCGAGAAATTCTTGAAGCTCAAAAATATTCTGATGTGACTATAGTTCGAGGTTCTGCGTTAAAAGCATTGGAAGGGGATCCTGCTGAGATAGAAAATATTAAAACGTTGGTGAAAGTTTTGGATGAAAAAATTCCAGAACCTCAACGAGAAGTCGATAAACCGTTCTTAATGCCTATTGAAGACGTCTTTTCTATTTCAGGACGAGGAACTGTTGCTACAGGCCGGGTAGAAAAAGGAATTGTTAGATTGAACGATAAGGTAGAGATTGTTGGTCTTAGAGAAACTCGTGAGAGTGTTGCTACGGGACTGGAAATGTTTAATAAAGTTCTTGACGAGGCACGGGCTGGAGAGAACGTAGGTATTCTTCTTCGTGGATTGGAAAAGAAAGATGTGGAAAGAGGAATGGTTTTGGCGGCTCCTGGAACATGTACACCCCATAAAAAATTTAAAGGGGCTATTTATGTTCTAACTAAAGAAGAAGGGGGAAGACACAAACCGTTTTTCTCAGGATATCGTCCTCAGTTTTTCTTTAGGACTACCGATGTAACGGGAACAGTTCAGCTTCCTGAAGGAACAGAAATGGTTATGCCTGGAGATAACGTGGAAATTACAGGCGAGCTTCTCTGTCCTGTAGCGATGGAAGAAGGAATGCGCTTTGCTATCCGAGAAGGTGGTAGAACAATCGGAGCGGGAACGGTTTCCAAAATAATTGAATAATTTAAGCCCCCTATGGGGGCTCTACCAAGGGTGTGTAGCTCAGTTTGGTAGAGCAGCGATCTCCAAAGTCGCCGGTCGGGGGTTCGAATCCCTCCGCACTCGAAAAAAAGGATAGATAAATGACGGTACCTAGTACAAAGCAACCTTATTTAAGAGAAGTTCAACAAGAGTTGAAGAGAATTAAATGGACGACAAAAGAAGAGCTGGTGCTTTATACAAAGGTTGTTATTGGGGCGACTTTTGCTTTTGCTTTTATTATATTTTTTGCGGATCTTTTGATTAGCAAATGTATAGGTTTTTTACAATTTTTAGTGCGTTTGATTGGGTAGCTTTCTATGAAGTGGTATGTATTACAGGTTATGTCGGGGCATGAAAAGAAGGTCAAAAAAGCTATTGAAGAAAATATTGAATCTCATGGAATGAGACCTTTAATAGAAAAAGTTTTTTTGCCGATAGAAAATGTGATGGAAATTAAGCACGGTGAACAGAAAGTTTCTGAGAAACGGCTTTGGCCCGGATACATATTTATAATGATGGATCTTACAGATGAATCCTGGGATTTTATAAAGAAACAGGATGGTGTCATTGATTTTTTAGGTGGTGAAAAACCTGCTCCTTTGACAGATGGTGAAGTGGAAAATATCTTAAAAGAGCTTGAAGGAAAGAAAAAGGGTGTAGTGCAGAAGCATCAATTTGAAGTAGGGGATTCTGTAAAAATTATTGATGGTGTTTTTGTGAACTTTACAGGAACTATACAAGAAATATTCCATGATAAAGGCAGATTAAGCGTTATGGTTTCAATTTTTGGTAGAGATACCCGTGTTGATGATCTTGAATTTTGGCAAATAGAAAAAGTAACAGAAGAAAATTAAAAGGCAAATTCATGGCGAAGAAAGTAATTAAAGTGATTAAGTTGCAAATTATGGCAGGGAAGGCTAATCCTGCGCCTCCGATTGGGCCTGCTTTAGGGGGAGCTGGAATTAATATTATGGCATTCTGTAAAGAATTTAATGCCAAAACTCAAGGACAGGATGATATATTGCCGGTGGAAATTTCTGTTTATGCTGATCGTACTTATTCTTTTATTACACGGCAGCCACCTGTTTCTCGAATGATATTAAAGGCAGCTGGAATCGAAAAGGGTTCTGGAGTGCCAAACAAAAATAAAGTAGGGAAAATTAATCCTGGCCAAGTAAAAGAAATCGCTGAAAGAAAAGCTCCTGACATGCGTGCTTCGTCCTTAGAAATGGCTATGGAAATGGTTAAGGGAACCGCTCGTTCAATGGGCATTGAAATTGGTGGATAAAATGAAATATAAGACAAAAAGAAAAAGAGAAATTGAAACCCTGGTAGGGGAAACGAAGAACTACTCCATAAAAGATGCTGTTACCTTGTTGAAGCAGTGTCCTAAAGTCAAATTTGATGAATCTGTAGAAGTGTCGTTGAAATTAGGCGTTGATCCTAAGAAGGCTGATCAGCAAGTGAGAGGCACTGTTTCTTTGCCACACGGGACAGGGAAAAAGATAACGGTTCTTGTTTTTGCTCGGGGAGAAAAAATTAAGGAAGCTCTAGATGCCGGTGCTGATTATGCCGGTTATGAGGAATACATAGAAAAAGTTAAAGAGGGATGGACGGATTTCAATGCAGTAATAGCCATGCCAGATACGATGCGAGAGGTTGGAAAATTAGGGAAAATTCTAGGTCCTCGAGGACTGATGCCGACACCTAAAGCAGGAACAGTGACTAACGAGGTTGGCAAGGCTGTTTCAGAAATTAAGCAGGGAAAAATTGAATATAAAATTGATAAGAACGCTTTGATGAATACTGTTATTGGAAAACTTTCCTTTTCTCCTGAAAAATTGGAAGAAAATTTATTAACTCTGCTTAAGGCGGTGCAAAAAGCAAAACCTTCTTCAGCAAAAGGGATATACATGCAATCCGTGGCATTAGCCTCTACGATGGGTCCTGGGCTGAAATTAGATATACAATCATTGTCAATGTAAGAGAGAAACCATGAGACCTGAAAAGAAATTTTTATTAGAAGAAATTAAAGAAAAGATGGATCGATCTCAAGCGATGATCATTGCATCGTATGGGCAGTTAAATCCGCATCTTTCTTGGAATTTACACAATGTTTTGCGCGAGAAAAATTGTGATTTTGAAGTGGTAAAAAAGCGTATTTTAGTGAAAGTGGCTAATGAAAATGGATATGCGCTTGATCTTGAGGATCTTTCAGGAAATATCGGGGTTCTGTTTGTCTTTGGAGAGCCTTACGAAACGACAAAGGTATTTTATACCTTTAATAAGGATAACGAAGAATTTTTAAAAATCATTTCTGGTCGAGTAGAAGAAAAGATCTATACGGCTAATGAGTTGGAAATGCTGGCCAAGCTTCCATCTCAAGACGAGATGCGTGCTCAATTGTTGGGGCTTTTCGAAACACCAATGTCACAGACATTAGCTGTTATGGAAAGTCTTATAACCAGTGTCGCTTATTGTCTGGAAAATAAATTATCATCTAAATAAGAGAGGTACTATTGTGGCTACGGCAAATATTGAAGAACTAGTAAAGACGCTTAGTCAACTGACTGTAATGGAAATGGCAGAATTAAAAACTGCTTTGGAAACAGCTTGGGGAGTAAAAGCAATGGCTGCTGCTGCTCCTGTTACTGTAGCTGCTCCTGCTGCAGGAGGAGAAGCTGCGTCAGAATCTACCGATTTTAAAGTAACTTTAGAACAAGTTCCCGCTGATAAAAAAATTGCAGTGATTAAAATCGTTAGAGAGATCACTGGGTTAGGTTTGAAAGAAGCTAAAGATCTTGTTGATGGAGCGCCTAAAGAACTGAAAGCCTCTGCCCCTAAAGCAGAAGCGGAAGGGATTAAAGATAAGATTGAAAAAGCTGGTGGTAAGGTAGCGCTGAAAGGCATATAAAGTTCTGGGAGAGTGTAAACCACACTCCTGAAAGTGTAGAAAATGACCATAACAATTGCATCCGCAATTGTTATGGGATTTGTTGTTTATAAAAAAAACGGTAAGGAGCTTAATAGCATGGTACAGAGGCCGCCAGAGAGGGTCAGTTTTAATGCTAAAGAAGAAATCATAGATCTTCCTAATCTCATAGAAATTCAGTTAAAATCATTTGCACAATTTTTGCAAGCCGATGTGATGCCGCATGAGAGGGAGAATATAGGATTGCAAGAAGTCTTCAATGAAATTTTCCCAATCAAGTCGTATGATGAAAATACTGTTTTAGAATTTCTTTCCTATACTTTAGGAACTCCTAAATATTCTCCGGAAGAATGTATTCGAAGGGGCATAACGTATAACGTCACCCTGAAAGTGCAGTTTCGACTGACGGATGAAACGGGAATCAAAGAAGAAGAAGTCTATATGGGAACCATTCCTGTTATGACTGAAATGGGTACTTTTGTTATTAATGGTGCTGAAAGGGTGATTGTTTCTCAGCTTCACCGATCTCCCGGTATTTCTTTTGAAAAAGAAAACCATGTTAAAGGAACTACTCTTTATTCTTTTAGGATTATCCCCTATCGAGGCAGTTGGTTGGAAGCAGCCTTTGACATTAACGATCTAGTTTATATTTTTACCGATAGAAAAAAAAGGCGAAGAAAAATCTTAGCAACTTCATTTATCCGCACATTGGGATATTCATCGGATTCGGATATATTGGAAGTGTTTTTCGATCTTTCTTCCCATAATCTTTCTTCCGAGAAAGATTTTGTAAAATTGGTTGGCCGTATTTTAGCGGAAGATGTGATTGATAAAGAGACTGGTTTAGTGTTTGGAAAAGCTGGAGAAAAGCTAACCACAGCCATGCTTAAGAGGATGCTCGACGAGAAGATTAAAAAATTGAAAATTGTAGAGAATGTAGATGAGACGCATCCGATTATTAAAATGCTAGAAAAAGATACAACCGACTCTTATGAAACGGCTTTGAAAGATTTCTATCGCAAAATTCGTCCGGGAGAGCCGGCTACGTTATCAAATGCTCGTTCTACAATTATGCGCATGTTCTTTGATCCAAGACGCTATAATTTGGGACGAGTTGGTCGCTATAAGTTGAATAAACGACTTAACTTAAGTATTAAAGATGTTGATTTAAACCTTGTAACGCTGCGGAAAGAAGATGTTATTGAAGCGTTGAAATATTTGGTGAATTTACGTCAAGGACATGAGCAAACCTATGTGGATGATATTGACCATCTTGGGAACCGACGTGTTCGGTCAGTTGGAGAATTGGTTCAAAATCAGTGTCGAATTGGATTAGCTCGCATGGAAAAAATTATCAAAGAACGGATGAACCTCTTTGATTTTTCTTCCGATACTATGACCCCCGGAAAAATTATTTCTGCGAAGGCGCTAGCTGGTGTATTGAAGGACTTTTTTGGGCGATCTCAGCTGTCTCAGTTTATGGATCAGACAAATCCTGTGTCTGAGTTGACGCATAAAAGACGTCTTTCTTGTTTGGGACCAGGCGGATTGAACAGGGATCGAGCAGGTTTTGAGGTTCGTGACGTTCATTCTTCTCATTATGGAAGGATCTGTCCTGTAGAGACTCCGGAAGGGCCAAATATCGGGTTGATTACTTCTCTTTCATCTTTTGCAAAAATTAATGAATTTGGTTTTGTTGAGACTCCTTATCGTATTGTTCGCAATGGCGTGGTGACAGACGAAATCGAGTATATGACTGCCGATCAAGAGGAGCAATGCGTTATTGCCCAAGCTTCTGCCGCATTAGACGAATTTAATATGTTTAAAAATGAAATTTGTTGGGCTAGATATCGTGGCGAACCGATGGAAATAGAAACAAGTCGAGTTACCCATATGGACGTGTCTTCTCGCCAGTTGGTTTCCGTCGTAGCCGGACTTGTTCCTTTTTTGGAACATGATGATGCTAACAGAGCGCTGATGGGATCCAACATGCAGCGGCAAGCGGTGCCTTTATTGAAAACCGAAGCGCCTATTGTTGGAACGGGACTTGAAAAAAAGGTAGCTAGAGATTCAGGTTCTGTTGTCGTTGCAAACGAAGATGGTGTGATTGAATACGTCGATGGTTTTAAAATCGTCATAGCACCTAAGGACAATCCTCTAAAGAAAAAAACGTATGAGCTGAAGAAGTTTTTACGTTCCAACTCTGGAACTTGTGTTAATCAGACACCTATTTGTACTGTGAATGATCGCATTCATGCTGGAGATGTGCTTGCTGACGGACCTTCTACCGATTGCGGTGAATTAGCTCTTGGAAAAAACGTTTTAGTGGCCTTTATGCCTTGGTGTGGATACAACTACGAAGATGCGATTATTATTTCCGATAAATTGATTCGGGAAGATACCTATACTTCCATATATCTAGAAGAGTTTGAAATTACTGCCAGGGATACCAAATTGGGAAAAGAAGAAATTACGCGTGATATTCCCAATGTTTCTGAAGAGGCTCTGATTAATTTGGGAGATGATGGAATTATCCGTATTGGAGCTGAAGTTGTTCCCGGAGATATTTTAGTAGGAAAAATTACTCCTAAAACAGAAACGGAACTTTCTCCTGAGGAACGTCTTTTGCGCGCTATTTTCGGTGAAAAAGCGGCAGATGTTAAAGATGCTTCCCTAACGACTCCGCATGGTACTGAAGGAACGGTAATGGATGTTAAAGTCTTCTCTAGAAGGGACAGATTGTCGAAAACCGATGAAGAAATGGTGGAAGAAGCCTCTCGAGTCAAAGATGTTCATAAAGAATTTCGGGCGAAGGAAATGGAGTTGAGCCTTGAATTTCATGAAAAAATGGGAGCTCTTCTGCTTAATGAGAAATGTTCTGATGCGATTATGCATAAGAAAAGCGGAGAAGTGATCATTCATAAAGGAGAAATTTTTACACAAGAGATGATCGAAAAGTTGGAAAATGAATCGATTGAAAATCTTTTGATGCCTGAAAATGAAATGTTTAAAGAGTTGAAGAATATTATTGCGGAATATAAAAGAGCGCAGCAACAACTCGAAGATACCCATCAATCGGAAATTGAATATCTCCGAAAAGGGGATGTTGAACTGGAAAGCGGAGTTATTCGCCAAGTGAAGGTCTATATTGCAACGAAAAGAAAGTTGCAGGTTGGCGATAAGATGGCTGGACGACACGGAAATAAAGGGGTAGTAGCCAAATTAGTTCCTGAAGCGGATATGCCTTATCTTAATGACGGACGCACGATTGAAATTATATTGAATCCTCTTGGAGTTCCTTCAAGGATGAATATGGGACAGCTTTTAGAAACCCATTTAGGGATAGCTGCAAAACAAGCTGGAATCTATGTAAAAACACCGGTTTTTGAAGGATTTCCCGAGTCTCGTATTTGGGAAATGATGACAGAGCAAAAAATGCCAGTGGATGGAAAGATGTATCTATATGATGGTAGAAATGGAGAGCGTTTTGATAATCGCGTAGTGGTCGGATACATTTACATGCTGAAATTAAACCATTTAGTGGCGGATAAAATTCATGCACGATCTATTGGTCCTTATTCATTAGTAACGCAACAGCCATTGGGTGGAAAAGCTCAAATGGGAGGACAGCGTTTTGGAGAGATGGAAGTGTGGGCGCTGGAAGCCTATGGAGCTGCCTATTTCCTCCAAGAAATGTTAACGGTAAAATCGGATGATGTTGCTGGACGAACAAGAATGTATGAGTCGATTGTTAAAGGCGAAAATACATTAAAAGCGGGTACCCCGGAATCTTTCAACGTTCTTGTGAAAGAGATGCAGGGATTATGTCTCGATGTGCGTGCTGAGAATATCGAGGTTACAAATTAATTTAACAATAAGAATTTCTCTTGGGAGATGTTGATGTATACGGAAGAGGATTTTGAAAGTTCACATTTTGATAAGTTGACCATAAAAATTGCTTCGGAAGAAGTGATTAAAAATGAATGGTCACACGGTGAAATAAAAAAGCCAGAAACTATTAATTACCGTACGTTTAAGCCGGAAAAGGGTGGCCTTTTTTGCGAGAAAATTTTTGGACCTACTCGTGATTGGGAATGTTCTTGTGGTAAGTATAAGAAAATCAAATATAAAGGAATTGTCTGTGATCGTTGCGGAGTAGAGGTCACACATTCGAAAGTTCGCCGCGAGAGAATGGCTCATATTGAATTAGCTGTTCCAGTTGTCCATATTTGGTTCTTTAAGTCCATGCCTACTCGGATTGGCAATGTCTTGGGAATGACAACATCAGAATTAGAGAGAGTGATTTATTATGAAGAATATGTAGTGATTAATCCCGGCAATACGGAGTTGGAAGCAAAACAATTACTAAACGATAACGAATATCGAGAAGCTTTGGAGAAATGGGGTTCTGATGCATTTGTGGCCAAAATGGGAGGAGAAGCGATTTTCGAACTTCTTCAAGTAGAAGATTTAAAACTTTTGGTGAGTGATCTCAAAGACCGTTTGCGAAAAACAAAATCGATGCAGGGTCGTATGAAGTTGGCAAAAAGGCTGAAGATTGTAGAGAGTCTTGCTTCTTCTCCAAACAAGGCTTCTTCGATGGTATTATATTCGATTCCCGTGATTCCACCTGATTTACGTCCCCTCGTTCCCCTGGATGGAGGACGTTTCGCCACTTCGGACTTAAATGATCTTTATCGTCGGGTGATCAATCGTAACAACCGTCTAAAGACTATTTTGAAATTGAAGACCCCTGATGTGATTGTTCGTAACGAAAAGAGGATGTTGCAAGAAGCGGTTGATGCCCTTTTTGACAATGGACGACACGGACATCCTGTAATGGGAGCGGGAAATCGTCCTTTGAAATCTCTTTCAGAGATGCTTAAAGGAAAGCAAGGCCGTTTTCGTCAAAACCTGTTGGGTAAAAGGGTTGACTATTCTGGACGATCTGTCATTGTTGTTGGTCCGGAGCTCAAGTTTAATCAGTGCGGGATTCCAAAACAGATGGCTCTCGAGTTGTTTGAGCCTTTCATTGTGAAACGATTAAAAGATTTAGGCTATGTTTATACGATTCGTTCCGCAAAAAAATTGATACAAAAGCAGTCGACGGAAGTATGGGATGTTTTAGAAGAAATCATTAAGGGACATCCTGTTTTGCTCAACCGAGCTCCTACCTTACACCGGTTGGGCATTCAAGCCTTTGAACCGGTTCTCATTGAGGGAAAGGCGATTCGTATCCATCCTTTAGTTACGACCGCTTTTAACGCCGATTTTGACGGAGACCAAATGGCGGTGCATGTTCCCCTGTCTATAGAAGCTCAATTAGAAACAAAACTGTTGATGATGTCTCCTGATAACATTTTCCTTCCTTCTTCTGGAAAACCTGTTGCCGTTCCTACACAAGACATGATTTTGGGACTGTATTATCTCATGCACGATCCGGTAATTTTTCCTGAAAAAATAAAGCTGTATTCTTCTGCGGAAGAGGTTTTATTGGCACTTAGTTTGGGAAATGTGATTGAAGAAGAGAATCAGCGCTGTGACGAGACTGGAAGAGGTCTGAGGCTTCATGAAAGTATTAAGTTGCGAGTGAATGGTTCTATTATTGAAACGACTCCCGGCAGAGTGCTTTTTAACACTATAGTTCCTGTGGAACTAGGTTTTCAAAACTATGCTTTAAGAAAGAAGCGCCTTTCTGAACTGGTGCTGGAATGCTATAAAAAAGTTGGACTTGAAAAAACAGTCTGTTTTCTGGATGCGATGAAAGATCTCGGTTTTTCTCAAGCGACAAAAGCAGCTCTTTCCATGGGAGTGTGTGATGTTTATGTTCCCGATACCAAGCAAAAGATTTTGGAAGCGGCCTACAAGCGTGTTGCTAAAGTGAAAAAGCAGTATGCTGATGGAATTATTACTGATGGGGAGCGGCATTCTAAGATCATTAGTATTTGGACAGAGGTTACCGACCTGCTTTCGGAAGAGCTCTTTAAGCTGATTGGAGAGGTAAAAGAGGATCATTCTTTAAATCCGCTTTATTTGATGATGGATTCTGGAGCTCGAGGAAATCGTTCTCAGGTAAAACAGCTTGGAGCCTTGCGTGGTTTGATGGCAAAGCCTTCCGGAGAAATTCTTGAGTCGCCTATTACTTCTAACTTTAGAGAAGGTCTTTCTGTTTTGGAATATTTTATTTCTACTCACGGAGCTCGAAAAGGATTAGCTGACACAGCTTTAAAAACTGCGGATTCTGGATATTTGACTCGTCGTCTTGTAGACGTGGCTCAGGATAATATCATTACGGAGGAAGATTGTGGAACATTAAATGGCATTACTTTTTCAGCGATCAAACAGGGACAAGAAGAGTTGTTGCCATTAAAAGACCGTATCTATGGAAGGGTTGTATGTGAAGACGTATTTCTTCCGGGAGATAGTACCCAAATTCTGGCTAAAGCAGGAGATGTTATTTCTTGGGCTCAGGCAGAGGCTATTGATAATGCTGGAATAGAGGTTTTGAAAGTTCGTTCTCCGTTGACCTGTGAAAGCCGTTTAGGAATATGTTCTAAATGTTACGGTATAAATTTAGCTACTGGCAATCCGGTCGGCATGGGAGAAGCGGTTGGTATTATTGCTGCTCAGTCTATTGGGGAACCAGGGACTCAGCTTACCATGCGTACGTTCCATATCGGAGGTATTGCGTCGGCTTCCGCCAGCCCTCAACTGATAGCAAGTCAAGACGGAGTCTTGATTTTTCAAAATTTACGAGTGGTAAAAAGCGATGAGGGGCATTTACTGGTTCTTAATAAAAATGGAACAATTCATATAGTTCGTGACGAAGGAAGGTCGTTGGAGGAATATAAGAAATTGTTAAAGACGAAATCGATCGAGTCCCTTCAAGATTTTACTGTGGAATTGGGAACGAAAATTTTCATGGAGGAAGGAGAACGGGTCAAGAAAAAAACTAAGGTGGGCGAATTTGAGGTTCATAGTAGTCCGATCATCTGTGAAAAGCCTGGATTTGTAAAATATGAAGATCTTGTAGAAGGGATTTCTACTCAAAAAGAGGTCAACAAACAGACAGGACAAGTGGAGCTCGTCGTTAAACAGCATCGTGGAGAACTTCATCCTCAGATATCCATCTATGCGGACAAAGAAGGGAATGAACTGGTTGGTACCTATGCGATACCTGCCGGAGCTATGATTTCTGTAAAAGAAGGACAGAATGTTACCCCTGGAATGGTTCTGGCTAAGCTTCCTCGAGGTATGATCAAGACAAAAGATATTACCGGAGGTCTTCCTCGTGTCGCAGAACTTTTTGAAGCGAGAAAACCAAAAGATATTGCTGAAATAGCGAAAATTGATGGAATTATTGATTTCCGCGGAGTGCAAAAAAATAAAAGAATTGTGATTATTCGCGACGAGGTGAGTGGAATGGAAGAAGAGCATCTTATTCCTCTTTCCAAACACCTTATTGTTCAAAAAGGCGATGTTGTCGTGAAGGGACAACAGTTGACTGATGGACTTGTCGATCCTAGGGAGAGAATGGAAATCTGTGGCGTGAGAGAACTCTTTAAATATCTTATAGATGAAGTACAGGAAGTCTATCGGTTACAAGGGGTCGATATTAATGATCGGCACATTGAGCTTATTGTACGACAAATGTTGCAGAAAGTCCGTGTAACAGATCCAGGCGATACTACCTTCTTGTATGGTGAAGAGGTCAATAAAAGAATATTTTTTGCCCAAAACAAGAAAACTATTCAAGAAGGCGGAAAACCCGCTTCTGCAGCGCCGGCTCTTTTAGGAATTACAAAAGCTTCTTTGAAGACGGAAGATTCGTTTATATCGGCGGCTTCGTTCCAAGAAACAACTCGTGTACTAACCGATGCGGCTTTTGCTGGAACAGTAGATTTTCTGTTAGATCTCAAATCAAATCTCATTATGGGAAGTATGATACCAGCAGGAACTGGATATAAAGATGTAAAAACTCACGATTGGTATAGCAAACCTTTGAGTGATGTGATCTTTGATTTTCAGGATGAGGCTAGTTGACATTGCTTTTGAGAAAGTAATGAGAGAAGTCTATTTTCTAAGATAATGGTATCCTATCAAAACTTTTCGAGGGAGCTCGAAGGGTTTTGTGGATACCTTTTTATTTTGACCTGACCGCTGTTGAAGCGGGTTGTTTGCATTTCTGGGTGAAATACGCAATTTTAGAACTAATCTTTAGTTAAGAATATCTTGTATCGAAAAGATACTTTTTCTGAAGCTCTGTGAAAAATCAGGGATGGCTGCAACGATTGGTGTGTCCGGACTTCTTATAAAGTTTTTTCTAGAGCCTTTTTTAAAAGGACAAATTGCCAATAGGCATTGTAATTTTTACAGCGGGCCATCACCGTTTTTTCAAAAAGGCGATAATCTTTTTTAGAATGAATTTGCTGATAGAGTAAAGATAGTTTTTTTTGATCATTGTTATCGGAGATTTCCTCAAAGACATCTTGTATAATGCGGAGGGACGTAAATACTCGCATGAACTGTCCATAATATTTGGAGAAATCTTTTTCTAAAACAGCTCCGGTTAGAATATGGGCCTTTTCATTATGGACGGTGATCGATTGAAGAATTTTAATATTTCCTGCCGAAGAGGAAGAGCTGATAATAAGCAGTCGAGAAGGTCCGATATTGGTGGAGATTTCTCCCATATCCTGGATGATTTTATTTTTTTGAGAAGAATAGTTGTTTTTAACAATTTGTAGATAGCGATCTAGAGAAGATTTTGTTTCTTCTATAGCATAATTTAGAGAAGGGCGAAAAAGCTGACGAGAATTTTGAACAAAAGCAATTTGTACATGAGGAGGATTTTTGTGAGGATCGGTAATTTTCCATTTTTGGGGAGGCTGAAAAATTAATAACGAGGTCTCTTCTGCCAAAAGAGGTATGGCACATAACCATACGAACAAAAAACAAATTTTCATGTTAATGAGCTTGTGTAGAGTGGGCTGCATTGGAGTGGATTAACCCCGCAAGAAGGCCGATCGCTACTGCAAGGCCGACACCAATAACAACCATGGATATGGTGACGGCATGGTAAGAACTCTCTGCAGCGGCGGCTCCTTCTTTCTTAGTTACGGTAGGTTCATTTTGAGAAAAAAGAGGAGAAGAAATAAGAGAACATGTAATTATAAAGGACAAAATAATCTTTTTCATTTTTCCTCTTTATTGTAGTGAAAATATAAGTGATGGGAAATTTTTAAACAATATTTTAATTTTTTTAGCGTTTTCGTAGGTGCTATTATTATTTCCCTAACATGATGATAAAAAAATATTGCCTACGAGGGGCTTTTTCTATTTTGCTATGCCTGGTTTAGCATAGGGTATCGAGATCTAAATATTTGTGTAATTGGTCCCATAAGAAGAGTCGATATTTTTCTGTTCATTTGTATAGAAAATTCGATTGTGTTATGCTTAGTGCATTATCAACAACAAACATTTCTTGAAGGTACTCATGCAGGAGCTAAAAGGCAAAGATAAAATCCAAAAGATTTGTGATTTAATTCGCAATGAAACAGTAGATCCTGCAAAGCAGCAGGCAAAAGAGATCCTGGAAAATGCTCAGTTGCAAAAGGATAAAATTATTGAAGATGCGAAAAAGGAAGCGCAAAAGATTATTCAAGAAGCGAAAGTTGTTATGGAAAAGCATAAAAATGTCGTGGAAACATCGTTGCATTTAGCATGCCAACAGGTATTGGGGGATCTCAAACAAAAGATCATGAATCGATTTCTCAATGAAAATATCCTAGAGGTCCTACAGCCGGAATTGTCCAAAGTGAATATTGTAGCAAAATTGATTAACGGCGTGGTTGAGGCTATAGAAAAAGAGGGCTTAGATACGGATATCAATATTTATATTTCTCGTACGGTTTCTCAGAAAGAGGTTCAACAACTTCTGGTACAAAATGTTCTTGCGCGGCTTCAACAGGGGAAGATTCTCATTGGAGATTTTGTTTCCGGAGTAAAAGTACAGCTCATTGAAAATAAAGTAACAATAGATATTTCTGATGAAGCTCTTCAAGAGATGATCACCCAGTATATACGAAAAGATTTTCAAGAGTTAATTTTCAAGTTGTAAAACATGAATCGGTATTATTTTTTAGCATGTGCATTACCCGAGATAAAAATCGGAGAAGTTCCGGAATTTTCTTTTGAGGAATGTTTGCATCTTGTCGAGTTAAACGTTCTTGGCGAAGATAAGAAAAAGATCAATTGTTTGCGTCAATATGTCGATATAAGAAATTTAAAGCCTTTTTTTTGGGGAAAGCCTATTGATGCAAGAGGCACTTTGTCGGAAAAAGAAGTAGAACAGGCTTTGTTGGTACAAGATTTTTTTCCCCCGTTTGTTTTTGATTTTTTAGACAGATATGAATCAACTGATGAGCGTATAAATAATTTTGCATTTTTATATACGGAATTTTTTCGATATGCAAAGGGCGTGGAAGGGTTTATCTCGTCCTATTTTTCTTTTGAACGAGAATTGCGTTTAATTCTATTGACCCTTAGGGCAAAAAAGATGGGAAGGGATATTGTAAAAGAGTTGCAATTTGAGGATATGCTCGATACCTTTATTATGTATATTTTAATGCAGAAGGAGAGCCCTACTTTTGAACCTCCTCAAGAGTATATTGAGGCAAAAGAAATTTTTGAACGTTTCTATACTGCTCCCAAAGAAATGGAACTTCAGTTTTCTTTATATCGGCAGAGAAAGGTCGAAGAATTGATACAAAACCAGCTTTTTACGGTCGATTGGATTTTGGGATATTTAGTACAGTTGTGGCTTGCTGTCAATTGGGTATCCTATGAACCAAACAAAGGAAAAGAACTTGTCACGAGGTTACGCTATGGTTAAGGCTAAAGGAAAAATTGTAAAGGCATTTGGCAATTTGGTTCATGTGCAGTTCCAAGGTGATATATTGCAGGGGGAGGTTGCCTTGATCGATATAGACGGTACAGTGCTATCTTCGGAGGTCATAGAGATTAATGGCAATGAGGCAAAAATACAGGTGTTTGAAGATACAAGGGGCATAAAGCTGCACACTCCTGTCGAATTTTCTTCGCATCTTTTAGAAGCTGAATTGGGTCCCGGACTTTTAACTTCCGTATTTGATGGATTACAAAATCCTTTGGAAAAAGTAGCGGAAAAAAGCGGTCTTTTCTTAACCCGAGGGATCCATATTGTCCCATTGGATCGGCAAAAAAAATGGACTTTTTCTCCCATTGCTCAGAAAGAGGATCGGGTAAAACGAGGTAGTTGGCTGGGGGAAGTGCCTGAAGGAAGGTTTTCTCATAAGATAATGGTGCCTTTTGCCAAAAGGGGAGAATATACCATTACCTGGATAGCTTCTCCGGGAAAATATACGATTGAAGAGCCTATTGCTCGTGCGATAGATGAAAGTGGTCAGGAACATATCTTTATGATGCTCCAAAAATGGCCTGTTAAAATGCCTATTCAGGAAGGCAATAGGATAAAGCCTTCGGAGATGATGGCTACGGGACTTCGCATTATTGACACGCAATTTCCTGTTGTAAAAGGGGGGACGTTTTGTTCTCCGGGACCTTTTGGAGCTGGGAAAACAGTGTTGCAGCATCATCTTTCTAAATACTCATCTGTGGATATTGTGATTGTAGCTGCCTGCGGGGAGAGAGCTGGAGAAGTCGTTGAGATTTTACGGGAATTTCCGCATCTCGTCGATGAGAAAACCAAAGAACCTCTTATTAACCGCACGGTGATTATTTGCAATACTTCTTCCATGCCGGTTTCAGCAAGAGAGGCTTCGGTTTATATGGGAGTGACTATCGGGGAATACTATCGTCAGATGGGATTGGATGTTCTTCTTTTAGCTGATTCGACTTCTCGATGGGCGCAGGCCATGCGCGAAATGTCTGGACGGTTGGAAGAGATTCCGGGAGAAGAAGCCTTTCCGGCTTATTTATCATCACGAATTGCTGCTTTTTACGAGAGAGCTGGAGTTCTAGCACTTTCTGATCAAAAGAGTGGATCTTTGACGATCGGAGGCACTGTATCTCCTGCAGGAGGAAACTTTGAAGAGCCTGTCACACAATCTACGTTGGCGGTAGTAGGGGGATTTTTAGGACTTTCTCGAGAAAGGTCTGATGCACGGCGTTATCCTGCGATTGATCCTTTAATTTCCTGGTCAAAATACCTGCATCGCGCAGCGCAATATATGCTTCCTTCGTGGGAAAAGAGTGTTTATAAGGCAGAGCGTTTCTTAAAAGATGGACATGAAATAGGGAAAAGGATGGAAGTTGTCGGCGAAGAGGGAACGGCAATAGAAGATATGGTGATCTTCTTAAAATCGGAACTTTATGATTTATGTTATTTGCAGCAAAATGCTTTTGATTTCCAAGACGCCTATTGTTCTCTAGAGCGTCAGAAAGAGCTTTTTGAACTGATGAATAAGATTTTTGATAAGCATTTTTCTTTTGAAACGCATGATGAAGCTCGAGATTTTTTCTTAAAATTGCAAAATGACATTAAGAACATGAATTATATGCCATTCAAAGAAGAAATGTATCAGAATATGATGCAAAAAGTATGTGAAACCATTAATTCTCGGTAGGTTATGAGGAAAGTATATGATCGCATTCTAGATATGCGAGGAAATTTAATCGCGGTCTCGGCGGAAGGTGTCCGTTTGGGAGAGCTTGCGGTAATTCACAAACAAGACGGGACCAAAACATATGCAACGGTTTTGCGTTTTGAAGGCGATATAGTGACTCTGCAGGTTTTTGAAAATACTCGGGGTATTTCTACGGGAGACCATGTGACGTTTTTAAATAAACAGATGCAGGCAACATATGGTTCGGCTCTTCTAGGGCGTTGTTTTACCGGGGAAGGAGATCCTATTGATGGAGGTCCGAAAATTCTAGGAGAAATGATAGACATTGGGATGCCTTCTTTTAATCCCGTAAAAAGAATTATTCCTAAAGAGATGGTGCGCACGAATATTCCAATGATCGATCTCTTTAATTGTCTTGTCCGATCGCAAAAAATCCCGATTTTTTCTATCGCAGGAGAACCTTATAATCCTCTTTTAATGCGTATCGCCAATCAAACGGACGCAGATGTGGTCATTATAGGAGGGATGGGGCTTCGATTCGATGATTACCAGGCTTTTATTGAAAATGCGGAAAATTCTGGTTCTCGTGATAAAACGGTGATGTTTGTGCATCAGGCGACAGATCCTCCTGTAGAATGTCTTTTAGTTCCCGATATGTCCTTAGCGTGTGCGGAGCATTTTGCTAGTGATGGAAAAAATGTTCTTGTTCTGTTAACCGATATGACGGCTTTTGCAGATGCGATCAAAGAGATCGCGATCACGATGGATCAAATTCCTTCCAATAGAGGATATCCAGGATCTTTGTATTCTGACCTTGCTTCACGTTATGAGAAGGCTGTTGATATTGATGGCAGCGGTTCCATTACCATTGTCGCTGTTACGACAATGCCCGGAGGAGATGTGACGCATCCTATTCCTGATAACACAGGGTATATCACGGAAGGTCAATATTATTTACATGATGGAGCCATCGATCCTTTTGGTTCCCTGTCGCGTTTAAAGCAGCAAGTAATCGGGAAAGTAACTCGGGAAGATCATGGAGAGGTGGCGAATACTATGATTCGTCTATATGCGGATTCTAAAAAAGCTCGAGAGCGCCAGGCGATGGGATTTAAGCTCTCTCGATGGGATGAGAAGCTTTTAAGATATTCCCATCTTTTTGAAGAAAGAATGATGAATTTGGATGTAAATATTTCTTTGGAGGAGGCTCTTGATTTAGGGTGGAGAACGATGTCGGAATGTTTTTTGCTGGAAGAAATCGGTATAAAAAAAGCATTGGCTGATAAGTATTGGCCTGAGGAGAAGTAGTGGCAAAGATCAAGCTGACAAAAATGGCTTTAAGGGCAGAACAAAGAAAATTGCAACAGCTCTTGATGTATTTGCCGACCCTAAAATTAAAAAAGTCCTTGCTTCAGCTAGAGGTCATTAGTTCTAAAGCGACCATAGCGAAACTCTTACATTTTTTGTCTCAGCAGGAAAAGGAACTTTTGGCTTTTAGCGATCTTTTAGTAGAAAAATATGAAGGAGATTATTTGCGATATGCGGAAGTCTCTCTTGTGTCCAAAGAATATGAAAATATTGCAGGAGTGGAAATTCCTTTGTTTCGAGGAGTTGTTTTTCATGAAAAAAACTATAGTTTCATGGACACTCCTCCTTGGCTTGATTTTGCGATAGAAAGAACTCGAAAATTTATTACGGAAAGAGAAAAAATTAATGTTGAAGAAGAAAAGAAAAGAGCTTTAGAACATGAATTAAAAGAGGTTTCTATACGGGTGAATTTGTTTGAAAAAATATTGATCCCGCGAACGAGAGAAAATATTCGACAGATTGTGATATTTTTAGGGGATCAACAGCTTGCAGCGGTATCCCAAGCAAAAGTAGCCAAGAGAAAAATGATGATGAGAAAGGAACAGATATTATGATTTTTACTGTTCGAAAATACCTGATTTTTGGATTGCAGGCAGAAATAGATCAATTTTTTAAGAGCTCTCAAAAGTCAGGAATTGTCGAATTTATTAATCCTCATGGCAAATATTTGCGAGAAATTTCTCCCGATATTAAAGAGATTGTCTCGGCAATCAAGGTTTTAAAACGGGAGCCAAAGGATCGCTTGTCTGAAGAAGAGATTTCACTGCCTCCCGATGTGGTTGCGCAAAAGATCGTGAGCTTAGAAGAACAGAAAAGAAAATATCAAGAAGAAAGAGAAATCTTGCGAAAGGAAATAGCCCGTATTAGCCCTTTTGGAAATTTTTCTCATGAGGATATTCTCTATATTGCCAAGGAAACGCATCGTTTTTTACAGTTTTTTTGTATAAAGACGGTGAAAAAAAAGAGGGTAAAAATTCCGGAAGAATTGATCTATGTCGGAACGGAATACGATCTCGATTATTATATTGCGGTGGTAAAAGAGAAGATATATGTCCCTAAAATGCTAGAAATTATTATCGAAAAACCTTTAGGGGAATTAAAAGAACGTTTTTATTTTGTAGATTTTGAAATCAAGAAAATTGAAGAAGAAATTCGAAAATATGCCGGTTATATTTCTCTTTTAAGAAGAGAATTGGTCTCTCAATTCAATCATCATAATTTGCAAGATGCTAAAAAACGGGTAGAGTTTCCTCTTGAAGAGCATCTTTTTTCTGTTGAAGCATGGATTCCGGAAAATCACATTAGCCATTTTCAAAAAATGATTGAGCCAATGGCAATCGATTATGTCGAGATTGCTATAGAAAAAAGGGATCGAATTCCTACGTATATGGAAAATAAGGGAATTGCTCATATGGGAGAAGATCTTGTAAAAATATATGATATTCCCTCTATTGTGGATAAAGATCCTTCTCATTGGGTATTGGCAGCTTTTGCTGTTTTTTTTGCGATGATCACATCCGATGCCGGATATGGTCTTTTATATTTTCTTTTAGCCTTTTTATTGCGTTGGAAAATTCCTTCTCCAAAGGCCGCCATGAAACGTTTTATCAACCTTATATTTCTTTTAGCGATCAGTTCGCTTATTTGGGGAGGGCTCAGTGGTTCTTTTTTTGGCATAGGAACTGCCCCCAATAGCTTAATGGGCAAAACGACTTTTCTCAATTATTTAGCGAAAAAAAAAGCAACGTATCATTTGTTAGAGAAAGATGATGTATACCGGTATTGGACAAGCACCTTTGCTGGCATAGAAACTGCGCAGTCGGGAAGTGATTTTTTGGAAATAGCAGCAAGGGAAAAAGAAAAAGTGATGGAATACGTTGCTTTGGATACGTTTAAACGGAATATTATGATGGAGCTGTCTCTTTTGGCGGGAGTTCTTCATATTGGCATATCGCTTTTAAGAGGTTTTCGAAAGAATTGGGCTAATTTAGGATGGGTGATCTTTATGATCGGCGGCTATTTGTATTTTCCTTCAATAGTAGGAGGGACGTCGCTGATATTCTTTTTAGGTTGGATATCGAAACCTATGGCTTTTGCTATAGGACTTCCTATTATTTATGCTGGTATTAGTCTTTCGATGATCGGTGCGTTGGTGCAAAATAAATTGTCCGGTCTTAAAGAGGCAATGAATGTGGTACAAGTTTTTGCCGATGTTCTATCCTATCTTCGATTGTATGCTCTAGGTCTGGCCGGTATGATTATGGCTTCTACGTTTAATGATTTAGGGGCTTCTTTTGGTTTTTTTATCGGTCCATTTATTATTTTAGTCGGACATGGGATTAATATTGCTCTGGCAATTATGGGAGGCATTATTCATGGTCTTCGTCTCAATTTTTTAGAATGGTATCATTATTCATTTGAGGGAAACGGGAAATTGTTTAATCCCTTAAAAAATTTTAAAAGTTAGGAGAAAAAAATGGATTTTTCAATGGTTGGTCCTGGTATCGTTTTAGGACTTGGATGTTTAGGTAGTGCTATCGGATGTTCAATTGCCGGTATGGCTTCTCATGGAGTGATGACGCATGTAGAAGAGGGTCATGGTAAATTTATCGGTCTATCCGCGCTTCCTTCTTCCCAGGCAATTTATGGGTTTGTATTGATGATTTTGATGAGCAATAGTCTTAAAGCGGGTACTCTTAGCCCACTCTCCGGTGTGGGGATTGCGTTCTTTGTGGGGCTGGCAATTATGGTAAGTTCCATTTATCAAGGCAAGGTCGTTGCTACAGCGATACAGGCATCGGCAAAACAGCCGGCAATTTTTGGAAAGTGTGCTGCTGCTGCGGGGATTGTAGAATCTTTTGCCCTTTTTGCCTTTGTGTTTGCGTTACTGATTATTTAATTATGCGAAAAGAAAAAGATTTTTTAGGGGATATCGATATTCCCTCTGATAAATATTATGGAGCAGCGACTCAGCGTTCTTTAAACCATTCCTTTGAAGCGGAAGAGAAGATTCCTAGGGAGTTTATTGTTGCCTATGCCTTTGTAAAAAAAGCCGCTGCATGGGCTAATCATCAATTAGGTGCTCTTTCTTATGAGAAAAAAGAGGTAATCTCCCATGTCTGCGATCGGATTATAGCCGGAGAGATGTGGGAACATTTTCCTTTGACAATTTGGCAGCCCGGATCAGGAACTCCCACTCATATGAATGTTAATGAAGTGATTGCCAATTATGCCGGTCAACACTGCGGTGTAAAGCTCCATCCTTTAGATGATGTGAATCTTTCTCAGTCGACCAACGATACTTTTCCTTGTGCTATGCACTTGGCTCTTTATCAGACTATGACCGATAGACTTTTGCCTATTATGGGTGAACTGGAAAAGATCGTTTTTGAAAAAGAACGGGAATTTTGCGATACGATGACTATCGGGCGGACTCATATGATGGATGCTGTGCCGATGACATATGGAGATATGTTTTCAGGGTATCGTTATCAAATATCCTTTGCAAAAAAAAATTTGAAATATGCTTTGAATAATCTTTTAGCGATCCCTTTTGGGGGAACGGCAATCGGCACTAAAATTGGTGCTCCTTTAAATTTTGGCTTGATAGCAACTAGGTTTTTATCGGAATTTACTTCCATTCCCTTTACGGTATCGGAAAATCTTTTCCATGCGATTTCTTTTCATGACACCTTAGTATTGCTTAGCGGAGGTTTTCGGTTATTAGCCTTGGCATTGCATAAAATGGCCTCTGATTTTATTTTGCTCTCTTCAGGGCCAAAAGCCGGTTTTAATGAAATGATTTTACCGGCCGTAGAGCCTGGTTCTTCCATTATGCCGGCAAAGGTGAACCCTGGTCAGTGTGAGATGATGAAGATGATCGTCCAAAGGGTGATCAGTAATGATGAGCAATTGATTCGCGCTCTTATGGATTCTCCTTTGCAATTACATGTTTATAAGCCTCTTTTAATTCATAGCCTTTTCAATTCTCTATTCCTTTTATCTAATGGGGGCAAGATTTTTGCTGAGACCTGTATTAGAGGTATTACAGTGAATAAACAACAACTCCAGAAAAATATAGAGCACTGTCATATGTCTATTTCTGCAATTAGTGCACGAATTGGATACGATAGGGCTGCTTGCATTGTCCAAAAAGCGCGGGAAGAAAATATTTCTCTAGAGGACGCTGCAGCGCTTTTAAAGTTATTTTCTAAAGAGGAATTTCAAAAATTATTGCCTTCTTAAATCTTTTTTTGCATAAAAACAGGTTTAATGTATCCTGTCAGTGGTCATTTTCTTGAAAGAGGTTAAGAATGACGATTGTAAGAGCAGATAGAGCCGACCAAGATTCTCTTTGGGAAAGGATATCCGCTACAGTTCATCAAGCCTATAATCGTGTTAGCACTATAGATAGTGCAGATGTTTTAGTTGCTTTAGAGTTAGGACGGCAGAAAGTCGTCAGAGCGGCTCAAACTACGTTGCAATATGCAAGGCAATGCAGGGATGATCCTCGAAGAATAGTCCGGGATCTCAACGGTGTTTTGCCTGAGAACATACGGGATGTTGTGCAAACTCTTTCTCTAAAAACTCAAGGGATAGCGGCTCGATTTTTACCTTTGTCGGAAGAGAGAAAACAAGAAATTTTGACTAAGAGCAATATCCATAAATGTACCTTGATAGTGACTCATAATGCCAAAGTTATTTGTGAACAAATGCAGCCAGGCATTATCCGGTATTTGCAGAGCGAAAAATTTCTAAGAGAAAATTTTACCTCTATTATTACAGGATTACAAATGTATCTTTCTCCGGGATTATTAATGGCTTTTGCTGCAAAGTCGCCTAGTCAGGCATTAATGTGTGTTTCTGCATCTAATGCAATTTGGCTCGATGTATTCCATATTGCTTCTTTGCCTCAATTTGTCACAGCTCTATCTGTTTTAGCTTTTACGGGACGTTTTGTGGCAAGTCCTATTTATGATAATTATCGCAATTGGCAAGAAGGATATAAAATTGCCCGTATGCAGGATATGAGACGAGACGGAGTAGATGATTTATATGATTTATTGCCGGAGGGGCTGATGGAACATGAGGACATTCGTTCTTTATTTTCAACGTTTAAACATGAGCAACTTATGAAGGAGCCATTCAATGATGGAAAAGATCCGATAAATATGCAATATGCTCTTATGCCTGTTCTTCTCAGAACTAAAACAGCAGTGGACGGTATTATCTATCACTTGCCAACAATTGTTGCATGGTTGGAAAACAATCCAACATCTCCTTTGACCCGAATATCGGTATTCATGGAACCGAAAGCCGAAAATCCTGAAGAGAAAATGAATGAAATCTTGCAGAATCTAATTTTCTTAGAGGATCTGAGAAGAGATTTAATAAAAACTATTCGTACGATAGCGGGACTTTAGATTTTTTTATTCATGATAGTATTTTTTTTGATTTTTCTTTTTTTTTCTTATATGATCCAAAATTAAGGAAAGAATTATTAGGAGTTGCTATGGATAAAACTCTATTAGTTATTTTGATTGATAAAAGACGAGAAGAAGCTGTAACGGTGCAGAAAATTTTGACGGACTGGGGATGCATGATCAAGACGCGTTTAGGGATTCATGACGGCACTTTAGATCAGTGTTCCAATACCGGATTGATTGTTCTGGAATTAGTCGGGGTTATTGAAAAGAAAAACGAATTGATGCGAAAACTCAATCTTTTAGGGGGAGTTAACGCCAAATTGGTGGAACTGGAAGTATAACTTTCTAGGTTTTAGGGACTCAATGCTTTTCAATCATCATGTAACAGTATGTCTTTTTTTAGTAATTTTAGAGAATTGATCATAGTTTGATTTAAATCTATTGCGATAAAATTTGTTGTTGATTATTCTTTTTCAATAATAATAATAATAATAATTCAAAATTTATTTCGAATAATTTTTTAAAAATTAAATTTTAATAACAAAGGAATGTTTATGTCATCAATGTCTAGACCTACTGTCTTCGAGTCGACCTCAGGGAGGCCACAGTATATAGCTACCAGTCCTGGTGAACCTTATTCATGTGATCAGGAGACGGCTCAAAAAATTATGGAGTTTATGGATCTAAGATTTCCGGATAAGTATACTTACAAATATGCTGAAGGAAAGTTGTCTTTAGTCGTAAAAGAACATAATTAATTTTCTAAATTTTTAGGACCAAAAGCTTCCGGGAAAATCGTATCTAAAAAATATTCTCCGGTTTTGTGTCCTTTAGGATCTGCTGTAATGATGCGTATATTCGGATTAAATTCGTTGAGCACTTGACGACAGACTCCGCAAGGAGTGGCTTTTCCGTCTCGTGAAATGACGACAATGGTCTGAAAGTCTCGGAATCCAGCTGAGACAGCGCTGACAACAGCAGATCTTTCTGCGCAGATAGTAGGGGAGTAACTAGCATTTTCTACGTTGACACCCCTAAATATTTTTCCTTCTTTAGTGATCAGAGCTGAGCTCACAGAATAATGAGAATAAGGGCAATAAGCATTTTTGTAGCATTTGACGGCTTCTTGGATAAGAAGATCTTCCGAAGAATTTTGATTCTCTTGTGCATGTAAGGAGAAAGCTATGAACAGGCTTATAATAAATGAGAAAAACATTTTTTTGCCTCTTTTTGGATAAACCATATGCCTGTATAGTGAAGAATATTATATAAAAAATCAAGCAGGAGGGAAGATATATGCATGCTTTGGCAAGCTATATAGATCATACCATTCTTCGTGAAGATGCTACTAAAAAAGATGTGGAGAGGTTCGTAAATGAAGCGATACAATATCAGTTTAAAGGAGTATGCGTCTCGTTGCCTTTTTTGCCATTGGTCGTTCAAAAATTAGAAAAGAGCTCAGTCCTTCCGATCTGCGTGATTGACTTTCCTAAAGGAACCGGTAGTGTATCTGAGAAAGTATCTCAAGTACATAAAGCGATCGAAATAGGAGCAGAAGAGCTTGATGTTGTGATGAACGCCTCTCTTTTGCACTTAAAGAAATATAAAGAATTATTACAAGAGTTGGAACAGGTGGTAGAAGCAGCCAGAGGCCGTAGTGTAAAAGTGATTATTGAAACTTGTAATTTAACAACGGATGAAAAAATTGTCGCTTCGGCTCTTGTTAAGGCCTCTGGAGCCCAATATGTGAAGACCAGTACAGGCTTTGGTGCCCATGGGGCGACTATAGAAGATATTCGGTTGATACGAGAAATTGTGGGTTCTGACTTTGGAGTCAAAGCAAGTGGCGGCATTCGGACTCATGAAGAAGCTATAAAAATGATCGAAGCTGGAGCGGATCGTATTGGTTCTTCTTCTTCCGTAGCGATCATGGAAAAGCATTAATAAAAAAATATCCTAACTTAATCGTCTAGTTCAATAATAAGAGAGCTGTTTTCTACCATAAAAACAGGTCCTGTCATCTAATAGAGGCTTCTTTTTTTATAATGGGTGTGAAGATATTTGTGTGCTAATTCGCCGCCGGGCTTTCCTAAAAAATCTTTGTATAACTGAATGATTTCAGGGTTTTGTTGCGATTTTCTATAAGGAAGATGTTTGTCTATGGCGTACACGGCTTCCGATCTTTTGGCGATGATTTTTTTAGTAGTTGGGATAGGTTGGCCTCCTCCACCGATACAACCTCCTTCACAGGCCATAATTTCGATAAAATGGTATTTGTGAGGATGTTCTTGTATAAGGTGCATAAGCTTGTGTGCGTTGCCGGTCCCGTGAGCCACAGCAACAGTGATATCCATGCCTCCTAGAGATAAGGTCGCTTCTTTTATCCCTTGAAGGCCTCGTACTTGCTTATAGTCGATGGCTTCGAGTGTTTTTTTCTCTAAAACTTCAGAAGCGAATCGTAATGCTGCTTCCATGACTCCGCCGGTAACAGCAAAAATTACAGCAGCACCGCTTGATTCTCCCATGAAAGAATCAAAAGGGGTTTCCGGAAGAGATTGAAAATCGATGTTCATTTTTTGGATCATACGGCCCATTTCTCTGGTGGTCAAAACATAGTCGACATCTTGGTATCCAGAAGTATGCATTTCCGGTCTTTTGGCTTCGAATTTTTTAGCGACACAGGGCATGATGCTGACACTGACGATGTCTTTAGGATCATAATTATTTTTTTGGGCATAATATGTTTTAATAAGGGTTCCTGTCATTTGTTGAGGGCTTTTGCAGGAACTGACGAGAGGCAGCATATCCGGATAAAAGTGTTCTATAAACTTCACCCAACCGGGGCTGCAGGAGGTAATAAGGGGAAGAGGCCCCTTGTTTTGTATTCGTTCGATGAGTTCTGTTCCCTCTTCAATGATTGTTAGGTCTGCTCCGAAATTTGTGTCGACGACTTTATCAAAGCCCATCATTTTTAGAACGGTGACTAATTGTCCGGTGCTGATGGTTCCCGGAGGGAGTCCTTGGGTTTCCGCAATGCTGGCTCGAATGGAAGGAGCCGGTTGAATGATCACATGTTTGTTGGGGTCTTTAAGGGCTGCGTAGACACTTTCGGAGTAGTCTTTTTCCTTAATGGCTCCGGTAGGGCAGACAACGCTACATTGACCGCAGTTTATACAGACACTGTCTTTGATATCAGCATGAGGGTAAGTGGTGATCACACTTTTTTCACCGCGGTTGCCATAACCAATAGCATAGACTCCTTGAGTAATCTGACATTTTTGGACACAACGTCCGCAGAGGATACATTTGTTGTTGTCGAAGACAAGACAGCCGCTCGTGTCATCTTTATGTTTTTTTTGTTTTGGAGCAAATTGTGCTTTGTGGATGCCATAACGTTTTGCAAGACGGGTGACTTCATTATCTTCCGCTAAGATATGGGGAGCATTACCAATCATCAGTTCTAAGAGGATTTTTCTGTGTTGGAAGATCTCCGGGTCCTCAGTTATTACTTCCATGTTCTCTTGAACGCAGGTGTTACAGGAAGTGACAATTTTTCCATGAACTTTTACGATGCAAATGCGGCAGCGACCACTGGTGAACAGATCGGGATGAAAACAAAGGGTTGGGATATCAATACTGTTTTTACGGCAGACATTTAAGATGGTGTCTCCTTCCTCTGCATGTAACTGTTGTCCGTTGATCAGAATATTCATTATTTTCAGAACTCCTGTTGGAAATTTTTAATCGCTGTTTTAATCGGGATGCCTGCTGTTTGTCCAAGACCGCAAAAGGAAGTTTCTGTCATGCAGTCACAAAGAGATAATAAGAGGTCAATATCCTTTTTTGTATGCTGTCTATAGATGATCTTTTCTAGCATTTCTAAAGCTCGAGTTGTTCCTTCGCGGCAAGGAGTGCATTTTCCGCAGCTTTCATGGACAAAGAATTGTAAGATATTTCGGCATAGCTTGGGGATGCTTTGGTGGATATCGACTGCAATAATAGTCGCAGAACCGAACATGGCTCCATGTTTTTTTAGTTCTTCTATGCCTAGACGAAGAGAAGGATCATATCGTACGCATCCTCCTGCGCAACCGAAGAAAAGCGCTTTTAAGGGGGCAGTAGGTTTTGCGACATCAAAGAGTTCTTTTGCCGTAATATTTTCTGGAAATTCGTATATTTTTGGGAATTGAACACATCCGGATACCGAAAATAAACGTAAATCTTTCCAGCCGCCTGCAATAATAAGAGGAACATTGGCAAGGGTTTCGACATTGTTGATACAGGTTGGAGTTCCGTATAAGCCCTTTTGAGCAGGAAAAGGGGGTTTTGTTCGTGGTTCGGGACGTATATTTTCTATGGAATTCATAATAGAAGTCTCATCTCCGCAAATATAAGCTCCAGAACCAAGTACAATAGAAATAGTAAGAGGAATAAGATCTAATTGTTTTTGATATTTTTGAATAACGGCTTCTAGAGATTGTTGGAGATAATGATATTCTCCTCGTAAATAGATGAAAGCCTTTTGTGCTTTAATCGCTAGAGAAGCAATGGCAATGCCTTCGATGAGAAGATCAGGATTGTTATCAGCGATGAATTTGTCTTTAAAAGTACCGGGCTCTCCCTCGTCAAAATTGCAGATCAGATGTTTTTCTGATCTGGGGGCATTAAGTGCAAATTTCCATTTGGTCGCTGTAGGGAAATTGGCTCCTCCTCGGCCGCGTAAATTTGCCTTTTCGATCATATGGATAATTTCTAGAGGTTGTAAAGAAAGCGCTTTTGTCAACGAAGTAAAATGAGTCGTGTTTGTTATTTGCATTGATCGAAAATCTCCTTTAATTTCTCTATGGTAACATCTGTATGCAAGGTGTCATCGATCATCATAGCCGGAGGCTGATCGCAACAGCCTATGCAAGAAGTCAGCTCAAGAGAAAATTTTCGGTCGGAGGTTGTTTCTCCCGGCAAAATACCTAATAGGGTTTTAATAGCTTCTAGAAGATTGTGAGATCCTTTCATAAAACAGGAAGGCGAATGACATACTCTAATGATATGTTGACCGGTTTTTTTCAGACGGAAAAAAGAATAAAAAGAGGCAATTTCGTAAATCGTGATCATAGGGATTTTTGTTTTTTTAGAGAGTTCTATCAAGCGTTCTTTCGGTAGATATCCCTCTTCTTTTTGGATTTGTTGCAACTGGACTAAAAGAGCATTTCGTTGACTCATGGTTTTTTCTCTCTAGAGCTTTTTTGTACTAAAAAAGATGTTTTTACTTTATCATTATCATTACCATATAGTTATTTTTTTTAACACAAAAGAGACGTAGATCGATGAATCTTTTTTATCGTTTGTTGTTTTTAGGTATTTTTTTGAGTTGTAACGGATGTTTTCAAAAGAAGCCTATCGAAAAGAAAGAAAAAATCTCTGTTTTTGTTTCTATTTTGCCCTTGAAGAATTTTGTAGAAGAGATCGGCAAAGATTATATCGATGTACAAGTGATGGTCCTTCCAGGCCAAAGTCCTGAAACATATGCTCCGATGCCGAAACAGATAGAAGCCTTAGGGAGAGCAGATCTTTATTATAAAATAGGAGTTCCCTTTGAGAACATGTGGATGGACAAAATGCAAAAGAATGCTCCGCATCTTCGTGTGATCGACGTTACCGAGGATCTGCCGATTTCCCATGAAGAAGATCCCCATGTTTGGATGAACCCTTTATATGTTATCCGCATGTGCGAGAGGATTGTACAAAGTTTAGTCTCTATCGATCCAGATCGCCAACAAATCTACCAAAAAAATTGCCTCAGTTTTCAAAAAAAATTGTCTGAGTTAGATGAAAAATTGCAAAAGCAATTGTCGCCCTTTAAGGGGAGGGCTTTTTTAGTATTTCATCCCGCATGGGGATATTTTGCTAAAAGATACGGATTGCTTCAATTAGCTATAGAAAAAGAGGGGAAAGATCCTGGACCTCGCGATATTTTAGCGATTATTGCCGAAGCTAAAAAAGAAAATATTTCCGCCATTTTTGTTCAAAAACAATTCGATCAGAAAAATGCTCGTGTTATTGCAGAGGCTCTTCAAGCAAAGATTATTGTGGCAGATCCTTTGGCAGAAAAATATATTTTAAATATGGAAGATTTTACGCAACAATTAATCCACTCTTTTCATGATGCCCAAGATAGTCATTGACATACAAAAACTCTCCTTTTTCTATGAAAAAGGGGTTAAAATACTCGATAACATTAATCTCCGAATTCATGAGAAAGAATTTTTGGGAATTGTGGGTCCTAATGGGGGTGGCAAGAGCACCTTGATTAAATTGATGGGAGGATTGATTTCACCTGTAAAAGGGAAGATTGTTGTTTTAGGAAAGTCTCCTAAAACTATGCGTACCGAGATCGGTTATGTCCCGCAATTTTCTACCTGCGAAAAACATTTTCCTATTTCTGTAAGGGACATGATCCTGATGGGGCGACTGGGAAAAACCTCATGGGGAGGATTTTATAGAAAGAAAGATAAAGCGATGGTTGCTAAAATCATGGAAGAATTGGAAATCTCTTCTTGGAAAGATCGTCCTATTGGGATGCTTTCCGGAGGCGAGTTTCAACGAGTGCTGATTGCTCGTGCTCTAGTCTGTGATCCAAAGATCCTTTTACTTGATGAGCCGGTTTCCAGCACAGATCCTCAGGCAGAAGAAAATATTTTCGATTTATTAAAAAGGCTTAATGAAAGAGTGACGATTATTGTCGTTTCTCATGATATAGGGCTGATTTCCCATTATGTCCATCGAGTGGCCTGTCTTAATATCACTTTAGTCTGTCATAAAACTTCTCAGCTTACCGATGTTCTTCTACAAGAAATATATAAGACCCCGATCCGATTTATTCAGCATTATCAATGAGAGATGTCTTTTGATAAATTCCTAGGTCTTTCTTTTTTTCTTTTGTTCGTGGTACGCTAAACGTGGTTTTTTATCTTGAGGCTTTGAGTGTTATTTTGTTTAAGGACTAGGAGGTTGTAATAAGATGATAGAGATCATGCAACAGCCATTTTTATTACGAGCTTTATTGGGCTCTGTCTTAGCCTGCATTGCTTGTGGTATCATCGGCCCTTTTGTGGTGGCGAGACGTATCGGCTACATATCAGGCGGTATAGCGCATGCAGTATTGGGCGGCATGGGAATTGCCTATTTTATGCAAAAAAGCCCTCTTGTAGGGGCTTTGGCCGCAGCTCTGATCTCTGCGTTGATTATTGGGTATGTGAGCATTAAATCGAAACAGAACGAAGATGTTATTATTAGCGCTCTTTGGGCCAGCGGTATGGCTCTGGGGATACTTTTTATAAGCAAAACACCGGGATACAGTACCGATTTAATGAGCTATCTTTTTGGAAATGTTTTGCTGATAGCTTCCAAACATATTTATTTTATTGCCCTTTTAGATGGGATCATCCTCATGGTTGTATTTACCTTTTATAAGCAATTTGTCGCAGTTTGTTTCGATGAAGAATTTGCGTATATGCGAGGAGTTTTTTCAAGCGGTTATTATATGCTTCTTTTATGTATTGTGGCCCTGACCGTTGTTACTCTGATTCAAATTGTAGGGCTCATATTGGTGATCGCTCTATTAATTCTTCCTGCAGCGATCGGTTTTTTGGCTTTTCGTTCTTTATATAAAATTATTATGTCCGCTATCTTTTTAGGTGTTGTTTTTTCCTTTTTTGGACTATTCATTTCCTATGAATATAATCTTCCTACAGGGCCGAGCATTATTCTTCTTACTGCTCTTTCTTTTATCCTGTCCTTAGTCCTGAAAAGAGTCGGTCAAAAAATTACCTCATAAGAAGAAAGGTTCTTTTACGATTTTTTAGAAAAAAGAAATAAGATTTTATCAAATTACACTAAAAAATCTCTTTTTTAAGGAAAGATGTCAAAGGGTTGTTTTTTTTATCCATATTAGAAAGGGAGCATTATTTTTACAGTAATTTTGACACTGGTAGATAGCAAATAGCCCCGGATCAAGTCTAGGCAAAAATTCGAAAATTGCTTCTGATTCTCTTTTTCCTTCCGGATGTCCGGGATAGCACATAATGCTAATAGCTCCCTCGGGAGCTAGGATGGAAAGGGCGCTTTCAAGACTTTTTATAGTAGAGGAGGCGGTGGTTGTGATCTTTTTATCCGATCCGGGAAGATATCCTAAATTGTAGACGATCAAAGAAGGAGGTTGGTCTTTAGCCGCTATAGAAAGATCTTCATGAGAAGCATGAAAAAAATCAATGTGGGGAGCTCCGGACGGGAACTCTCCTTCAAGCAATGTACGCGTGGCCTCTAACGCCTGTTGTTGGATATCAAAAAGAAATAGTTTTCCCTTGGGGATCCTTTTTGCTAAAAAAAGTGCGTCATGCCCATTTCCGCAAGTGGCATCAATGACATAATCTTTTTCTTGAAGATGGTGTACCCATAAGGCCTTGGCCAGATCTAGGTGAGAATAATATTTCATAAGATAAACTAGTATAGCACAGAGAGGGCACTCTAGTAAATACGTTGACAACTAAAATTATTGTTTTATAAAACAGGAGAAGAAGAGAGAAACTATGCAAAGGGATATTTTAAAGAGATTTCTCATGGGAACAATCCTGTGCAGCAATTTTTGCCTTCTCTCGACGGAAAATTCGAAAATAGCTCAGCGATATGAAGATATAGCTCCTAAGGAAGTTCCCTATGATCGGGGAAAAAGCGTTCAGCCAGAGGAGGAAATCATTTCAGTAGATCGGAAAAAGGTGTTGGTAAAACAATTGCGAGCGTTAATTTTTACAGATTATTCCCATACTGGCGATGGAAGAGAGAGGGCGGATAGGCAAGGGATTTATATTGTAGGAGTCAAGATCCCTCAAGAGGAAAATTTTAAAAGACAAATGCAAAAATATCTTCAAAAACCTGTGACGCTTGATTTAATTGAGACGATTCGCGACGAAGTCATTGCCTACTATCACCAACAAAAGATCTCTTCGGTAAAAGTACTGTTTTCTCCCTATCAAAAAATATCTTCAGGAAGTTTGCATTATATTATAGATTCCAAAGTCGAAAAATAATTGCCAAAAGTTTTCTAGAATAGATCTTGAAAGAGAACGTCCAAAATATTATGCATCTGTTTTTTTCTTCTCATGATATGATAGATTTTCTATGCAATATGATTGTATTATTATAGGAACAGGACTTAGTGGTTCCATTGCTGCTTACATCTTAGGTAAAAGAGGGTTTCGTGTCGCTCTTTTTTCCTCTCAAAAGAATATTTCGGATTCTAATTCATCTCATGCTCAAGGAGGAATTGTCTATAGGGGAGAGGGAGATTCCCCCGAGCTGCTCTTTCACGATATAATGCGGGCAGGACAGATTTGCGATCGAAAGGCTCTTTTGGATTTTACGATTCGGGCGCCGCTCTTTGTGGAAGAATTTTTAATCCGCGAATTGAATGTTCCCTTTGATCGTATCGATAAAAATTTTTCCTTAGCTTTGGAAGGCGGACATTCTATGCCGCGTATTTTGCATTGTTGTGATAGGACTGGAAAAATCATCATGACCTATCTTGCTCAAGCTTTGGAAAAAATATCTAATGTGCAACTGTTTTTGCAACATCAAGCTTTGGAGTTGATCAAACATAATGATCGCTGTGTAGGAGTTTGGATACGAAAACAAACATCTGCTTATGCTTATCCCTTTTTTGCTCCGGAGACTATTTTAGCTACAGGGGGAGTAGGAAGGCTTTTTTGCCATACGACGAATCCTTTACCGTCTTTAGGTGAAGGAATTGGTATGGCTGCACATATTGGAGCAGAATTAGCTGGTCTCGAATATGTCCAATTTCATCCTACTGCATTATATTCTTCCAAAGACCGTTTTTTGATATCGGAAGCGATGCGAGGGGCCGGTGCTCGTTTGTTCGATGTGTCTAGGCAGCCTTTTATGCATCAATATCATGAACAAAAAGATTTAGCCCCTAGAGATATTGTTGCTAAAGCGATCTTACAGCAAATGAACCGAGATCAGACAGATCATGTTTGGTTATCGATCTGCCATCAAGATAGTGCTTATCTTCGAAAACGTTTTCCCTGGATCTATGAGCAGTGTATGCAAAGGGGATTTGATCTGACGCAAGAAGACCTTCCTGTAGTTCCTGCAGCACATTACCATGTAGGGGGTATTCGCGTGGATTCTTGCGGTTGTACCAATATTCAGGGGCTTCGAGCCGCTGGAGAAGTGGCATTTAGCGGCATTCACGGAGCCAATCGCTTGGCCTCTACTTCCTTATTGGAAGCGCTTTATTTAGGGGTGTTAGCAGCGCAGAATATACCTATGGAGGAGAAAATAGAGAACGGTCTGAATCTTTCGCGGAAAAAGGTTCGAAGGCATTTTTCTCCTTCTATTATACAAACTGTGCAAAACATGATGTGGCAAAATGTGGGAGTAAAAAGATCCAAAGAAAAATTATTTCTGGCAGTCGAGCAATTATCTTTTTTGTATGAACAATTACCCATGCACGATTTTTTTGTAGAAAGAAATTTTTTAAAAACTGCTTATTTAATAGCTTTAGCCGCTTATTCCAATCCTAAATCATGCGGATGTCATTTTGTAGAGTAAATACTACTTTTTTCAGGAGAATATTTTGCAAATTATCTTGATATGGCATATGATTTTATCCTTTTGGGGTATTAGCTCAGTTGGTTAGAGCGCCACGTTGACATCGTGGAGGTCAGCTGTTCGAGTCAGCTATATCCCATTAAAAATAAGAGAATTAAGAACACATTCTTCTTTTCTTTTTTATGCTGATGGTCTCTAGCAATAGACGATAACAAAAAATGATTGCACAAGAACCATAAATTAGGGTAATCTTCTTATTTTGAATAAGATCGAGAACGTTAAGGTGCATTGGGTCTTTAGTAAGGTTTTCATAGATAACAACCTTCCCCTGTGGATCGCCTCGATGATAGAGTAAGAAAAAACAGTATCAAAGGAAGATAAGTTTTGAAAGTTAATAGAGCTATACGAGCTCCTACTGTGCGTGTCATTGGACCGGACGGGGCGCAGTTAGGAATCATGGGCAGTAAAGATGCTTTGAAAAGGGCTGAATCTATGGGATTGGATCTCGTTGAAGTGGCCTCTAATACTACTCCTCCTGTGTGTAGGATTATTGATTATGGAAAATATCGATATCAGCAGACAAAAAAGGAGAAGGAAAGTAAGAAAGCACAGCACCAGATCAAGGTGAAGGAAATCAAAGTGAAACCGAATATTGATGTGCATGATTTTCAGACAAAGGAAAAGCGGGCAAGAGAATTTATTGAAAAAGGACTGAAAGTACGAGTGACGTGTATGTTTCGGGGACGAGAAATGTTGCATATGGATTTAGGAACGAAAGTAATGCAGAAAATGTGTGAGGATCTTTCTGATGTGGCAAGTGTCGAAATGCCAATGAAACAGATGGGAAGGATGATTACACTTGTCCTTTCACCAATGAGTAAGAAAAAATAAGAGGAGAATGTATTGTGCCTAAGATGAAAACTAATAAGTCTGTCGTCGGCCGATTTAAGAAGACTGGAACAGGTAAATTAAAGAGACACCGTCCGGGGCTTCGGCATATATTAACTAAAAAAGCATCAAAAAGAAAAAGGCGCTTAGCACGTGCCCAAATAGTATTTAAATCATTTGAAAAAACCTATAAACGCTTAATAGGTAAAATATAAAACGGGAGTAATTGTTTATGACACGGGTCACGAATGCTGTGGCTTCCAAGAAACGTAGAAAACGTCTTTTTAAAAGGGCAAAAGGTTTTTGGGGAGACCGAAAAAACCATACTCGTCTGACAAAAGATGCTGTGATGAAAGCGATGGCTTTTAATTATGAGCATCGTAAAAAGAAGAAAGGAGATTTTCGACGTCTTTGGATCATACGTATTAATGCTGCGGCTAGAATGCATGGTATTTCTTATAGTAAGCTGATTCAAGGGTTGTCGAAAGCTGGATGCCAGATCAACCGAAAACTATTGGCCCATATGGCCATACATGATCCAAAAGTATTTGGAGAAGTTGCAACCTCAGCTAAAAAAGCGCTTGTTGCTAAATGAGCATAGAAAAAGAAATAAATTCTATTCGAGAAAAGTTCTCTGAGGACCTTGGGCGTGTCGTTACTTCCAAGGACTTAGAGGAGTTGAAAGTGCGTTACCTGGGAAAAAAAGGTTCTGTAAGCGCTTTAATGATTTCTTTAAAAGATGCGGAAGATGCTCAAAAGCCTATTTTAGGAAAATCGATCAATCTTTTAAAAAATGAGATTGCTCTTGCTATCCATGAATTAATGGAAAAGATCAATAGTGCGGAGTTAGATCAAAAATTGCAAAAAGAAAAGATCGATGTTACTTTACCAGGAAAAAGACGTCGTTTAGGTCGATTGCATCCTGTCTCCCAAATGTTATATAAGGTTGTCGATGTTTTAATTGATATGGGATTTTCCGTCCAGTTAGGTCCTGATGTGGATTCTGATTTTTATAATTTTGAAGCCCTGAATTTTCCTAAAGATCACCCTGCTCGTGATATGCAAGACACTTTTTATATCACTCATGATCTCTTATTGCGCACTCAGACCAGTAATGTTCAAGTGCGTGTTATGGAAAAAAATCCTCTTCCAATACGTATGGTGGCTCCAGGACGATGTT
This sequence comes from Parachlamydiales bacterium, assembly GCA_016931275.1. Classification (GTDB taxonomy): domain Bacteria; phylum Chlamydiota; class Chlamydiia; order Chlamydiales; family SM23-39; genus JAFGFA01. Next base: position 47,009 of record JAFGFA010000020.1, read on the forward strand.
TTCGCAATGAAACGGTATCAGCACGATCTCATATCTTCTTTCATCAGATTGAAGGGATTTATATTGATAAGAATGTTACCTTCGCAGATCTCCTAGCTACTCTGGACGAATTATGGAGAAGATTGTTTGAAAAGGAGATCAAAACTCGCTATCGTCCTAGCTATTTTCCCTTTGTAGAGCCGGGCATCGAGGCCGATATTTTATGTACCCAATGTCATGGAGGGGGATGTCGTTTGTGTAAGTTTTCCGGATGGCTTGAAGTGATCGGGGCAGGAATGATTCATCCAGAAGTGTTAAAAGCCGGAGGAATAGATCCGGAACAATATCAGGGGTATGCTTTTGGATTAGGCATTGAAAGGCTTACTTTGCTGCGATATGGCATTAGCGATATTCGCCGCTTTACGGAGAACGATAATCGGTTCTTGGCTCAGTTTTAGCCATTCCTTTTCCGAATTTATTGTAAATTCTTCTTCCTAGAAAAAAACCAAATATCATAGAATAAAACGTTATACAGGGAATGTTTCTTGTTAAAGGGAAGAGTGGCAGAGCGGCCGATTGCGTCTGTCTTGAAAACAGAAGACCCGCAAGGGTCCGGGGGTTCGAATCCCTCCTCTTCCGAAGTTTTACATCAATAATTTCAGGAATGAAATTGATAATTCCTGAAATTCAAGAACAAAAAATGACTTTTTTAAGTAATGAAGAAAGAGTTCAGCTCAAGATCTAACATAAACGAGAACGAGATGGTCGAATATGTGATAGACTGTATTGCTCTACGATAAAGGATGTCCATCCCCGCGATCGCAGAGGCTCTATTGCTCTCTGATGATGCAATCCGAAATCATATTATCGAATACAAAGAATCCGAGAAGTTAAAGCCCCAAAGTGGCGGGTCAGTAGAAAAACTGTCTTTTGAACAATCTGTACTGCTTGAAGAATATCTTCAAAGACTGTTTATCTCTATGTCAAGGACATTGTAGCGCACATAGAAGCTACGTTTGGGATCACTTACACTGTCTCTGGTCTAAGAAACGGATTGCAAAGACACGGATTTTCTTACAAAAAGCCAGCTTTTATACCAGGCAAAGCAGATAAGGAACAACAATTGAAATGGTTGTTAGAATACGAAAAACTGCGAAGAGAGATTTCTGAGGATGAAACTATTTGCTTTATGGATGGTGTTCATCCTACTCATAACGTACAACCTGCTTACGGATGGATCAAAAAAGACGAGAGAAAAGATCCTAGTGATGATTGATGGAAAATGTTTTTAACTGGGGATTTGTGTTATAGATGGCTTCGATACCTTTTTCCGAAATATTTTCTGCATCCCAAAGGATGACCTGTTGTAGGTGTTTATATTTTTCTCCTAGGATTTTTAATCCCTCGTCTGTGATATGAAGGCAGCTAAGATGAATATATTCCAAATACGGACTGCATTTTAAATGCAAAAGGCCGTTATCAGAAATGTTTTTACATCCATGCATATTTAATCGGATCAAAGAGGAGTTTTTTTCTTGAAAGGCCTTGTCGGTAAGTTTGTAAACTCCTTCTAAAGAGAGTTCTTCCAGGTATGGACAGTGTTTCATTATGGAAAGGATCGATTTATTACTGAGTTGGTATGCATGGTTCAAAGATAAACTCATTAAGCCTTTACATTTTCTTACCAAATAGGCCATGCCTTTATCGGTGATTAGAGAGCAATGGTTGAGCTTTAATATACAAAGATTGGGAACCATTTTTGCAATTTGTATCAAACTTTTATCTGTTATTTTGCTATGTGAGATCTCTATGAGGAAGGGATGTGGATTTTTTTTCAAAGTATCGATGAGTTTTTCATCGGTAGTGTTCTTTAAGATCAGTTGGGGGGTGCCGCTCATTTGAGGAGTAAATCGCTTTTCTTGATAGAGCTCATTAAAGAAATTATAAAACTCTTTAGCCTGAGAGTGCAGGGTTTTTGTTTTTTCATAGTCCTGAAAAGATTGATTGCAGGTTTCCTGGGGGTCTATAGATAGATCATATAGAAAATGATCTTCGGTCGTAATGTTGTATATGTATTTATTGTTTCCGTTTCGTAACCCGAAGTACCCCTGTTCATAAGGATTGTTAAAATAGACGTTTTTCGGAATATTTCGGGCTAAACTTTTGCCAATGCTGTGATGAAAACCCTCGAGATGTAAAAGATCCATCACAGTTGGAAGAAGATCTACCTGGGAGCCAATATCATTGATTACGTGAGGTTGTATATCAGCACCTAAAATAAGCAGAGGAATTTTAATATTTTCTTCGTACAAGTATCTTTGATTGGAATAATTTTTATTATGTTCTCCCATGGGTTGACCATGATCGGCCAGGATGAATATTAATGATTTTTCTAAGAAGCCTTTGTTCTGGAGGGTATCTAAAAAAAGACCTAATGCATGATCGCTATAATGAAAGGTTTCTAAAAAGCGAGAATATGTGCCGGATGCAGGAAATGAAGGAGACTTAAAATAATCCGGTTTATGCCAGGGGTGATGATTAGAAATTGTAAACAGGCTTAAAAAAACGGACGAGGTCTGTTTTTCCAGCCAATCAGTTGCGTATTGCATGAGGTATTCATCATGCAATCCCCAGCTGGTAGACAAAGAATGAGAGAATTTTTTTTCAATGGTCTTTTTGCCGATGACCTCGTCAAAACCATGGTTTTTAAAAAAAGAGAGCTGATTTTCAAAGGTAAGGTTCCCATTATGAATCATTGCTGTTTTGTAATGGTAACTTTTCATGATCTGGGGAAGGCCAATGAGAGGATAATCATCATATTTGGCAAGGTTGGAAATGGAAAAAGGAGGGAAAATCCCGAAAAAGGAGGAAAAGAAAGATTTATGGGTTAAAACACCGTTGGCATAAAAATTTTTAAATAAAATACCTTTTTTAGCATAGGCGTCAAAACAGGGGCTAGCGCCTATTTCTCCTTGAATAGATCCAATATTTTTTGTTCTGAACGACTCCATGAAAATAAAAATGAGATGAGGTTTTTCTTTTGAAAATTTTGTAGAGAAAGTTTGCGGACCTGAAAATCCTTCCGAGAATCGTAATAAGGGGTATTGGGACGAAAGAAAATGGGATTTTTCCTCATTAAAATGAATCGGCATCTTTTTTTTGTTTTTTCTTCTGACAAGGGACAATAGTTTTTTACAATAATAGGCTTCGTCCAAGAAGAAAACAGGGGTGATGAAATAGCGGGAAGATTTTTCCATTTTTAAAAATCCAAAGATACTTGCAATACCGGCACAGACAAAAATAGTGATCCATAATGATGAGGGACAGTTGTTTATAGAATCTTGGAAAAATTGATAGAGAATAAAATCATAGATGAATGTCCCAAGAATAATATGATAGGTTTCTTTACGTGGGAGTTCTTTTGCAGAATGATAAAAAGAATTAAAACTTTTTAGAAATCGTAGAAAAGAAAATTGCATTCGAATGTTTCTGAATTTGAAAAGAACAATGTCCGCAATCATGTATCCTTGTAGGAACAACAAGAGGATAAAAGATAAAGAGAGTGAAATAGAAGAGAATCCGATCAACAAGAAAGTAATCTGTAAGGCTATAAAAAAAGCTATTATAAGGCTTAATCCATATGTAACAAAAGAGTAATGAGAATGTTTTTTAATGAAACAATATTGAAATAATAGAAGAAATAAAAACATTCCTACTAAAAAAGACATTTTATTATCTTTGGGAGAGAGTCTTAAAAAATATTATAAATAACTATCAATTTTATCCAATAATTCTTTTTATCCAGTTTTAGTGGAATGCTATTTTTCAATTGTCTATAGAGAAAATTGCTTGTATAGAGTAAACTTCTTTTATCGGTGTTTAAAGAGGTGTTTTATGTCTATAGCTGAAATCTGTGGTTATAGAACCATGGCGGAGGTGCCAAAATCTTGTTGTGATTTAGCCAGTGTCTTGAAACAACAGCCTGTTGTTAGAAAAAGATTTAAAAAGCTGGATTTAGGAGAAGATAGACATTCTATGAAAATTTTCGATATTATTAGCCAGAATGCTCAGAGAATTTTTGAATCAGCATGGCCTATTAATGGTTGTGGTTTTCGTGGGTCTCAAATTAGATTGTTCTTTATGATTCAGGGTCGGAATGAATCTTCTTTTTGTTCTTCTGAACAGTTGCTGAAAATCTATCAGCAAGTTTGTTTGCATCTACGGAATGGATGGTATCGGGAAACTGAAGAAGTTGCGCAAAAGAATCAAAGGATGTTTCCTGGAAAAAATCTACATGATTGTACACTCTTGCTGAAAAAAAAATGTTTAGAAGATGAAAGAGACTTAATTCGATTGTTAGCACACAAATTTGAACTAATAGAACATATTAGATGTTATTCTCTAGAATTATTTCCGGGAGAATGTTTTCTTTTTTTGTGGGTAAAAAGTTCTGAATTTTCAAAGGTTGTTTCTCAACTCCAGCTAGAGATCCTGGATATAAATAGTTCCTCTTGTTAAAAATCCTTTTACGATTCTTATGATGGAATTTTATTCCAGATAAGAAAAAGTTTTTTAGCTTAGAAATTAGAGAAGAGCTTGTATCAAATTACATTGAAAAACGTCTTTTTTAGGAAGAGAATATCAATGCTGGTAAGGTAAAAGGCTCCGATAAGGGAGCCTTTTTCAAGCAGTCCATCATTTTTTCATACAGAGAGGAAATGGTCTAAGCTTTTGCTTATTCGACTTTAATTTCAATTTTCTTTGCTTTTTCTTTTTTGCTTTTATTGAAAGCAATTTTAAGAATTCCTTCTTTACAAGTGGCTTCCGGTGCAAGAGATTCATCAATTCTTTCAGGGAGAGGAAGGGTGTAATAAAAGCAAGAAGCGGACTTCATATGGTATTTGACCTCTTTTTTTTCTTCCTTGCTTTCTCCTTTAATGATGAGCACTCCTTTTTCGAAGGTGATGTTGATATTTTCAGGCTTAATACCGGGAACGGCAGCTTCTACATAAATTTTATCATTATCTTCGTAGACGCTGAGCCCGGAAGCTTCTGACTTGGAAATGAGAGGAAATGTATCCCATTCATCTCCAAAAAAAGATTTTCTCATAGTATCTATCTCATCAAAGAGTGATGGTAAAAGTGTTGGTCTTCTCATAATAACCTCCTAAATGTTTTTCTAAATTTGAGTATAAAAAAAAAGAAATTATTTATCTAGCACTTTATCGCCTAGACTGCTAATTAAGTTTGCAATACGTTTAATACAAGAGGTTTAAGATGTAAAAATTTTTGGTTAATGAATATGTTTGGCAACTTTTTGCATGTCGGAATATAAGATTTTTTTCATACTAGGCCTGTAGCATAAAGTTGCGGGATGGAAAAGAGGAATCAATCTTACCGTTCCATAGGAAAGAGTGATAGAATAGAGTTTGCCGTGATGATTCTGCAAGGAAGTAAAAGGGAGAGAACAAAGGGAAAAAAGAGCTTTGGCGGCATGCCTGCCGAGCGTGAGGATTAACGAGGGTTGAATAATAGTTAGTTGCCGGATGAGGTAAGCAAAACAGGTAGAAATCTCTAGGGAGCTGGGATCTCGATTGTTGGGAGGATGGCATTTGACGATATTCGTAATATAAATGTCTTTTCTAAGAAGATGTATTGAGGAGAGCCATTGCGCTAAAATAGTGCCGGATCTGCCTATAAAAGGTTTTTTTTCTTCATCTTCTTGCTTTCCGGGCGCTTCTCCAATCATAAAAATTTTGGAATGATAAGATCCGATTCCAGGAATTGCATTTTTTCTCGATTGAAAAAGAGGACATTTTTTACAAAGAACGATTTCTGTTTTGAGATCGCTCATTTGCTGAGATTTAGTCATTTTTTCTTTCGCCAAGATGTTTGTCGATAAAAAGTATGCTGGCGCCGTTTTCTTGGGTTAAAAGTAATTGGTCGATAATTGTGGCTACAGAGGCTTCTTCTTCGACCTGTTCTTGGACAAACCAATCTAAAAAGCTTTCTGTTGCAATGTCATTTTCTTTTTGCGCTAATTTTACAAGGTCATGAATCAGTTTGGTTACATGGGTTTCATGCTTAAAAGACTCCTGAAATACTTCTAGAGGAGATTTCCAATTAGAGGGGGGAGTTTCTATTTGGGTGAGTGTGACCCGGCCACCCCGATCATAGATATAGTTGAAGATTTTCATGCCGTGAGATATTTCTTCTTCTGCCTGTCTTTTCATCCAGTGGGACATTCCTTTTAAGCCCTGTGCTTCGAAATAAGCGGCCATAGATAGATATAAGTAGGCAGAGTAAAATTCAGCATTTACTTGATTATTTAAAGAGAGTTGTATCTTAGAATTTAACATGAAAAAACCTCATAATTTTTGTTCATGTTATCATATTTTCTTTTCTGTGCATTATTTTTCTGAAAAATTATTGGAAGGAGATAGAGGTTGTCTACGATAATTCAATACTGGATGTCAGAGGAGTTGTAGGTCTTTTTCGAGCTTGATGTGAGAAGTTTCTTATATAATCCATGTAAGAATTATAGGCGATGTTCCAACTAAACCCTTTTTTGGGGTTGTTGAACCATCCGGCTATGAGCAAGGAGCGAATGCCGATTCCGGCGAGGATCACGAGCAGTAATGCCAGTCCTGCAATGCCACTAAAGCTCCATCCTCCGAGAACAAAAAAAGTAGTCATTAAAGCTGCAGAGATAAACAGAGAAACGATATGAATGATTTTTTGCTTATAACTTTGTTTTAGAATGTTGTGAAAAAGCTTTTCGGCTTTTTGGAGGGTCTTCAATTGGATATGGGGTGCTGCAGTGATAAAATTCTCTGGAGTTAGCTGAGTAATTATATTAGGGAGTTTTTGGGCTAGTTTTTGAGAAAACGGTTTTCCCACTTTTTTAGCAAGTTCATTAATTTTTCTCTGTAGAATCTTGATTTTAGTTTCATGCTGTATAAGAGAATCCAGTTGGTTAAGATGATCTTGTTCGGGGGGAGAGAAATCCAGATATTTCTTTTGAAGGAGTTTTAGCGCAAAAAAAAGACCTTGAGATAAGAGTGTTTGTAAGGCTTCTTTTCCAGCAGCATTGGAAACGTCTAGTTGAGATAACGTTTCCACAAATTCTTGAAAACGAGCCTGTTCTTTTGAGGATAATAGCTCTTGATAAAGTGTTCTTTTGGATTTTACAGAGGAAATGTATTTTTGTACTTTTTTTGTTATTTTCTGTGTGTCCTGATTTTGTATATGAGCCAGTTTTATAAGTTTTTTTATATCAGAAAGAAAGGTTTTTTCAAAAGAAGTCTGTTGAAATATCTCCTGTATGGTTAAGCCTGCTTCTAATGCGACTGCTGCGGCAGCCCCCATTCCTGTCCAATAAAGCACTTTTGATCCTAAAGGGTATGCGTAATGGATTGCTTGAGTTGCTGCTTGGGAGAAAAAAAGAAGGGCTTCTAAACTTCGAATAGAGGATGTTGTTCGGCTATGGGAATTGTTTACAGCGTGTTTGATATGGAATATAGCTGTAAAGATAGAAGTAACGATATTGAAGATGCTGGGAGATTGTAAGGAGTCATCATATTCAATTTTGATCGTTTCTTGAGGGGGAATATTGGTTTTAGGAGACTGATTTAACGCAAGTGTTTGGTTTGCAATATTTTCTGTTTGTTCTGTAAGAGTTTCGATTTCTTCGGGGTTTTTGATACGATAAACACCGGGATTCTCTGATGTTTTTGGTATAGTTCTTAAAGACATATTAATGTATATTATTTATTTTTCTGTATAATTATAAAACTATTTATAAATAAAATCAAAAACATTTGTTAATATAAATAAACCTCGTTAATAAAGTTGTTTAATAAAGTTATCTTGATGCATTTTAATTGGTTGGTTTTTAAAAAAACACTTGATATATCTGTATAAGTCTTTGAATCATAGTTCTTTTTGTAAAAACCATCGTATGGGGTTTCTTTTTATCCTTGATCGGCAAAAAAATTTAAAAGCAGATGCGTGAATATTTGGCATGAATGTCTATTTGCTTGTAACAGGAAAAGGAAGAAACGGAAGCAAAGTAAAGGGATCTAGAAAGTTTTCTTAGAAAAAAGGATCCAAGGCAGCTTCTTTATCTGTTCACAATCTGTTTTTTATCTTTCTCCAAGGGAAAAAGAGGATCAAACTATTTACTAGAAATTATTTCCATTAATTCGATATCGAATGTGAGATCTTTTCCGGCCAATGGGTGGTTAGCATCTAGTGTGACTGTCTGAGGATCTACATTCATTATTGTTACCAATAAAACACTTCCATCCGGATTTTGCACTTGGAGCTGTTTGCCGACTTCTAATTTTATGTCCGGCGGTAATTTTTTTCGGTCAATAGTGGAAATAAGCTCATTTATGCGGGGACCAAAAGCTTGTTCAGAGGCGATAGATATCGTCTTTTTTTCCCCTTGTTGCATACCAATTAATGCATCTTCCAAGGGGGGGATAATTTCTTCTTTTCCTAAGGTGATTTGTAAGGGTTCCGGTAAATTTTTAGAATCAAAGATTTTTTCAGTGCCAGTTTTAGCTAAATAGTGAACTTTTACGGTATCGCCAGTTTGTACTTGTCTCATTTTTTTCTCCCCTTGAAGTTTATAGTTTATAACTCTTCATTTAGAGAGCAAGGATAATTTCGTCAACAATATTTTTGAAAAAAATCTCTATGATTTTTTCTGTTTTTTCTCGAAGTATCTCTTAGAGAATTCTCCTTGCTAGGATTCAGGATTGTATGTATAACTTTTTTTTAAAACCAAAAGGTAGAACAATGATATCTTTAGATTATTTAACGATTATAGTTGCGGCTATAGTCAATGTCATTTTGGGTTTTTTATGGTATTCTCCTTATGTTTTTGGGAGATTGTGGCTGCAATTAATCCATCGTCATGAAAAAGAGATGAAGATTACATTTTTTTCTCTTTTAGGCGGTATCATCATCTCATTATTCTTATCATTTTTCTTGGCATTAGTAGAAGCATATATGGGGGTCACTTCGTTTTGGGATGGGGTTGTGGCTGGTTTTATTGTTTGGTTTGGATTTGTTCTTCCTACGCAATTTTCTATTGTTTTATGGGAAAAAAGGCCGATTAAGCTGTTCTTTATAGATAATGGCATTTGGTTGCTTGGCATGCTCGTAATGGGCGGAATTTTAGCCGGTTAATCGAATTTTATTACGGCAGCTATAGGCAGATGATCGGAAGCGTCATCAGCTTCTTGGTAAACATAGGCATATATGATTTTAATGGAGTTTTTGGCAAAAATATAATCTAGTTTTTCGAGAGGCTTATCGGAAGGATAGGTTGATAAAGAACGGGGTTCTTCTATAAAGTTTTCTGGAGAAATAGTATCGACAAATCCTGCATTTCTTATTATGTGGATAGTTTTTTCATTAGAAAAATCCCATGATTTTCTATCGATAAACCATGGAGCATCTTGCATATGATATCCTTTTTTTTCGGGTGCTTCCGGAGGAGTCGTATTAAAATCTCCGCCAATGATGAGAGGCCCTTTTGTAGTTTCTGCCCAATCGGTAATGAGTTTCATCTCTTCTTCTCGTTCTTTTTGTGCCCATGGTTCTAAATGTACGTTGAAGACGGTCAGTTGTTTTTCTCCTACTTGGATTAAGGTTTTTTGACTTCCATGAGCTGTATAAAGCCACTTTAAGTAAAAAGGCATGCTTCTTGGAAAAGAGAATACTCGCATTTGATTTTCTATAATTGGAAAACGAGAAAGAATGCATATTCCGTGATTGATTCGTCCATGCATGCCATAAAGATGAGGATGAAATTTTTCTCTTTGATGCGGCCCTTTGGCAATATAAGGGTAGTTTGCTTTTTCAGCGAGAAAAACAGCCTGGTCAATATTTTGAGATCGTTGAGAGTCAAAATCCACTTCTTGAAGAAGAACAATGTCCGCATTCAAATGTTTTAAAATATGAGCAATTTTTGTAAGACGGATGAGATAATTTTGTTTGTCGAGTTTTTTTTCTTTCCAGTTTGCTCCGATACCAAAATGGATATTATAGGAGAGTATTTTAAGAGTATTATTTGGAGAAACAGGAGAAACGGTTTCCAAGGTTTCTGGAGAATAGTTTGCGATAGGAGGAAGAGGAGGATAATAATTCCACCATAAAAATCCCATAACGCCCATGATGAATAACAGACTAAAAAAAAGTAGAATGAAAATTTTTTTTTTCATTTTATAGGGTTTCATTTTTCTATTGCCTTTATTATTTCTTTAATGAAAAAATGAAAACTTTTCAAATTCTATTTGTTGACAAAGATTTATATACAAGTTAATAAAAGATTGTAAAACGGGGAGAACGTAAGCTAATGACTAAAGATGCGCAAAAAATTCTTCTTATTACTTCTTCAGGAGGAGGCGGATTAATTCAGGCTGCTGTTGCCAAAGAACAGGAATTAAAAGAACTGAATCCAAATACTGTCATTGTGCGAAAAGACATGATGCTGGAATGGATATGGAGAATTTTTGGTTGGTTTGGTGTTAATTCCTGGAATTGGGCACAACGACATGGAAGTGTTTTTTCTCAGTTTGGATTATCGAAATTTCAGAAGTTGGCAGAATATCTTTTCTGGCCCTGCGTTTTTTGGAATGCCCTTAAAACGATGTTGAAAGGGAATTTTGATCGCGTGATCGATACGCAGCCTATTGGCACCTCAGCTATTATCAAGGCCATTCGAATCGTGAACTCTCTTCAAAAGAAAAATGTTATTTTAGAAAAAATTCTTGTAGATCTTCCTACAAAAAAATCGACTCATTTTTTTGGTACCATCAGGAAATTATCTTCCAAAGATAAACGCTATTTAAAGTTAATCACTATTGAACCTCTTTTAGAAAAAGGGGAAACCCCGGAATTTTTTTGGAAAAAACATTGTAATTTATCTAGTCAGTCAATTCAATATGAGCCATTTTATATTCGATCGAGTTTTAAACATTTTATCGGTAAAAATTGCCGGAAAAAACCTATTGACGTTTTAGTACGAACCCAAAATGCTATTGAAGCATCCGTTATGAAAACGATTTTTTCTAGAGGATCTATTCATGCTAAAACCCATGATGATGGTTTTGTGTTTTCCTTGCCTCCCGAAGACAAGGTTTTTGTGATTTTATTAGGATCTCAACCTTCGTTTCAGGGGACTAAAGATTATGTGGATAATTTTGTTAAGGTTGTAAAAAAACACAGCTCTATAAAAGCTCATCTGTTTGTCTACTGTTCAGAATATCAAGCTCATAAGAACAATTTATATCATTATTTGTGTGAGCATATTCGAAATATGCAAGATTATCCTGCTCATTTTTCTATTGTTCCAATGTCTTTTCAGAAAGATGATGTTGTGGCCCCTCTTTTTTATCGAAGTGATATTGCGATTACAAGATCGGGCGGACAAACCGCTATGGAACTCATGGCCGTATCTTCCGGGGAGACGTGGATTCATTCTGAAACAAAACCTAAAGATCATGCACTTACGTTGCAACAGCTTTTACACGGAATCCCTGTATGGGAAGCGGGAAACGCTTGCTATATGATTGAAAAACATAATAGCAAAATCGTAATTCCTGAAATGATCCCTGAATTAATAGAACCAACTTACGGTTAATATTCTGCTAAAGTGCGAAGCAATCCAGCCCAGTCCTTACGCTGGATATAAGGAGAAAAAATTTCTTTAGGAACTTTTATATGCTCAGAAAAATCATCCAGATATTTATCGATATTATTTCGAGAGAGCTCCAGTTCCATAGCTGATGCTAAGTCTTTGATAAAATTGGTTCTTTTGAAGTAATGATCCACAATGGAGAGCATGTGAGGCTTTAAGTCATTGTTCGAATAAATAATGCCTAAAAATTTTAAAGGATGGATATAGCGGATTTCATCGCCAATTTTATATAAGCGCTTTCTATCGCTCCATAGTTTTTTCCAGCTGCCACCCCCTGTAGTCGTAATGAGATAGTAAATTTTTTGAACGTCTTCTTTTTTAGCGGGAAGGTCGGCATAGCTTACGTTGCTTGGAGCATCTTTGTGTATTTTTATGGCTGCCAGAAGAGACGTCCCTTTGTAAAAAGCTGGAAGAGTAGCCATAATCTCTACATAATGACTAGAGGGAGGGGGAAGATCGTAAGATAACATCAGAAAACTCCTTTTTCTATAAAGAAATAGTGAAAATATTTTTATTTAACAAGTAAATTTTTTCTAGGGCTGATGTTTAGCGACCTTTTTTAGGAAATTAAAAGATTTGTTGCATAAGAGAGTGTGATTCTTTATACTAATAAAAATCATGAAATTATTTATTACATTATTCAACGTATCTAAACGGTTTTTTGTTATTGTATTCATTCTTATGTCTGCTCTTTTTATTGCAAAAGGATGGCAGCTTATTTCGGATGGATTTCGACAAGATAAAATTTATCATGATTTTCCTCATGAATCGCAGTGGGAAGTCTCTTTTTCTCCTCAACAGGAAAAAGAAATAATGGCAATCTTGGATCAGCCTTTTCATTATTTGGGCAAGGGATGTCAAGTCTATGTTTTTGCCAGCCAAGATCAAAAATATGTGATAAAATTTATTCGTTATCATAAGTATCGTCTTCCTTTTTGGATTGCTTATACGGACTTTTTTCAAAAAGGAAAGGAATATGTTGTAAGCAGGAGAGATCATCGCCAAAGAGGATATTATAATTCCTTAAGGAGTTATAAAATAGCTTATGAGCAACTGCCAGAGGAGACAGCTACCCTTTACATCCATCTGAATCGCACTTTTCATCTTCATAAAAAGTTGCCTATTATTGATCGACTAGGAAGACATTCTTCGCTTGATTTGGACAATACGGGGTTTATCGTTCAAAAAAGAGTCATGCCTTTGGAACCCTATCTGTTGCAAATGAAAAAGGATCAAAAAACCAGTGAGACTGAAAAAATTATTGGCTCTTTTCTAGAGATGGTCGAACACTTATATGATAAAGGAATGACGAATAAGGATTATAATTGTCTGAAAAATGCCGGTTATCTTGAAGGCAAGATTATCGCTATGGATATTGGTAGTTTTTATCCTCAAAATGGGTTGGAAGACCCTCATGAATTCCAAAAAGAACTAATAAACTTTGTAAAACATTTTCGTAGATGGAGTCAGAAAAAATATCCTCAGATTCTTTTTGTTTTTGATGAAAAGGTTGATCAGTTAATCGAGAAGAAAAGAAAGCAATGTACAAAAGAATCGTAGCCGTTTTTGTTGCTCTCCTCTTGGTAGTGGGATGTATAAAACTTCATTATGGTATTACTGATGGATTTAGAGTAAATAAAATCCTCAACACGTTTCCTTCCTTTTTGGAAGAACAGAAGGTGTCTTCTCAAAAATTAGATAAAATCTTTCAAGGAAAATTTTTTTATTTTGGGAAAGGGCGGCAGACCTATGTTTTTTGTCGAGAGGATGGGGCGTATGTGATTAAATTTGTCCGTTATCACAAATATAATTGTCCTTTATGGGCCAAATTTCTCAACAAGTATGCGCCTTCTCAACGCTTGAGCAAAGTTCTTCGAGAGCAAAACGAGAGAATGCATCGCGCTTTTACCAGTTATCGTCTTGCTATTGAGGAGCTAGGGCAAGAGACCCATACAGTTGCGGTTCATTGGAACTCTGATGTGAAGATAAATCGAGCTGTGATCATTGTCGACAGAATGGGAAGGGAATTTTCCATAGACCTCAATAGAGTGGGGTTTGTCGTTCAAAGAAAGGCAGTTCCTTTTGCAGAAGCAGTTCGAAAATTGTATCGGACCCATCAAAATACCGAGTTGTGCGCTATACTTGATTCTCTTATCGAAAGAGCGGCCTATCGGATACAACAAGGCATTTGTAATCGAGATTATGCCAATGCCGTACGAAATTCAGGCGTCTATAAAAATGATTTTATGGAAATGGATATAGGGAGTTTTTATCGTGATGAAAACGTTTCTTTCGAAAAAAGGTTGTTACTTTTTTTAGCTCCTTTTAATGATTTTATTGTTCATGAAATGCCCGAATATGAGTCTTATTTTCAAGAATTGGTCGATAAAACCTTACGGCACTATGCACAAAATCACTAAAATCTTCCTTTCTTTTTTGGTAGTAGGACTACTATCTTTCTTGGCCCTATATAGGACAGATTGGTTCACCCTTTCAAAAACATCTTCCCTATGGGAAAATCGCCCGGAATGGAACCCTCAAAAAACTTTTGTCATGAATGACGAATACCGATCTATTTTATCGCAGCCGTTTTATTATCTTGGCAAGGGACGACAATCTTTTGTTTTTGAAAGCAAAGATAAAAAATATGTGCTTAAATTGTTTAATCATTATCGATATCATTATCCTCGTTTATTAGAAGAGTTTCCTTTGCCTGCTTTTTTACGACAGATCCGTAAAGAAAAAATCTTCAAAAAAAGAGCTAAGCTTGCGTACTATTTTGGAAGTTATCGACTGGCTTTTGATAAACTGAAGGAAGAATCCGCACTTGTTATTGTTCATTTAAATCAAACGAACAAAGTATTTCCTGTGGTCACGATTCATAACCGATGTTTACATCCGTTTTTGGTTTCTCTTGATGAAGTAGCTTTTGTCCTGCAAAGGAAAGCAACGGCTATTTATCCCAAGATGCAAAATCTTCTTGAGAAAGGAGAGGGGGTGAAAGGGATCGATGCTTTTTTGGATACTGTTTTTGCGCGGGTTGAAAAAAACATTTCTGATGGGGATATTGCAATCGGTATTAATTATGGATTTTTAGATGATCGTGTCGTTTGCTTTGATGTTGGTCGTTTGTATGAAAATAAAAATCTCCAAAATAAGGAGTGCTTTTTGCAAGAAGTACTTCGTTCTACACGCCAGATGGGGCAATGGCTATCCGCTCATTATCCGCAGGAAAAGAAATATTTTCATCGAGAAATAAAAAAAAGAACAGAGCTTTATTTCTCAAAAGGGCAGTCAACTACCCACGACTAAAGTCGAGGGCTTGTAGCTAGTCTAAGAGACCGCTACCATCGGCACGTTGACAGG
>JAFGFA010000021.1 GCA_016931275.1 Parachlamydiales bacterium
AATTAATAAAATTAATATTATTATTCAACATAATAATTAATTTTTAATTATTTTATAGTCACTAATAAGACGAAATAATGTTATAAAAACAAAAAATAAATAACAGCAGTTAATAAACTAATAAAAACTTTCAATTTGACCCGTCTCTATTTTTTCTCCAGAAGGGTCGTATGAAAAAAGCTTTTACTTTCTGTAAAGAGGAATTATCAAAGAAAAAGCAGTCTTAACGCAAATAGCCATAGATGATTCTTTTTCCCCAGGGACTGGTGCAGAGAAAAACTTTGATTCTGGATAATAAAGGTAAAGCTTCCTTGCTTAAAAGCAAGAACTTTTAGGAATTGGAGCCCGCCCACACCATACATTCCTAGGGCGATACGGAAAGAATACTATAGTGTGAAATGTAACACAAGGTGACTGATACCCCAAACTTGAACGACTGGGCTTTACGCCATCAGAAATAAAAAGAAAAAAAGGGCGCATGAATAATACGCCCTTGAAAGAACAATAAGTTAATCTTTTGAACACTTTTTGCAGCTGCATATCGATGGATGGAAAAGAAAACTAATTCCCCAAACACCTGCAAGGCCGATGATTGCATAAGCAATACGCGCCATCATATGATTTTTAGATCCAAAAAAATCTGCGATCACATCATATTGAAAAAATCCCCATAGGCCCCAATTCAAAGCACCCACAACGATCAGCAATAATACGATAAATTTAATAAGTCTCATCGACAACCCCCTTTAAAATTAATAAGGTTATCTTTTGATCTTATGAAAAAAAAAATTCCTTGTCATGTTTTTTTTATGGCTGGGAAAAAAAATTCTCTAATCCTTCCTGAGTGGGAGACATGGTTTTATCTCCCTGATGCCAATCGGCAGGACAAACCTCCCCATATTGTTCAAAACAAATAAGGGCATCCAACATCCTTAAGGCCTCATCCACACTTCGCCCTAAGGAAAGATCATTCACCACTAAATGACGAATCACACGATGGTGGTCCAATAGAAAAAGAGCTCGATAGGCAACTCCATCCTCTTCCTTTAAAATTCCGTAATTTCTGGAGATCTCTTTAGTCATATCCGAAAGGATCGGATAACGGATCCCCTCGATCCCTCCTTTACTTTTAGGAGTATGCAACCAGGCATAATGCGAATAGGGACTGTCGATCGAACAAGCTACAACTTCTGCTTTTCTCTTTTGAAACTCCTCATATTTTTGTTCAAATGCATGAAGTTCCGTAGGACAAACAAACGTAAAATCTAAAGGATAGAAAAAAAGAATAAGATATTTTTCCTGAAAATCATCTAAAGTAATTTTTTCTCTAATCGTTCCTCGGACAATACCCTGTACAGAAAAATCCGGAGCTTTTTTTCCAATAAGACACCCCATGATACCGCCTCGCATGTTGTTAAAAACAATCTACAATATCATAAAAAAGCAAACAGAACAATGCTTTAAAAAAAGAGCTCCCGAGCATACTAAAAGAAATTATTCTTCACCGACAGAAGATTCTTAGGGTTTTTTTCTATATAAAAGCACATAAGGCATAGCCGACGAAGAAATTAATTGATTGTGAATTGCGTCGATCAAAAAAACCTGACTGTCATTATAAAGAAACCAACGGCTTCCTTGCTTTTTCATAGAAATATAATGACCTGCTTTCTCTGTTCCTCTATGAGAAATAACAGCGACAAGTTCAAAACATGCTCGAGAAGATTCTTGATCTAAAGCCTTTCGAACATTTTCTCCATAAAGTTCCTCAAAAGAAATCTCCTCCGGAATATTTATAAGTCTACCGTCTGAGGATCTAGAGCCTTGGATTGAAAAAAGAAGTTCTTCAGGAACCTGGTCAAAAGAGATGCAGTGTCCATAGAGTTTGGATTGATACCTTTCTATCACTTCATCAACTACCGGATTAAGCGAAATATCTCCTAAACTATGCTGCAATTGCTCTTGAATGTCAGATCCTGGACCATTCAGTAAAAAAATCGGAGTATGGCTCTCATCACAAAGCTCTCCTAGTATATAAGATTTGCTTTGATACTCAATAGTTTCTTCAGAGCCATCTTCTAGTATCTTTTGATAAATATTTCTTTTATGCGAACTTGGAAAACAGGTTGAATTCTTGTTTAACACCTCATAAATGACCCGTACAACGGACAAAGAGTCATCATGAGCGCTTATTATGCACAAACCTGGTTGATAATCATGAACAGATTTACGAATGTTCTCGACTAAACCTCCCAATTCTTCATGTGTAGGATTTTCAGAGTTATACTTCTGTCTAAATGATAATAAAGCGTTTACTATATTCTTTTCCCGTTCATCATTAATTTGATTAACACCCATAGATTCAATCTCATTTAGAGCACTATGAAAATAGGTTGATTCCATAAGAAGCTGCATAGCACTATTGAGATAACATTGTGTCCCTGTGGTATTGCGAATCCCGGGCGGAAGAACTTTCTCGGAAGATTCTAAGCCTGAGGAATTCACGGTTGTATGCGATGATGGACCAATCGATCCCGATGCCGTAATGATCCGATCGGAATATATCTGATCATGTATCTGATCAAGATACCCCTTATTTTTCTCTTCGAGAGCTTTCTCGTCTTCTCCTATAAGCTGTTGATAATCAGTAGCTTTTTCCTGACTTTCGGAAGAAAATCGCCCAAAAAACATTTTATCAGGAACGGCCTCTGGATTAGGGAAATTCTCCTGTAACATCCGCATTACTATATCACTAATTTTGGAAGCTTGAATTTCCCAAGCTTGTGCATCCCCCCTACTAGGAAGAATTTTACCCGATGTTCTATCTAGGCGAAATAAGGTCACTGTATAGGTTTTCTCCCCTATTCGAAGCCTTCCGCATATCTTCCCTAAAGGCCTCGTTTTTTCGTTAATATTTTGAACTATGGATTTTAAAGAAACCGTCATAATTAACACTTTTATTATTATATA
>JAFGFA010000022.1 GCA_016931275.1 Parachlamydiales bacterium
CTTTTTGAGTTTCAAGCAAAGAATCCGATTGATCTTGAGACAAATTAAGTTTAAGCGCTATAGTTATTTTCATATAGGAAATATTAATAACCTACAGGAATTAAAGCAAGAAAAAGAGGAGCGAGGTTTCCTCCCACGATTAAAACCGTGGGTCTCCACCTCGTCGTTTTTATGAAATATACAACATCTCATGAGTGGATTCACCTAGAGGGTAATATAGCTACAGTAGGCATTACCCAATCGGTCAAAGATCAACTGGGAGACATTATTTTTGTAGAACTTCCCAAAGTAGGCTCCTTTGTGAAAAAGGGCAGTGTTGTCTGTATTGTGGAATCGTCCAAATCGGCCTCGGAAATCGAGTCGCCTCTTTCCGGTCAAATTGTCGAGGTAAATGCGGCCTTGCAAGACCAGATCTCCTTAGTGAATACTTCTCCTGAAAAAGAGGGATGGTTTTTTAAAGTACAAATAGAAAATGAAAAAGAGTATACTGCACTAAGGGATATGCCTCATAATCAGTGAGGTTTTTAATCATAAGGTGCGTTTTTTGAAGCGGATTGTTTTTTTTACGACTCTTATCGGTGTTCTTGTCCTCTGTTTTTTTTCTATGATCTATTGGACAAAAGATCGGATTGTTTGTTCCTTTTTGGAAAAAAAACTGGCCGCAAAAGTTGCTTTTTCTTCATTAACGTACCATAAAGGGCGTTTTGTCGTTCGAGATTATAGGATGGATCATGAGCAGTATGCTTGTAGCATTGATGAGCTGACGCTTTCTTTTTCTCTATCTTTTTCCCCTTTTTCCTTTTCTGGTGATATGGTATTACGCCATCCTAAAATCCATAGGAGAAAACATTTTTCTTCTTCTAAAACCTTGCCTTCTAACGCATCTATAGAATGGAAAGTGATCAACGGGGAGATTACCCTTGGAGAGGATTCTCGAACAATCTTTTTTAACGGATATAAAAATCATCAAGGAATAAAAATTCATCTTCAGCATGAGAAGGAACATATCTATCTTGTGCAACAGAAGGGGCAATTATTGGCAGAGTGGGATCATTGCGATTTAGATCATTTTGGAGAACTCCGTTCTTTATGTTCCTCGTTTACCTGGAACTCTCTTCAAGGAGAGACTTCAGGATCCTGTTTTGTCTCTTCCGGAAATCTTTTTGTCGATGCGGATGTTCATGATCTGCGTCTTTCTCATCCCCAATATGATTTTGGGGCCTCTCATGTTCGTATTGATTATAAAGGGCCTTATAAAATTTCTAGGAGGACCTTGCAAAAACTGTTTGTAGAGGGAAATATTGAAAAAGGTTTTTTTGCCACTTCCGATAAGCAGTGGTCGATGGATGCCGTGGATGGCCGGTGGGTATTTGGAAAAAATCGTTCTCAGTTGCAGATGCAGGCCATGACGCATTTTTTAGAGACAACAACCCCGCTGACCGTTTCTTTTGAATCGAAAAATGCATGGTGGGAAGAATGTCAAGGAACATTAATTTCTCCGGGATCTACGGGATTTTCCCTGCAGCTGTTAGGGAAAAATCTTCACTCTTCTCAAACAGACCTTTCCTTACATTGTCAAGGGGGTTTTTCGTCCCTTTTTTTTCTGGCTCATCACTTGTTTCCAAAAATCGATGGAGATTTTGATACCAGTTCTTTTCAGGCCGATATTGCTATGACATGGGATGAGCAGAAAGGTCTTTTTTATTCCTGTCCTAATCTCAACATACAAGGACTAAAGGCGAGAAAAAATGATACGGAGATAACCATACAACAGATTTTGGGATCGATAGAAAAGACAAACACGTATTCTTGCGATCTTAGCCTCTCTCATATGGAGGCCGTATCATGGAATAAAGAGCTGCGCCTCAGAGATGCCCATGCTCAAATTGCCATGGATCATGGGGTCATGCAAAAAGCGCATATGCAAGGAGATCTTTGCGGTTTTAAGACAACGGTTCATCTTGAAGGTCCCATGGATGCATGGAAGGGGAAGATAGACATGCGTTCTCAAGAATCTTCCCTGCCGGATCAGCCTCCTGTAGGAGCAGCCATTAGCGTAGCTTTGGAAAACGATACAGTTTTCTTAGGAGGTATCGCAAAAGGAGAATATCATGCTCGCTATTTTGATCTTGCTTTTCATACTTTTTTAGATACAAAAGCCCTTTTTCGTTCCCAAGGGAAGTTCCTTCGTAAAGGATGGATACGCACCCAAAATTTTCCTCTTGAGCTGGTGGCAACCTATTCCCCTTCCCTAGGAGAAATGAAAGGTATTGCAGATATGGCCGGTTTTTTTGATTCGGAGAAAGCATCCCTCTATGTTCAGGGAAAGGATGTTGAATATAAAACTTCTTATCTGCAGCTTTCTATTCCTTTGATGGAAACGCAAAAAGACGGTTTTAGGGAGCATGCTCTTGCAATGGAGTACGATTTTTCCCGTCATCAATTGTTCATAGATCTTTCTCCCGTTGACGGAACATTTTATCTGCCGCAGCAAAAATGTCTTTTTTCCTTTACCGGGGCAACTTTGCAAGGCAATGAAAAGACGTTACAATGTATGCTTCCTGTGGTGAAGTCCGATCAAGTGGATCTTTCAGGAAAATGCCTATGGGATATTCTGCGGCGGCAACTTCATATTGAAGGGATCTCTTTTCAGGGATCGATCACGGATGTCCATACGCTTTTTTCTCATTTTGCCTTATATGAAGGAATAGAATGGAAACAGGGACATTCTTATGGAAATTTTTTCTATTTTTATGATTTTGCCCATCATGCTATGCATGGGCGGGTCGATGCCTATCTCGATAAGGCCTCTGGTTGTTTGAAAAAAAAATATCATTTTTTTGATCTCTCGGCACATTTTGGGATGGATACGATCGATCAAAGATATTTTCTCGAAGGGTTGGAAATGAAAATTGGCAAAGATCCTTCTTCCGATCTTTTAGTGATGGCTCCTATTATTTCTCGTGATCAGGATCTCTATAAAGTGGACCTTCGTTTGGAAAGGGGAATGATGGAACTTTTTCGTTTAAGAGGCGAGGGGAGAGAAAAAGATCATCGGGTTGTATGGACATTTGACAAAGAACTTTGTCATTGTCTTGCCGTTCCTTTGCGTTTAAATTCTTTAGCGCATACTCCTTCTGGAGAGCTGTTGGAGCTCAATATGGAACCTTCTTTTACCGGCAGAGATCTTTCGCTGCTTAAAAATATCTGTGCCGAACAGGTTCCTTTCGAACTACTGCACAAGATCCCTTCTATAGAGGGAGAATTTCATACCAAGCTCTATAAGGATTCCAAAGAGAGCTATTTTTGGGTGGAGGGGAAAAAATGTGCCTTTGGCAGAAATAATTTTCAGCGTCTTTTTCTGAAAGGGCATTGGAATGAAGAGTTTTTTATCGATCATTTTTCTCTCGATGATTGGGAAGGAGAAGGACACGGATGTCTGCATGCCGAGGGATTTGAGATAGAATATGCTCATCTACAGAATAAAAAAGATTGTTCCCTGGATATTAAAGGGCGCTGGGAAAAGGGACATAATTTATTTGTGGGAAAGGTCGATGACCTTAAGGGAAAAATCGACCATTATATTCCTTCCATGGAAGGGAATATTTCCGGAAACGGAAGCTTTTGTTTACATCTTCACCCCTTCCGGTTTGATACGCATTTTTATCTTAAGCCTGCTAAATTTACCCTTTTTGAGACGACTCTGGATGTCCAAGAACCTTTTGAGCTGTATTATTCCACAGAAGATGGAATCGTCCTTCGACCAATAAAGGCGGAGGTTGCTTATAAGAATATTTCTTTTGAGACCCATATTAATGAGGCATCTATCCATAAAGAAATCGCCCTTCAAGGAGCCCATGTCCATATGAGCCCTGAGATGATTGAAGCTTTTTTACGGCATCCCAAAGTAGTGTGGATTAAAAAAATGTGTCATTTCTTTGGGATTCAAGTCTCTTTTGATAAAGCGGCGGATTTTTTCTTTGATATGAAAAGCGATCTTGGTCTTTCCCATTATGAAATCTTTTCTAAAGAAGGGCTCTTTTGGATCGATGGCAAAGAACGCCATATTAAAGATTTGTGCATGAAAAAAAATGAGGAAGCTCTTTCTCTTGCCATAGACTATTTTTACAATGGACACTATTTTTGTCTTGATACTCATATGCAACGGGCGACTTCCGTTGGAGAAACGAGGGTTTTCAAAAAGGAGGATCCTTCTCAGGCCGTTCTTTATTGGAGGATCGATCCTGTCAAGAATATGATTGTAATCGATGGGATAGAAGGGGAAATTTCCGGGGTCAGCCTTTCTTTTTATCCGCAAAAACAAACGATGCATGAAGTTCGTCTTTTCGGGAGGGCTATGATCGATTTTTCTAAGGCAAAAGATCTTTTTGAGGCCCCTTACGATCAACATATGGAAAAAGTTTCCTTGGGGAAAGGGTATGAGTTTTTAGGAGAGATTGTCTTTACACCCCAGAATTTTTCTCTCAACGGATCCATCAGCGGAAAGAATTTTTCTCTGATGGGGTTTGAATTGAAAACCCTCTTCGCCAACATCCATAAACAAAATAATAGGTGGGATATGGCTGATTTGGAAATTAGCGATCCCGCAGGCCATATTACGATCGATAAAATCACGTATGAGAAGGGACATATAGAATGTCCTAAAATCATCGGAACCGATATTCGTCCTTGTATGCTGCATAAGGTCAAAGAGACAACTCCTGCCATAAAACCTCTTGTTGTTCGTTCATTGAAAATACAGGATATTACCGGAAATGTCTTTGACCCTCAAACCATCCACGGATCGGGAGAAATGCGCTTTATCAACTCGTTTAAACGATCCCATGCCGTTTTAGATCTTCCTTCAGAGCTTTTGAGTAGAATTGTCGGCCTCGATCAAGAACTTCTGGTGCCCGTAGAAGGTGAGCTTACCTTTGCTTTGGGAGATAAAAAATGTTACTTTACCTCTTTGAAAAATGCCTATAGTGAAAATCATCGTTCAAAATTTACTCTATTAGACCCTGCTTATATTGACTTTTCAGGTAATATTAATATCAACATAAAAATGAAACAGTATGTTCTTTTTAAAATTACCGATAAGTTTGATCTTTCCATTTCAGGAAATGTTTTTCATCCCGATATCAACCTTCGTAAGAAAAAAAGTTTTTTTCGCTAACGTCGTTTTTTAATGTTTTTTGTCCTATGATCATTGTCAAAAAATGTTTTCTCTTATTAAAAGGCTTTTGCACTCATTTTTCGATCTCCTCTATCCTGCTATCTGTTTGCATTGCTCGGAAAAGATTGCTCAAGGGTATTTATGTCAGAGCTGTAGTACTCTGTTGGATTTTTATCCGGTACGGCAAGAAATAAAAAGCATTGTGTATACAGTATTGATCGAGAGTCCTTCTCCTTTGTTTTCTCTCTATAAGCGTTATCAAAAGGAATGTTTTTTTTTGAAAAAAACTCTTCGGTCTAGTGTCGTTATTGCGTTACATACTCTTGATTTTCTCGAAGCGAATGTGGTTCTAATCCCGGGAACCTGTCGTTGGAAACAAGATCCTTTTTATGATCTCTGTCGTGATATTGCAAAAAATTTGCACCTTCCCTGTAGAAGAAATGGCACAAAAAACGAACGCCCCTTGGTTTTGATAGAGCAATTTGATCAAGAAGTTCTAAAGGAGATAGAAACATGGCCACAGAAGAAAAAATATGTGGTGTTTTTAATTGAAGATAGCAGAAGCTGCTTTACGAGCAGGTCTTCTCTCTGTCGCTGAGCGACCCAACGTTCCAAAAGAAGAAGGTCTCGCAGGAGTCTTTTGGAGTTCTTGAGAACTGAGGCTGAATCTCTCAAGTTCAGCTTCTAATTCTCTAGACCATCCTTCTAGTTCGTCAATATATAGTTTTCTGAGAGAGAGATCTTCTTTTAATTGTTGGATGGTAGAGCTTGTTTCAGCAGTTTGACTTTCTATTCTTTTTTCTAACCTGATTTTTTGATGCTCTAAAATATCTATATTTCTTTCTAATTCTTCTTTTTGATGCTCCGTTTGAGTATATTGTCTACTTAAGTCTTGAATCTTGTTTGTCAATCGGTCTCGTTCTGTGTGCCAAGCATCTCTATCTGCCTCATTCTGTCTTTGAATAGTCGTTAGCTGTTCTTGCAGGGTTTTTATTTGAGACTCATAACGACTATTTTGTGTTCTCATTGGAGTTGCTTGTTCACTGAGGTCATTTCTTTCTTCGGAAATTTCTGTTAGTTCAGATTGTAACTTGGCAATTATTTGCGTAAGGGATCGAATCTTGGTTTCTTTTTCTTCGATAGAGTTAGAGAAATTTTCATTTTCTTGAGTTAATTCTGTGATTACACTTTGTAATCGTTGTACTTCTCGTTTTAGTCCTTGGACTTTCTGTGTGTTTTCAAGAATAGCGGTTGATTCGGAAGTCTGTTGCGAATGTTCTCTTTCTAGTTCTGAGATTTTCGCTTCTAATTCGTTGATTTGCTGTTTATAACTAAGAATTTTTTCTTGTAATTCGTTGATTTGCGTGTTAAGGCGAGCAGTTAGTTCTGTTTTTTCTTTTTGTAAAGTGGCGATTGTTGCGAGCAGTTCACTTTCTGATTGAAGACTTGGTTGTTCACAAGGAAGAAGCTGAGAAGGGGCGAGGATTAGTTGTAACCATTGTAAGTCATCACGACAATCCTCAAGGGAGGCCGGGTGACTAAAAAGATTAGCCATGAAGTAGAAAGGAAATAAAACAACTTGGAGTATTCGTTGGGCAAGCGACCAATGGGGTTTTGGATCTAGTATTTTCGACCATTGTCGAATATGAGGCAAAAGTTCTTGGTTTTCTCTGCAAGTAATCCATTCCTTCCATAGTACAGTATTATGGAATAATCGATGTGTTTCCGTAAGAGAAAGTTTTTCGGTTTTGTCGTTTACTTGGACAAATATTGCTAATCTTCCCCAGGATGGCCTAAGTGCTGCGGGGCTTATCGAGGAAAATGTTTCAAAAGAGTTTATTTTCATAAGGTTTTTCGTGAGTTAATGAAAAAAATATACACGAAAAAGATGAAAGAGACAATAGAGAACAGAATGATATCAGTAACAATTATTCTTGAATATTGCGTTTGACCATTTGTATCTGGCGAGAGAGGGTGAGATTGGTCTTTAGTTCCTGTTCGATTTTTTTTGCTGCATGGAGGAGTGTGGAATGAGTTTTGCCTCCAAAGGACATGGCAATTTTCGTTAAGGAATCATTGATAAGCTCTTTGGCAAGGTACATGGCCACTTGACGGGCTAAGGCGATGTTTTTCATGCGCGATTCGCCTTTGAGATCGGCAATACGGACGTCAAAGACCAAGGAGACACTTTTTAAAATGCCTTCGACAGAGACCTTTTGGGTGGCATGATATTGGAGCATCTCTTTGAGCACGCTTTCTGCAATCGCTTTTGTGATGTCCACGTGCATGAGATGCGCATAGGCGCAGAGACGGTTAATGGCCCCTTCAATTTGACGGACATTGTCATAGCTGTGATCTGCTATGAAGTAAATCACATCATCGGAAAATTGCAGTCCTCGTTGTTGTGCTTTATGTTGGGTAATAGCAATGCGGGTTTCCAGTTCCGGCATGCCGATATGGGCAACAAGGCCCCATTCCATACGGGCAATCATGCGTTCGGAAAGTTTTAGTTGAGAAGGAGGTTTGTCGCTGGTAATCACGATTTGTTTGTTTTGATTAATAAGGCTTTCGAAAGTATTGCAGAGTTCTTCTTCAAAATTGAGGCGATTTTGCAAAAACTGGATATCATCGACCAAGAGGACATCCAAAGAACGATAAAAGTTTTTCATCTGATCGATCGATTTGTTGCGTAGATGGAAGACCAGGTCGTTAATGAAAGCTTCTGTAGTGATGCATTTGGATTTTTTTCTCTTGTGCGTGTTGTGAATGTAGTGCCCGATCCCATGGAGCAGATGGGTTTTGCCAAGGCCCACTCCTCCATGAATGAAGAGGGGATTAAATGATTTTCCGGGACGATGGGCTACACCAAGTGCGGCCGATTTGACGAATTGGTTCGAAGGGCCTTCGATAAAATTTTCAAAAGTATATAACTGATTAAAAGAAGTATCTTCTTTCGGATGCAGGGGAAAGTTTGAAGCGGCTTTTTGGGGCTGCTGCGTCGGCTCTTTAATGGTAAATTCAATCGAGGGCTTGTTGTCTGAGGTCGTCGGTAAAAATAATAAAAGTTGTTCTTTGAAGTTTTCCAGTAAGTATTCTTGGACGAAAATATTAGGAACTTCTAGCACGATTTTTGTTTCGGTTTCTTCAAGACATTGAATGGGAGCGATCCAATTATGGAATTCGGCATTGGAACAAAGTCCTTGAATACAATCGAGAAATTCTGCCCAACTCTTTTGTTGTTTGTCGGTTAGCATTGTTTATGAACAACCTTTCCACAGGGTTTCCTGGGGGTCTTTTGATGTCAATCTAACATTTTCATGGATTGATAGGCAATAAAAAAAAGGATGACGCTTTGAGGTGATTTGTAAGAATGAGCCTTGGGCAAGGTATGAAAAGATTAGATAAAAGTGGAAAGTAAAATGGAGGCTTGCGAAGCAACTTCTTTATGAACGGAAGAGAGAAGTTCTTTTGCCTGGGTGATAGCCTGTTTTTTATATCCTAAAAGGAAAAGGGCTTTGGCTCTATTTAATAAGGAAGGATGATGCTGTGATTGTATTTTCAAAGCTTGATCAATATAATGAAGAGCTTCTAGGGCTTTTCCTTTTTGTAGATAAAGAGCGCCTAGTGTTTGCATATCGTAGGCATTGTGGGGATTGATAATATTGAGGGCATGAAAGAAATCAAGGGCAATATCGTAGTGTCCTTGTTTTATGTAGGCAAAACCTATGCAACGCAGATCGTCAAGCTGTTCTTTTGACCAGTCAAATAATTCCGCCCATTCCATCATTATCCCTTTTGTGTTCCATCTCGTTTTGAATTAATAGTAGTTAAAAATTTGTTTAAGGTCTGGAATTGTTCTATAAATTTTAATAATGTTTTGCCCTCTTTTTGGCTTTTTTTCATTTCGATTGCATCTTTTAGTTTATCGATAGGGATAGATCCCAAAGAAGGAGAGAGAAAAGAAGAAAAGAGGTCTGTCTTAGAAGGAAAATTTTCCGGTGAGGAAAAATGAGCAAAAGAAGCATTTTTTCTTTTGGTATCTAGCAATCTATCGAGTTCTGGGGAAAAAGAGGAAGTGGTTGCGCTGATCTGTGCGCTTTTGCTGATCAAAGAAGCGTCTCTTAGAGGAAGACGCAGGGATTCCGATAGAGCGATATTCGCAGCTACCTGTTTATGAAACTCTTCGCTGCCCAGAGCATCTATCGTCACCGGCTTATTAGTCACAAGGATACCGATTGCTTTTTTTCCATTGTAACAATTTTCTCATTTTTTTGAAGAAAGAGAACAAAAAAAATTGTGAACAAAAAAAACATTAAGAGTAAAAATCAGAAAAATCAAGCTGTAAGTTTTTAATCTCAAATGACTTGAGGTTTGTTCTTTTTCAGTAGTTTTCCTGGAAAAACAACGGGGTTGTGAACACTTTTTCCACAAATTCCCACCGATTGGGCTGAGATTTTTTTTTATTAACGTATTTATTTGATCGTTATAGAGTTATATTTAATTTTTTTTGTTTTTTTGTGCGGTTGCATCAATCCTTTATGATAAAAATATTGCCATCTTTTGAAATCTGGTGCTAAGATGTGGAAAACGGTGGGAAAGACATGAGTTTTTTCTTTTTTAGTGGTTCACATGATGCAAAATTGGATCAGAAAAATCGGTTTGTGCTTCCGCAAAATTTGCGGTATGGGCTTGTTGAGAATGGCGCATTAGAATTTACCATAGGCCTTGGCATCGGAGGCTGTTTAGCGATTTATAAAAAGTCGGATATTGAAAAAATCGCACAAAAGTTTTTAGAAAATGTTCATGCTGCAAAATATCAAAAGTTTTTCACGCTCTTTTTTTCCACCTTGCATCATACGAGTTGTGATAAAATTGGACGGCTCATTCTGCCTCGAAGATTAAAAGAGGCTGTAGGCATCCAAGAGGAGATTGTCCTCGCAGGGGTATTGAATAAGATTGAAATATGGCCTAAAGAAAAATATGAGGCACAGCTCACAGGCCTTATAGAAGGAACTGATAAAGACCTGAACTTAGCGCAATTAACCGAAGAAGCATTTGCACTGTTAAAGGAAAAAGATGAGCCATGTACCTGTTCTGAAAAATGAGATTTTGCAGCATCTCAAAAAAAAAGTGATTCATATTGTTTTTGATGGAACAGTAGGAGCCGGCGGGCATGCCGCAGCAATACTTTCAGAGCATCCTGAGATAGAACGTTATATAGGATGCGATCAAGATCCGGGAGCCTTGGAAATAGCTCAAAAGTCTTTGGCTTTATGGAAAGATAAAGTCGAATTAGTCTACGGAAATTTTTCTCATGTCGATCATTTTTTAAAAGAGAGAAATATCGGATGTCTTGACGTTTTTTTAATCGATGTCGGAGTCTCTTCCATGCAGCTTTCAGGAGAAAGGGGATTTAGTTTTCAAAAAGAATCTCCCTTAGATATGCGAATGGATCCCAATGGTCCTCTCACAGCAAAGATGATATTGAATACTTTTTCTCAAAAAGAGCTCGAAAGGATTTTTTTGGAGTATGGAGAAGAGAGGAATTATCGGAAAATCGCTAAAGCGATAGTGTCAAAACGAAGCGTCAAGCCTTTTTCGACTACTAAAGAACTGGCAGAGCTGGTTTCGACTATTAATAAGAAAGGAAAGATCCATCCGGCTACAAGAGTTTTTCAGGCGCTGCGCATTGCGGTGAATGAAGAGTTGACCATGTTACAAGAAGGGCTCAAAAAGGCGATCGACAAGCTATGTCAGGGAGGGATTATCGGATGTATTTCTTTTCATAGCCTGGAAGATCGTATTGTGAAAACCTTTTTTCGCGAGAAAAAAGTCGAAGGAATGCTGGAGCTGATAACGAAAAAACCTATTGTCGCTTCCCCCGGAGAGAAAAGAGACAATCCGAGGTCTCGCAGCGCTAAACTTCGCTTGGCGCAAAGGATTGCTTCATGAATAAAATACATATTTTCGTCATTTCCTTATGCGTTGTGTTGTTGAGTGTAGGCTTATATGTCTATGTGGAAAAACAAAATGTTTTAACGCAATTAAAGATGGAGCTTCCCAGTTTGGTAGAGGAAATCGCCGATATTCAAGAAGAAAATAGCCGCTATCGCTATGAGATTGACCAATTTGAAAATCCGATGCATCTGATGGAACTGATGAGATCTCCCGAATTTGCGCATTTAAAACATCCGATATTGGAAGAGATTGCAACTGTTGAAGAAGGAGTCGCATTGCAAGAAGAACAATCAAAGGCTCCTAAAGAGCGCTCGATCTATTCTCCATAAACATGAATCAAAAACGAGTTGTTTTAGATAATTACTTTCTTGTGGTATTGGCTGTCGGCATTTTCTTTCTTTTCAGCCTTTTGATACTACGATTTTTTCATCTTCAGGTCATTGAAGGAGAGAGGTGGACAACCATAGGACAAAAACAGCATAAAAAATTCTCTATGGTGCCCTTTGAACGAGGACACTTTTTTTCTAATACTTCTATTGGTCAGTCAATGCAGAGCGATCAGCCTTTTGTCATTAATGTGGTGGAATTTCATCTTTTTGCCGATCCTGACGCCATCCCTTTCAACAATAAGAAAGAGATCCTTCAGAAAATATATCAGACCATAGCCTTGGATGAAAAAGAAAAGGAATTCGTCGCGAGTCAGCTCTATAAGAAGAGTCGTTGCCGTAAACTCATATGGTGGATCGATAAAAATAAGCGCGATCTTCTGGAGGATTGGTGGGTTGCGTATGCTCATAAACATAAGATTTCTCCGAATGCCTTGTATTTTATACATGATTACCATCGATCGTATCCTTTTGGAACGATGTTAGGACAGGTTTTGCATACGGTGCGCGATGAGGTGGATCCTCATAACAAACAGCATATTCCTACAGGAGGACTGGAACAATCTTTTGATCATTTTCTTAGAGGGAAAGAAGGGAAAAAAATGGTTGTTCATTCTCCGAGACATCCTTTAGGAATAGGAGAGATTATAGAAAATTCGCATAATGGCGCCGATGTTTATCTCACCATCAATCATTATTTGCAGGCCATTGCCGAAGAGGAACTTAAAAAAGGCGTTGAGGCAGTTCATGCTAAAGGGGGATGGGCTGTGATGATGGATCCTTCCAATGGCCATATTCTCGCCATGGCTCAATATCCTTTTTTTGATCCTCGAGAATATCGAAAATATTTTAATGATCCAACCTTGATGGAACATGGACGTGTTAAACCTCTTATGGATGCGTTCGAACCCGGTAGTATTATGAAGCCGGTGACTATGGCCATATGCCTTAAAGCAAATCAGGAATATTTCGAGAAAATGAAAAAACCGCTTTTTGATCCTAACGAAAAAATTGCGACAAGCGACGGCCATTTTCCCGGAAGACGTATTCCAATTACGGACCTAAGAGGCCATAAATATTTAAACATGTATATGGGCATCCAAAAATCATCCAATATTTATATGGCAAAAGTGATTCAAAGAGTCATCAGTGTTTTTGGTGATTTTTGGTATCGCCAGGCGTTGAAGGATTTTGGCTTTGGAGATAAAACCGGTGTAGAACTTCCCATGGAGTCTCCAGGGATGGTACCGACACCAGGAAAATTGTATCCTAGCGGAAAATTAGAATGGTCGAAAGCGACGCCCTACTCTTTGGCAATAGGATATAATATCCTTGTCAGTTCCATGCAAATCCTGCGATGCTATGGGATTTTAGCCAATGGAGGAAAGGACGTTCATCCTACGTTGATAAAAAAAATCATGTGTGAAGGGAAAGAGATTCCTTTGCAAAGAAATGTTTCTTCTAAGCAGATTATTGATCCCCAAAGTGTTTCTGTTATTTTACGGGCCCTTAAATTTACTACAAAAATGAGAGGGACCGCTCCGAAAGGTGATATTCCGGGATATACAGAAGGCGGTAAGACAAGTTCTTCTGAGAAAATTATCGGAGGCCGGTATTCCAAAGATCTTCATATTTCTTCCTTTGTCGGGATCGCTCCCATGAGCGCTCCTCGTTTTGTGTTGATGGTCGTTATTGATGAACCGGAAAAGAAATTTGTGCCCGGCGTTGGTAAAATTCATCACGGAGGTATCTGTGCGGCTCCGGTTTTTAGTAAAATTGCCGCTCGAAGTTTGCAATATTTAGGGGTTGCACCTGATGATCCTTTTGGGTATCCTTATGGAGACCCGAGAAGAGATGCCCGTCGCGCTGATTGGAGTTTGGAAGTGCAAAATTTACATGAGCTCTACGAAAGGTGGAATCATCCGTGAAACTTAAAAAATTATTAAAAGACATTCCCTATAAAGAAGTAAAAGGATCCAAAGAGGTCGAGATTACCGGCATTTGCGGACATTCTAAAATGGTCGCTCCAGGCAACTTGTTTATCGCTAAAAGAGGGACGCAATATGATGGGACGCAATTTATTCCCGATGCGCTTTCTGCCGGAGCCTGTGCTGTTGTCACAGATATTTATAATCCATTTTTAGAAAATTGCGTTCAAATTATTTGTGATGATATCAATCAGGTAACGCCTCTTTTATCGGCAAATTATTATCAAAAACCATCCGACGAATTAACAACCATTGGTATCACGGGGACTAATGGGAAAACGACAACCGCCTATCTTATCCGTCATATTTTGGAAACGGCTCATATTCCTACAGGTCTCATGGGTACGATTGAATATATCGTCGGAGATTCTCGCCTTATGGCAACTCATACCACGCCGGATGTTATTTTTAATCATCGTTTATTGCGAGAGATGATTACTAAAGGATGTCAGGCAGCGGTGATGGAAGTTACCTCTCATGCCCTTGAGCAAAAAAGGACAGAATTGATTGATTTCGACATTGCGATTTTTACGAACATCACGCAAGATCATCTCGACTATCATCTTACCATGGAAAAATATCAACAAGCCAAATCGTTATTGTTTTCGTCGTTAAAGGAAAGCAGCCGGGCGATTTTGAATGCCGATGATCCTGCTTGTACATTTTTTCAGGAAAATACGAAAGCTAAAATCATGACTTATGGAATTCATAATCATGCAGATGTCCATGCGAGCCATATCGTCATGTCTCTAGTCAAAACTACTTTTACCTTAGAATATGACTCCTATACTGAAGAGATTTCTCTTCCTTTGATAGGTCAGTTCAATGTTTATAATGCTTTGGCGGCCATTGCAACAGGCATTGCTCTTGGTATTCCGATCGGATCTTTGAAAGAAGCCCTGGCTTCTTTTCCAAAAGTGCCCGGTCGTATGGAAAAGATCCCTACTCGTGGCCATAATCCTGTTTTTGTCGATTTTGCCCATACGCCTGATGGGTTGGAAAATGCTTTGAAGACTCTTCGTCAGTTGGCTGAGGGGAAGATCATTTGTATCTTCGGATGTGGAGGAAATCGCGATGCTTCAAAAAGAGAAAAGATGGGACGTGTTGCATCACAGTATGCCGATGTTTCTATTATTACGACGGATAATCCTCGCTTGGAAGATCCTAAAATGATTGCCGAACAAATAGCCGCAGGTTTTTTAGAGGCTCAACAGTTTTTTATTGAGCTGGATAGAAAAGAGGCCATTAGAAAAGGATTGTCGTTAGCAGAAAAAAAAGATATTATTTTAATTGCGGGCAAAGGGCATGAGCTCTTTCAAATTTTTGCTAATAAAACTGTTGCTTTTGATGATCGACAGGTAGTGAGAGATTTTTATCATGAAATATAAGATCATTGCTCTTGTACTGTTTTTTCCTTTTTTTGTTATAGGAGCTCCTCGTAGTTATCCCCATTCTAAAGCTGTTAAACCTTTAGTGATCTTGGATTCGGGCCACGGAGGACAGGATCAAGGAGCCGTGATTAAATATCCTCATACTGAGGAGAAGAAGTTAAATCTGACCACCGCCTATCAAACAAAAAAATATTTGGAAAGACTGGGATATCGTGTTGTGATGACTCGTTATTGTGATCATTATGTTCCTTTAAGTGCTCGTGTGGCCAAAGCGAATCAATCTCGAGCAGTGCTATTTATCAGTATTCATTATAATTCTTGTCCCAATGCCTTAGCGAATGGCGTCGAGGTTTTTTACGGAGAGTCTCCCCAAGGAAAAAAGTTGGCTAGGCAGGTTTTATCTCGAGTTCTTATCAATACCAAGGCAAAATCGCGAGGGGTGAAAGAGGGAAAATTTTATGTAATCCGTCAAACAAAAATGCCGTCCATTTTGATAGAATGCGGATTTTTGACGAATACTGAAGAGAGAGAAAAAATCCGGGATCACCGCTATCTAGACCAGATTGCTAGAGGCATAGCAGAAGGTATTGATCAATTCATGAGAAAATAAAAACGTCCTCGGCACGATTTGAACGTGCGACCTGCCGCTTAGGAGGCGACCGCTCTATCCATCTGAGCTACGAGGACAAAAACAATAAAAGTGTACGAAAAAATAAGGTAACGCACAAGGAATATCCATGAGACAAGCAGATATTGGGGTGATAGGCCTATCCGTTATGGGACGAAATTTAGCAAGGAATATTGCGGACAAGGGCTATGATGTATCCGTATTTAACAGAACAGCGGAGAAAACACGAGAGTTTGTGGATCTTCAGCCGGATGAATCTATTATTCCTTCGTATACAATAGAAAATTTTATTTCCTCTTTGAAGTCTCCTAAAAAAATTTTGCTGATGGTTCAGGCCGGTAAAGCCGTAGATGAAGTGATCAGCCAACTCCTTCCTTTTCTGCAAAAAGGAGATAGTATTATCGATGGCGGAAATGCCCATTATAAAGATACGACCCGCCGGTTTCATGATCTTCAGGAAAAAGGCATTTTGTTTTTAGGTGTCGGAATTTCCGGAGGAGAAGAGGGGGCTCGAAGGGGGCCTTCTATTATGGCCGGAGGAGATAAGATGGCCTGGGATATCGTAAAAGAAATATTTTTAGCGATTTCCGCCAAATTTAATGGTATTCCTTGTGCCGCCTATCTGGGAACAGAAGGTGCCGGCCATTTTGTTAAAATGGTTCATAATGGTATCGAATATGCCGATATGCAACTGATCGCCGAGAGTTATGACCTGATGAAAAGAGGCCTTCAGCTGCCAAATGAAACTATTGGAGAGTTTTTCCGACAGTGGAATCAGAGAAAAAATCAGAGCTATCTTCTGGAAATTACCGCAAAAATCTTATCGGTCAAAGAGGGGAATACGTCTTTTGTGGACAATATTCTCGACGTAGCGGCCCATAAAGGCACCGGCAGATGGGTGGTGGAAGAGGCTATTGTGGAAAATATTCCTCTGTTTGTGCTTTCTCATGCGTTATTTTCTCGATTTCTTTCTCTTTTAAAAACAGAAAGAACGCAAGCCAATAAGGTCCTTACGGGGCCTCTTTGTCTCTTTTCAGGAGATAAACAATATTTTGTCGATCAAATGGAAAAAGCAATCTATGCCGCAAAAATAATCGCTTATGCAGAAGGATTTTATCTTTTGCAAGTTCTTTCCAATCAAAAACAATGGAATATTCCTTTGGAACAGGTAGCCCTTATATGGAGGGCCGGCTGTATAATACGGAGCCGTTTTTTGGAGGATATTCACCATGCTTTTTTGAAGAATCCGGCTCTGCACAACCTTCTTTTTGATGATTTTTTTTCTCAGGAATTCATCCCCAATCAATCAGCTTTGCGCCTGATGATCCAGCAAGGTATTAGCCTGGGAATTCCTCTTCCTTGCCTTTGCAGTGCTCTTAGCTATTTTGACGGATATCGTTCTGGGATATTGCCGGCGAACTTAATTCAGGCACAAAGAGATTTTTTTGGGGCCCATACCTTCGAAAGGATTGATCGTCCTCGAGGAGAGTTTTTTCACCATTCTTGGGAAGAAAAAGAACAATAGGGACGGTTGATTTCTTCCTCTCTCGGAAGGTTTTTTCGACGCTTCTTGATACAACAAGATTACTCTTCGGATTTTAATACTTCTAAGAAAGCTTGTTGTGGAATATTTACCTTGCCGATCTCTTTCATTTTCAATTTTCCCTTTTTTTGCTTTTCCCAAAGTTTTCTTTTTCGGGTGATATCTCCGCCATAACATTTGGCCGTAACGTTTTTGGCAAGAGCATTGATCGTTTCTCTAGCGACAATTTTACCGCCAATAGCAGCTTGGATAGGAACCTTAAATAACTGACGAGGGATAACTTCCTTGAGTTTTTTGCAAATAGCTCTTCCTTTACTGTCCGCTTTAGATCGATGGATAAGGCATGAGAAAGGATCGACAGGCTCTTCGTTCACACGGATTTCCAACTTAATGATGTCGCTTTTTTGATAAGAGTCAATTTCATAATCAAAAGAACCATAGCCTTTTGTAATGGATTTGAGCTTGTCGTTGAAATCCGTGATAATCTCATTGAGAGGAAAATGGTAGGTGAGCATGAGACGGCTGCCTAACATCGACTCGGTTTTGAGGAGCTCTCCCCGTTTATCCAGAGCAAGAGCCATTAACGCTCCGAGATATTCTGAAGGAATGAGGATATGGCATTTGACCCACGGTTCCTCAATAAAATTAATATAAGTAGGATCCGGAAAATGGGCCGGATTATCGACATCGATGATCTGCTCTTTATGCATATGGATTTTATAAATAACACTAGGAGCCGTTGTAATAATGTCGAGATTAAATTCGCGTCGAAGACGTTCTGCGACGATTTCCAAGTGCAACAAACCTAGAAAACCGCATCGAAAACCAAAGCCAAGAGCATGGCTGCTCTCTTGTTCCACATGAAGCGCGGAGTCATTGAGCTGCAATTTGGTGATCGCATCGCGCAATTGTTCAAAATCTGAAGCATCTACAGGGTAGATACCAGCAAAAACAACGGGTTTAATGAGCTTAAAACCCGGAAGAGGGGTAGGAGAGGGATTTTTTTCGGAAGTGATCGTATCCCCGATTTTGATATCGGAAGGCTTTTTGATATTGGCGACAATATATCCGACTTCTCCGGGACGTAAAATTTCTTGCGGTTTTTCGTGAGGAGAAAAAATACCGACTTCGAGTACCTCGTAGGACTTGTTGGTCGCCATCATTTTTATTTTGAGGCCCTTTTTAATTTCTCCGCTTAAAAGACGCACATAGACCATAACGCCTCGATAAGGGTCGTAATGAGAATCAAAAACAAGCGCTTGAAGAGTCTCGTACTGATTTTTCTTAGGAGAAGGAAAAGCTGTGATGATTCGTTCTAAAATATCGATAACGCCTTGGCCTGTTTTCGCTGAGGTAAGCAGCACGGAATCCGGATCGAGGCCTAATAATTCTTCAATCTGCTTTTTGCATCCTTCGATATCAGCTGCCGGAAGATCAATCTTGTTTAAAATGGGAATAATTTCCAGGTCTCTTTCTAAAGCTAAATAGACGTTAGCGAGAGTTTGCGCTTGGATGCCCTGGGTCGCATCGATGATTAATAAGGCCCCTTCACAGGCGGATAATGAGCGAGATACCTCATAAGTAAAATCAACATGGCCAGGAGTATCGATGATATTCATTTGATAGGTGGAATTGTTTTTAGCAGTATAGTAAAGGGTCACGGGATGGGCTTTTATGGTGATCCCTTTTTCTCTTTCAAGGTCCATGTCATCTAGTATCTGATCATGCATCTCTCTTAAAGGAATCGTATTGGTGATTTCTAGCATCCGGTCCGCTAAAGTCGATTTGCCATGATCAATATGGGCGATAATAGAAAAGTTGCGAATAAAATCTTTATTATAATGAAACATGATCGTATTTTTTTTATAGTTTACTGAGGAAAAAACTTCTTTTCAAGCAGAGAAATAGTTTGGGGCACCAAAATGAAAATATCCTACTTCTCCAAAATAGAGATGTCCTAAATGACCCTGTTTGAAATATCAAAATAAAATTTTTATTAATAAGGGATGCTTTGGAGCAGTCAATTAGTAGGACTCAGAAAGAACTCTTTCCATGATGGATCTCAAGATCAAGGAAAAGGAAAAAAGTTGAGCCAAGGGAAGATGTTGGAACGGTGAAACAAAAATCTATAGAAAATTGGGACTTAAGGACTTAACTCAAAAAAAGAAAAACCTAAAGAATTTAAAGTCAGTTAACTAGAGATCGTAAGAAAAGTTGTTTCTAGTTGATAAAAAAGAAAAATGTAATGTAAAATTTTAGTCGTCACTTTGAGGATTTATGGAAATTTATCCTGCCAGGGCCGTTGTTTCTCCCGTCGATGATTCCGATAAAAAAAATAACAATCCTTTTGATCAGCAAAAAGATAATAAAGAAAAAAAAGATAGTGCTAAAGATGAGATAATAGAACTTTTAGCGCAGCAGCATATGCATAAAAATTCCTCTCAGAAACAGGTTGCTTTTGAAGCCTCCTATTTTCCGCAATTTTTATCAGGGTTGTTTTCTTTGCTATTCTCTAAGAAATAAGCATATTTTTATCAAAAATACGTCAGAAAAACCTCTTTGTTAAGTAGAGGAGAATCAATAAGACGAAGGAAAGATTATCTTACCAAAAAAAAAGGCCTATATATCATAGGCCTTTTTTGAAAAAAGCATAAAACAAATTTTATGCAGGCGCTTTTTCCTGCTTTAATGTTGCTTTGTTTTCTGTTTCTATGGTTTCTGATTTCGCAACAAATAGTTTGTTTAGCGATTTTGCAGATACTATCCAAACAGCAGTAATAACAACTAATATAGTAGCTACATAAGGAGCCATGCCGGCAGCAGATCCTAAAAAGACAATAAGACCTTGCTGAAGCAAGGAACCGCCTGATTTGCCCAACCGAGCACCTACGACATCAATCGCGGCTTTTCCTTTTACTTTAGATTCTTGATCTAAAGGAATATAGGCCATTTCTTTCGTTGGATCAAAAAGAGCATACTTGCAAGATTTAGATCCGATATTTTGAGCAGCTCCAAAGAGCACAGCCAACATAAGAGGGGAAGTGCCTAATGTAGCGATAGCTCCTGTAAGGTTTTCTCGGAACAATACGAATACCAAGAAAGAAAATCCTGTAATAAAAAGGACGATCGGCGTGACAAGAGCCGCTTTTCCCCAGCCAAATCTTCGGATAACGTTTCCACCGACGAACAGCATCATTAAGGAAGAAATAACTCCGGTACAGAAGGAGAATTTTCCCATGAATCCAACATATTCATTGCTAGTAGGATATTGGAGTTTCAGCTGGCTTTTCCAGGTTACTTCGACAAGATTAATGCTGATACCGTAAGCGATAACCAAAATGGCAATAAGACCTAAATATTTAGATTTCGTCAAAAAGAGAAAGCTCTCTTTTAAAGACATTTTTGGCTTTTCCTTTTTAGCCGTTTTTTGTTCGCTAGGATCATAAAATCGCATGTCTGTTAAAACATTTTTATTAATCCAATAGTAAAATCCAATAATCAAAAGACCCGCAGCTACAACCATGGTCATTAAATAATTAAGCGTTACTTGCCCTGCATCAATTTCTTTTGGTAAAGCAGCGCTCATTTTAGAAAGATAGGAAATAGCAGGACCGGATACGAGAAGAGCTAGATTGGCTCCCAGTCCTAATAGGGTGTAAAAACGTTTTGCTTCCGATACTTTCATGATATCGTTAGCAAAGCTCCAAAATAGTAGGGAGAGTACCACGCTTCCCCATAGTTCCGATAAAATGTAAAACAAGGAGAACGTCCAGTTACGGAAAATAGCAATTAACCCCATAAATCCTTGAGGTAAAATATCTTGCAGTTTATCTGCTAATTGAGAAGGGTGTAAAAAATCTCTTGCGGGATACAAAACTGTGGCAAATAGTGCAAAGAAAATAATGAAAGGAGCAATTGTAGCATAAAATAATGCTTGTTTACTTAGACGATTACTGAGTTTCGCATAAATAATCATAAACACAATGGCCATCGGCAAAACTCCCCATACTTTAAGGAAGGGTATTGCTTCTGCGCCAGATCCTTTTGCTGTAACGATTACAGCATCTTTTGTATCACGTAAAATTGTGTAATTGAACGAGATAAAAAAGAACATTAAAAACATAGGAAGAATTTTTTTCAGTTCAAATGCGTGCACCGGCCAAAGTCGTGATCGCCATTTACCAAATTCTTGACTCATTGATGATCCTTTTGTAAAGGGTTAAAATAATAAAATAGCTTTTTTTTTCTTATTTTGCAACATTTAAAAATAGCTTTATAATGGTTTCTAGAAGCTAAAAAACAAAAACCTTTAAGGAAAAATCTTAAAGGTTTTTGTTTTATAGTAAAAATTTTAGTTTTGATATTCTTCGAGCATTTGTTTGGCTTGAATGGATTCAACGTAGCCATTCCATAGTTCCGGTTCTATTTTTTCATGACGAATCGATTGAATAAGCTCTCTTTTATAGGTAGCCAAAGATTTTTTAGGACTCAAAATTTGAATAATTTCTTTGTCCCCAGCAAGACGGGCTATATTCAACATTCTTTCGAGTTGTATGCGATTGAAAGTAATTTGATCTCGACGTTTGCGAGAACCTCGCGGAGCTCTTTGCTTAGGAGCCACAGGTTTTGGTTTATCGGTTTCAATAATATAACGGGTGATCATAGTACCCAATTGTTTTGGTTCTTTTTTCTTCATTTTTTTTAGGGTAAAATGATGCATATATCCACCAGAGGTCATGGGAAGATATTTGCATAGTTCGTTTTCTTTTTTAGCGCCTACTTTTTTGATGGCTTTAGAAATTGTTTCTTCAATTTCTTTTAATGTTTTAGTTCTGTTTGTAACATTCACCTCTTTTTCTTCAGTGAAATTCATGATTTTCTTCCTTTATTTAAGATGGGTTTAAAAGCTAGCATCACTTATATGGTATTTTATTATTATTTATCAACAATTTTTAAAAAAACATTCTGATTTTTATTTGTGTCAATTTGAAAAAATTTTAGATTTACAATTTTTTCTGCCTAAGAGGTATAATAGAAAGCGTTTTTAAAAATATGTTTTTTTTGAATGTAATTATTTTGAAATACAAATTTTGATTGCAAGACTTGAGTTGTATATTGATTTATATATGATCATGAATGATTTTAAATTAAAGAATCCATTCCAATCTTTTAATAGATAATATTTTTTCTTTCTGAAAATATTTTTTATTATCATGAACCTAAAATTTAGATAAGGAATTTCTATTTGGAATAGAAAGAAGATATTTTTAGAAAAAATAAGGAGCATAAAGTATTTTTTTTATTCTCTCTTTTTTTTCTAAAAATGGACATAATATTAAAAAAATGAAAAAAATAGCTCTTTTTGGAAGTACAGGTTCTGTTGGCCAAGCGACATTAAAAGTCTTAAAAAGATTAAAAGGGGATTTTTGTGTCCACGCTTTGGCTAATGATTCTAATATCGAACTATTACAGAAACAATTAGATGAGTTTCAGCCTCGAAAAGTGACTGTTTTCGATCCTCAAGCACAAAAAGAACTGTCGCAGTTGTATCCGGCCATAGATTTTTTCTCTGGGAAGGAAGGGCTTTTGGAGCTCGCCTGTGATCCGGAAGTAGACATGATCGTGATGGCCATGAGCGGTATAGAAGGGTTGGCGCCGACGCTGATGGGAATCGAAAAGAAAAAGTCCATTGCGATTGCGAGTAAAGAAGTGATTATCAGTGGAGGCTCTTATCTGATGAGGAAGGTGCAGGAAAATAAGATTCCTTTCCTGCCGATCGATAGTGAACATAATGCTCTTTTTCAATGTCTTATAGGGGAAAAACAACAGAGTATCGATAAGATGATTATTACGGCTTCGGGAGGTCCCTTTTTTCAATATTCTGTAGAGGAAATGCGTCATATATCTATTCAAAAGGCGTTAGACCATCCCACGTATCGTATGGGAAAGAAAATTAGCATTGATTCTTCGAATTTAATGAACAAAGGGCTCGAAGTGATAGAAGCAAAAATTTTATTTGACGTTCCCTTAGAAAAAATAGAGGTTGTGATCCATCCTCAAAGCATCGTGCATGGAATCGTCTCTTTTGTCGATGGATCGATGGTGGCAGAACTTCATCCGCCAAATATGGAAATTTCCATACAGAATGCTTTGACCTATCCGGAACGGATAAAAGGAGGATTTTCTCCAGTCTCTATGACGAGTCTCTCTCCATTGACATTCCATGCTGTCGATCATGATAAGTTTCCCTGTTTATCATTAGCTTATGAAGCGGCTAGAGAGGGAAAGAGTTATCCTTGTTATTTAAATGCTGCAAATAATGTGTTAGTCTCCCGGTTTTTACAGGGAAAGATCAGTTGGCATGATATTTATCGAAAATTAGATCAATTAATGACCCTGCATGATCCCATTGATTTAGTAGACTTTCCAACAATTTCCTGTATAATCGAAAAGGCAGGGAAAAATGCACAAACAATATAAATAGATGATTATGTTTTTCAATATTTTTAATATTATTTTGGCTATTTTAGGTCTCGGGGTTTTAATTTTTATTCACGAACTTGGCCATTACTTTATGGCAAAGAAAGT
This sequence comes from Parachlamydiales bacterium, assembly GCA_016931275.1. GTDB lineage: Bacteria > Chlamydiota > Chlamydiia > Chlamydiales > SM23-39 > JAFGFA01. The sequence continues at coordinate 23,659 of JAFGFA010000022.1, forward strand.
CGGGATGAAGGTAGAAGTCTTTTCTATCGGATTTGGTAAACCTATATATAAATGGAAAAGGGGAAAGGTTCAGTGGCAGATCGGTATTTTGCCTATCGGAGGATATGTAAAAATTGCCGGGATGAATGTGGAGAAGGAAAAAGATCCATATAAAATTCCTAAAGGATTTTTTTCTAAAAGTCCTTGGAAAAGAATCCAAGTAGCCCTGATGGGGCCTGCGGCGAATATCGTGTTTGCCTTTTTTCTGTTTACGCTTATTTGGATTACCGGTGGACGGGAACATTTTTTTTCTCGTTATACGAAACAGATTGGATGGGTTGATCCCCAGTCGGAATTGTCGGAACTAGGGGTCTCTCCGGGAGATATGATTACTAGCTACGATAATAGGGCCATACAGAGTTTTCAGGATATCTACTACGCTTCGATCCTCAAGGAAAAAGAGACCCAGATCGGAGGAGTGAAAATCGATTATTTTCACGATACGAAAACTCCGTTTGATTATACTCTTCCGACCTATTCTCATGCTATAAAAGGGATGGTAACTATAGGTGTTCTTGCCCCTGCAAACTATTTGATTTACGAACCTTCCTCTATTGACCGTGTTTTATTATCTCATTCTCCAATGGGAAAAAGCGGCATTGTTCCGTCTGATCGCATTGTATGGGTCGGAGGACATCTTGTGTTTTCTCTTCCCCAGCTTCGTTCCATTATCAATACTCCCTCTGCTTTTGTGACTATAGAAAGAAAAGGACAACGTCTGCAGCAGGCGGTTCCTTTAATTGTCGTTCGCGATGTTGCGGTGCCAAAATATGATCAAGAAGAGATGGATGATTGGAAACATGAAGCCGGCCTTAAAACCAATCTTGCAGACCTTCGCTGTTTTCCGTTTTATGTCAATGAAGACCTGAAGGTAGAAGATCATTACGCGTTTATTGATAAAGAACTCGAGAAAACAATAAAGAAAGAATATAAAGAACCGCTAGAATGGGGAGACCATATTGTGGCTGTAAACGGCGTCAGGGTTTCTTCTGCTAGTGATCTTTTAGAAGAGCTTCAAGTTCCAAAAACGCTTGTCATTGTGCAAAACGATCCTTCTTTGGAGCGTCCTCTATCTTATAAAAAGGTGGGCAATGTTTTAGAGGATCTTTCTATGACGGATTTACAACTTGTGATCGATTCTATCGGTAGTAATGCTTCTTCGCATACTTCTGGTTATTTGCGGTTGCTTTCACCTATTGTTCCAAAAACATATGCCGAAATTTTTTCTAAAGTTTCCGGCCTGACGATTGCAAAAGAGGCCTTAGAAGATAAGACTCTTCTTTTGGGGATTCAATTAAAGGATCGCTCCGTCCGATATAATCCAAATCCCTGGATTTTATCTAAGGGCGTTTTTTCAGAAATGGGCAGAGTCTTTTCAGGATTGTTCTCGGGCACCTTACATCCTAAAAGAATGAGCGGGGCGGTGGGTATCGTGCAGGTGTTTCACTATAGTTGGAGCGTCGGAGTGAAAGAGGCTATTTATTGGCTAGGGGTGATCAGTATCAACCTCGGTATTATCAATCTTTTTCCGATACCGGTATTTGATGGAGGGCATATTCTATTCGCCCTCTATGAAATGATTACTCGTAGAAAATTAAAAGTCCGGACAATGGAAAAACTCGTTGTTCCTTTTATTATCTTGTTAATAGCGGCCTTCCTATACATTACCTATAACGATATCATGAGGATTGTCGAACGATGGATGAATTGAAAAAAGAAGAAAAAAAACAGAAGTTTTTTTTTAAGAAATTAGTGCGAGACGACCTGATCTTGGTATATGAAAAAAAGGGAGTAATTGTTGATTATAGGAAATTAGACCAGGCAGAACACCTTCATGAGTTGAAAAAAAAACTCGTTGAAGAATCTCAAGAAGTGTTCTCCACCACTACTCGAGAAGAGCTGATCGATGAATTGTCGGATCTTTGTGAGCTGATCGATGTGATCCAGCAAAAAGCGGATATTCCGAATTGGGAAATAGAAAAAAGAAGAAAAGAAAAAATCAAAGAAAGAGGCGGTTTTATGGAAGGGATCTATATCGATAGCATTTGTATAGAGCCCTCTGATCCAATTGTAGACTATTTGCGAAAATTTCCGGAAAAATATCCTGTTTCTGAGGCACCCTTATTCGAGAAGTAAGATGAATTTGAGGATATCTCAAGTAGATTGCTCTGATGAGCAGCAGTGCAAAGAAATCGTGAACTATCTTGTGCCTCATGAGAGGCAATCTCTTTTTCTTTTAGGCAATTTGCTATCTTCTGTTATTCCGTTTGATCTTTATGTTGTACGTCAGGATGAGCATATCGTAGGAGTATTAGGATATGATCTGCTCTTCCAATCCTGTTCTGTTTTTTCTGCAACAAAAGAGGCTTCTAGAGCATTAGGGGAGCATGTGGTACAGCTTTATGAGATCAGAGGCCTAACGGGAATGAAGGTGATGGCTCATCCTGTATTAGATGTGTTTTTGCGATATGGCCTACAATCCTTGAAAGATGCTGAGAAGGTGTTTTTAGAATGCGATCTTAGATCCTTTCAACCCTTTGCATTATCAGCAGGAAAAATTCGTAGGGTAGAGGCAAGAGATGTCGACAAAGTGGTGCTATTGAAACGCTATCTCTCCGCGATCTCTTTAGATCAGCCTATTTCTGCTGAAGAACAAAGTAAAGCCTTAGCAGGCGAGAGTTATTGTTTAGAAATTGACGGTAAAATGGTAAGTGTGGCCAGTACTAATGGATTGGTTGTAAAAATATTTCAGATTTTAGGGGTTGCTACCGATCCTTTGTTTCGCGGTCGAGGCTTTGCCAAGGCTGTTTGTTCTTATTTGATGCAACGTATGAAAGAAAGGGGAGCGGAGAGAGCGATCATCTTTACCGACCGGGAAAATGATGTTGCATTGCGATGTTACAAGGCTCTAGGTTTTCAGCAGACAGATAGTTATTATTGCGTTTCTTTTAAGGAAAGCTAATTACCATATTGTTTACAAAACATAATATTGCGATAATTAATCTCTTGTTTTTTTGTTTAAATAAAAAAAGCTATTCTTTATAATTTAAAGTAATTTATAAGGAAAAGTTATGTCTTTTACAAATTTTATGGGAGCCGTTCAAAATGATATTAATAGACATACGGCTTTGAAAAGGATCCGATACAATAATCCGGAGCAAGTTAGAGAATTAAGCACTCGAATCGACAAACTTCGCAATGTTTTGCACAACGCTCAAGAAATGCACAAGATCTTCTGTCGATTAGAAATGACAGATTCAAGGGATCAGATATGTAAGATTCAGCAGGAATATTCCGAGCTTAAAATAAAGAAAGAAGATCGTTCTCATGTCCTTTTAGTTGTATTCATGAATGCCATTTATAATCGGCGTTTTCAAAATAGTGAAGATATTGAAGATATTCTATTAACTTGGCCGAGAAAAATTATGCGACAGATCGAAGAATGGATTAACACAGGCGATGTGAAGTATGCTAGCCGTTTAATGGCATATGCTATAAATCAAGGGGTTCCTATAGATCGAGACTGTGTAGTTCGTTTTGTAAATAGGCTAATAGAACAAGAACATTTTCTTGAAGTGCAAGATATTTTAATCCGAGGAAATAAGATCTTTACCGAAGAAGATTTGCCTCTTTATATGCGAAGTATGCAAGAAATGATCGGTCATAATTTTAATCCTGTTATCTTACTTATTCTGTGTATAGATAAATTTACACAATCTAAGGAGGAACTACGTAATTTTATTCTAAATAGGATCGAAGAGATTTTTACCAATGGAAGCATGGATCAATATCAATGGGCCTTAGATATTATTCACTTTACAGGTTCTTTGTTTGATACAGAGGCGTTTTCACAAGAGTTAGCCAACTGGAAAAGAAAGATTGAAGAAAGAGCCAGCACTGTCGATAGGCAAGAAATGGATAGAATATTACAAGAAAGCATTAGCCAATAGGAGTCCGTTTCTCGTTGTGATTCTGAATCTGAAATTGATCATTAAGACATAGATATACAGTTCGTGAATGAAGAGTAAAAAAAATATTTGAATCTTTTTTTTATTCCTATACCCAATTCTTGAATTGGAATGGGTATAATTAAAATTTTTCCTAAATAGAAAAAGAACTTTATAATTTGAATTAATAGTAAACATAATTTTGCTTAACCTGAATGCAGTTTTGATATAAACCTTGAAATATTTTCGCAACTATTTTATAATAGATTCTAAAAAACACTATGACAGTATCGATTTTTAAGCCAGTTTCTTTTTACACCCCTATTCATTTCGGGAATGAGATACCGGATCATCTGCGAAAGGATCCTTTTATTCTTGCAGAAAGATTAGAAGATTGGGTCTGGATAGTACATAGATCTAGGGCTGATTATTATAGCTCTAATTTCTCTAGATCTAAAGAATATTGTGTTTATAACCATTCTTCTTTGCCCCGACTGTCTCTTATAACAAAAGTTTTTAGATGGATCGTTTACTCTTCTTTATGGGTTTTTATACTAATTGGTAAAATCGTTTTTAGAATGCGTCATTCTTTTGTATATGAGTTGAGGCCAGAGATTGATGAGGATTTTACCTATGATGATCGGTTGCAACAGGAGGATGTTGAAAACAGTATTGTGGGAGATAAGTTGCAAAAACCTCCTGAAAGAAATCTGTTGGCAGGCTTACCTGATGAAATGATCGGCCGTGTGGTTGATTTTCTTAATCCTAGAGGTTTGCAACATTTCTCTAAGACATGTGTTCACTTTTCTAATATTGTTGATGAAAAATATCTAACATTTGTGGATGATATATTAAATTGTCGGGACTTACAAGCAAGAGAATATCCTTGGGTAGCGACATTTTTACAGCAGGCAAAAGAAGCGTTTAATGGAGGAAAAACTATTCGACCTCGAGGCGCTTATATTAAAGCTGTTTATGATCATTGGTTGCGTCAATGGACAATCTCTATAGATAATTATTGCTTCGGTTTTTGTCAAAGGTATTTGTGGTGGACAAGAAGTGAGGCACGTTACCCAGTGAAAGCTTTGTTGCGAAGAGATATTTGTAATATTACAACTTATCAGCAAATTTCTCAGCTTATAGCAGATGTACAGTTTTTAAATTTTATCTATTCTCTAAATCGATTTTTCCCAACGGAATTTCCTATTACTGATTCACCGGAGTGGAGAAACAAGAGCAATCATGAAATAGCTGAGGAACTACGAATTGTTTTTTATAGTCATCCGCAAGCTAAGAACTTAGTAGAGAGAATGATTACTCGTATTTCTCAGAATCCTACTGAGAATATGTCACTATTTTTTGCTTATGAGTTTCCTAGAGAAATTGCCTTAAGATATCAGATCGAGCCTCCTGAAGGGGATTATAGTATTTTATTTTAAATTCTCTTTTGTTAAAAAAAAAATTCTTCTAACAAAATTCGTCTTTTACAGTCAACTACCCACGACTAAAGTCGAGGGCTTGTAGCTAGTCTAAGAGACCGCTACCATCGGCACGTTGACAGGTGCCATTGA
>JAFGFA010000023.1 GCA_016931275.1 Parachlamydiales bacterium
AAATAATTGTGAGAGTATTGTTTCGTTATATGTTTCTCTTTTTATCTGATTTGTCGCAAACAAAATATTCCTGTTCGTTACAATCCGATTTTTTACGTCAAAAGAAAAGGAGGAACTATCTAGATCTGTTCACTAACTTCAAACTATTCTCCATCTCTATGAAACGGGAGATACAAAAAAACTTTCTTTAAAAAAACTTTTTATCCTTTTATTTTTTTCATGAACAGCGTAAAAATTTTTAAGGTAAATAATTTGAGGGTTTTATGCGTTACAGAAATATTTTTATATTAATTTTCAGTATATTTACGGGATATTTTTCTTCTCTTTTTGCAGAATCTCCCTATGCCAGAAAATTTGAAGGACATTTTCAAGAATATGATGGACACCGTCTAGATCTTATCGATAAATTTCTTCCGAAAAATCCGATTATTTTTGAAGCTGGAGGACATTATGGGCAAGATAGTGTTCGATTTGCACAAAAATGGCCCTTTAGCACGATTATTACTTTCGAACCCAATCCTCATGCCTACGAAAAACTGTTAGAAGCGATCAGTAATTTTCATAATATCTTTCCCCAAAATCTCGCTTTGAATACCTATAACGGCACTGCAGTTCTTAATGTCTGTTATGGAACTACTGGAGACAATCCTGTTTTTGAAGGGGCTAGTTCCTTACTTCCCGCCTCTGAAGGGATGAAAATACATTATCAAGGGCCAAAAATTGAAGTGCCTTGTGTTATTCTCGATGACTGGTGTACAGAAAATAATATTTCTCATATTGATTTTATGTGGCTTGATCTCGAAGGATTAGAATTACAAACTTTAAAAAGCTCTCCCCATATTTTAAAAACAGTACAAGTCATCTATACTGAGACTAATTTCTATAAGTTTCGAGAAGGAATGACCCAATATAGGGAACTAAAACAATTTCTCGAACGCTCAGGATTTAAACTATTATCACACTGGTATACTGAAGGATTGCAAGGAGATGCAATATTTGTACGCCAGGAGATTTTTCCTAAAGGGATTAAAACTCATTTCAGGTAATTAGCGCCTCCATTATCGGAGGAAGCATTTTGCCAATGAGTTACAATATCCCAATTAGGACGGTACATTCTGATACCGGGTACCAAATAGTTATCCATGTCATAAGGTAAATAAGGACCGTATTTTCTATAAAAACCTAGAATTTTTCGCACACCGGAACGTCTGTAAATAATAGAATAAGCTCCATAACGAGCACCTGTCTTGGTGAATTCTGAAGATATTTTTTTCTTAGAAGAATATTGGAGAGGATTCGACGGCGTAAAATTAGGCCTTGGAGCATAGGTTGTACAAGGAACATACTCCCCTAATTTATTTCTCGTATCAACATCTGTAAATAAAATATCCCAATTGTTTTTTCCGACAATGTCATCCAAACGCTTCACTAAGACCGATAAAAGCCGAGGATCTTTGACTACCTCAATATCATCTTCCATCACCCAGATAGTATAATCATTTTTACCAAACGTCTCTTCCGCATCTGTTAAGATCGAAAGATGGCTTAAAATAATTCCAATGGATCCTTTACTGGCACAGTGTCCGAAATAACCGCAATGGCTATCAGTCCCTATCAATTCATGACGCCAAGAGCCATTTGCATCAACAGGATAACAAGTAGACATTAACTTTTTCATACCCAGTTGATAATGTAGCCCGATTTCATTAATCGCTTCAAGACTAAGCTCCCATCCATTGACCGCGGAAAATCGATAAGGATAAATACCATAAGCACTTAACATTTGATAAGAACGTTCAAACTTTTCAGGTCTTTGATCTAAATTGATCATATAAATGAAATCAATATTCTTCATCGTATGCAGATTCGATTTTCCTTCTGCCTTTTTAAGATGCCTTATATACCCTGTCGCAAAAAGAACACTTTGACAGGTCAAAATAATGACACAAGCAATTTTCAAGAAATATTTCATCTTATCTATCCTTTTAAAACTTTCTAAATAAAAGACAATTTCCATTATCGACAGAATCTATCTTCTGAGAAAACCGTGAGAGATATTCGACCGCTTTCCGTGTGGTAGGCCAACCGCAGTCATCCATCCAAATATATCCTCCTGACTGAACTTTTGGCAAAAAAGTCACAACGTCTTCTAAGGATGCTAGTTCCGAATGATTCCCATCTATGTGCAGAATATCGATTCGATCGAAGCTATTTGCTACTGCCCGAGAAGTGCTTTTTATCGTGTGACAATAAGATTCAATATCATATTTCTTTAACATGTTCCTATAAGATTGATAAATGGCGCGTAAATCTACTTGTTTCCACCACTCGTAGTTCACATCCCCTTGCACATAATTTTGTAAACAGTCCAAGGTTTCCCAAGGATCGATTGCATGAACTATTCCCTTCCCATTGAACTTTAAAGCCATGGCAGTAGGTAGAATGGAAGCGCCGCCAAACACGCCTATTTCTACACAAACAGGCTCTTTATTTTTGTACTCATGAATAATAAGATCCATCATTTTTGTAGCTTTTTCACAAGAACACCATCCCTCAAGAGTCGGTAATCCTTGGCAGACCACTTTTTTGACCTCTTCTGCAGTCTTAAGACTTGGATTTGTTCTTAACCCTACCAATGCTGGAGTCTTAAGACTTGGACTTTGCCTAAATCCTCCCAACAAAAAAAAACAAAATATTCCACATAAAATTCTTGTTTTCATACCTAAAGTACCTGTGTTAAAGATTGTTATCGTAAAAAATTTATTGTTAGGAACAATAAAATATAGACGATAATTTTGACAACAACAATAAAACACCTCGTCCCCGTTCTCCAATGCTTTTCCAATCTGTTAGCTATTACAGAAGGTAAATTAGGCAATGTCCCATAAAAAAACTAAGAACGCAAATAAAAATATTTCCTCTTAGTCTCTTATTTTTGCTTTCATTTTTTTCTCATAGTTTCTTATGATGAATAGAAAATTTTCCCTAGGAAAACATATGAAGATATTTCCGTTATATTGTTCTGCGATGATCCTTTTTTCCGTAGTAATATCGGATCATGTTTTTTGCGCAGACAGTCCTCCAGAAACCTATGTCAACGTTATTGACAGAATAGAATATGAAGATGTCGCCAATATTACTTTATCGCATTTTACTTTAACGAACGGCATAAAATTCATCTATGAATCTACCTATGCTGATACTCGGTATCTCAATAACTTCCTCAATCTTTTATCTCCCGGAACGGAAATTCTTTTCTCCACACAAAAATTTAAAAAGGGAATATGTATATGCTACTGGGATAAAAATAATGAGCTTTGGAAATGGCTGCGCAATATTGCTCTTCACGAAATCAGCCGAGAATCTTTACCGAATATTGCTCATATTGAGAAAATATCCACAGGATGGTTTTCTTCTAAATGGCATTTATATCTTACAGATGGTTCTTTTTGGGTTATTGAGAACGAATGGAAAAAAAATCTCAGCAATTGGAAAAGAGGCGACACCATTGTTGTTTCTAAAATATCTTTCGACAATAACGAATCCTTTAGTCTGTTAAATATCAATGTATCTCACAGTTACTTCGATCCTGTATGGGATAAGAGATATGATTTTAGAAAGATTCAGGCAAAATATATTTCTTCTTCCTCCAAAGCCAAATAGTCCTAAAAGATCCTCTTCTGAGAACGTTTACAGACTTGAAACGTAATAGGTGCTCCATAAATATGGTGTTCTTTTCGCAAAGAATTGATTAAATACTTTTTATAAGACGGCAGTAACAGCTCAGGATAATTGACAAACAGGATAAATTGTAGAGGATTAACGCTCTTTTGCGTCAGATAATAAATCCTTAATCTTTTCCCTTTGATTTGCGGAGGGGCATACATCTGCATATATTTTTCGATACTTTTATTTAATTCCGGAGTGGAAATTTTATGAAAAAGGGCTTTTTCCACCTGAGCGATTAAAGGAAAAATCGAGAAAATATTTTTTTTGTTTTTAGCAGAAACAAAACAAATCGGATAGTGAAAATAGGGAACTTCTTTTTGCAAAGCCTTCTGATAATGTTCCATTCGGATATTCTTGACCATATCCCATTTGTTGACGACGACAATAGCGCCTTTCTTCTCTTTTTCTATCGAAGCAATCACCCGTTTTTCAAACGTAGAAATTCCTTCCTGAGCATCTAAAAGGATCATGCAAATATCGGATCGTTTGATGGCATCTTGCGTTCGAATAGCGGCAAACTTTTCTATAGGACTTGTCTCAGATCTTTTTTTTCGAATCCCTGCAGTATCGATAAAAAGATATTGTTTCTGACCATGCCATATTGCCGTATCAACACTATCTCGGGTCGTTGCTATTTCAGGACTCACCATAGAGCGTTCTTGTCCAATTAAAGTATTAAACAATGTCGATTTGCCTACATTCGTTTTTCCGACAATCGCTATTTTCATTCCCTTCTCTTCGGCATTGTTTTCTATACTTTCAGGAATACCCGCAAAGATCTGTTTGAGGAGCTGAGAAATATTATACCCATGAACTGCGGAGACAAAAATCACATTCTCGATCCCTAAAGAATAAAAATTCTGTGCTAAAAATTCTTTCTCTTCATCATCTATTTTATTGATCACCAGGATCACTTCTTTTTTAGACCGAAGGAGCAACAAGGCAATTTCTCGATCAAGATGGGTAGGACCTACAAGGGCATCCACCACGAAAACTACTGTATCGGCCTCTACTATCGCCTGCTGCGACTGTTGTAATATCTGTTGATTACCTGTTCTATTTGCATGAAAATCTATACCGCCAGTATCGATAAGAATCGCCGATTTTTCGTCTGTCTCTATCTCTGCATAAAGGCAATCACGAGTCACTCCCTCTTCATCGCTTACAATAGCCTTCCTCTTTTGACACAATCGATTGAAAAGAGCCGATTTTCCCACATTAGGACGCCCAATTAACGCTATTTTTCGTTTCATAACAACTATCATTTTAATAATGAAGAATTAGGATATCATAATTATCCTAAAAAAACAATTTATTAGTTTTAAAAAAATTTTTACTTTTATAAAGTTTCTTCCGGATATAGATCAGAAAAAATTGCCATCAATTCTTCCCTGGATAAAAATTTGATTTGTTCAAAATCATCTTGTCCCACCGTCTCCTCCATCAGTTCTTTTTTAGAAACAATAATCGAATGAATTCTCTCTTCAATGGTATTTTTGGTGACCAATTTAAACACTTGCACTCCCCGATTCTGTCCCAGGCGATGTACTCGATCTGTTGCTTGATTTTCTCTTGAAGGATTCCACCATCGATCATAGTGGATCACTACGGATGCGGCAGTGAGATCAATTCCCAGTCCTGCAGCCATTAAAGATCCGATAAAAACCCTGCATTCCGGATCATGCTGGAATTTTTTTAATTGCAAAGGCCGATCTTTTGTTGATCCTTTAATAAGGGCATAAGAAATTTTACGTTTCATCAAATATTTTTCAAAAATGGCGATCATGTCCAAATATTGAGAAAAAATCACTAATTTCTGTTCACTATCAATCGTCTCATTAAACAATTCGACAAAAAGGTCCCATTTTCCCGAATCATGCTTTTCATATTCCTCTATATTTTTAATCACTAGGCAAGGATGATCACAGATCCGTTTAAGTTTTGTCAAAGAAGAGAATATATGGATATAATTAATGGACTGATGAGGATCAGCAACATTGGAAAAAATTTCTTTTTTTACCGTTTGCAACACTTCTCGATACAGGACAACTTGTTCTGCAGATAGATCACAATAGGCGATCTCTTCCATTTTTTCGGGAAGATCTAAAAGAACTTCTTGTTTTTTGCGACGCAAAATAAAAGGACGGATCATCTTATGCAACAACATCTTTGCCTTTTCATCCTTGTATTTTTCAATAGGCAAGACAAAGACATCGCGAAAAACTCCCTCTTTAGGAAGATATCCGGGAAGAACCAGATCCATCAGGGATTTTAACTCGCGCAATCGATTTTCTATGGGGGTTCCTGTTAATCCAAGGCGCATCTTGGCTTCCATAGATAAAAGAGCCTGATGAACTTTAGAAGTAAAATTTTTAGCAATTTGCAGTTCATCAAAAATAGCTATTTCAAAAGAAATGCTTCCTAAAAGAGCTGTTTCTTGTCGGACAATCCCATAGGAAGTCAAGATAATACGGCTATCGGAAGAAATGTTTCTTTTCAACCCATGAAAGAAATCCACGGAAAAAGACGGGAGATATTGAGAAAGCAGTTCCTTCCAATGATAGATGACCGAAGTAGGGCAAACAACCAAATAACGACAAGAAGGATCTAACGCTCCTGTGGCAGCAATAAGAGCCATCGCCTGATGAGTCTTTCCCAATCCCATCTCATCGCATAACATTCCGGAAAGCCCGTGACAATATAAAAAAAAGAGCCATTGGGCTCCCTGTTGCTGATAGGGTCGCAGAGAAGACTGCAAAAGAGAAATATTGAATAATTTTTCGGTAGAATAATGCTGCTCCTCTTGCAATAATGCCAAAGCTTGTTCTGTTTCCTTGTTTTTTTCTAAAGGAACAACAACCTCTTCGAATAAACAAAGCCGAATCCATTCCAAGGGAGTTAACAGAAGATGATGATCGATTCTTTTTCCTTTTCCTAGGGTCTTGATCCACCAAAAACGCTTTTGCGTCAAATCAATACATCCTGCTGAAGAAAAAAGCATTTTTTCCCCTGCCTGTAAGGCTTCATAAAGATCGACGACATTAATACTTCCTGATGGAGACACATACGCAAAATTGGTGAGATATTGATGATCATGTTTCGAGATATGGGGCTCGATGCTTCTCAAATGAAGCTGCAAATAAGCAGGTCTTTGCAATCTTGGATCTAAGGATACAATAAAGGGCATCAATTTCGGCAAATCATACAGGACAAAAGAGCGCTGTTGCGATTTTTCAATTATTCTTGTCCTGTCGTATCCCAAAGAAGGCATCTGCGAAGGCTGTAAAGCAAAAAAACCATGATTTTTATAAAAAACGAAATGATCCAGCAATTCTATTTCTTCTTTCTTTACTCCCTCTTTTACAATAGGGATCGGTTCGGATACGATACAACCTCCCTCTCCAAGACGAATAACAAGCCCGATTTTTTCTATAGGAGATTGAGAAATAAAAAAACCTTCCATTTGTTCTAAAAATTCTTTGTTCTCATGAAAAAATTGTCCTATTTCTTCTCTTGGAACCCGATATCCCTGAAGAATGGAAGACCCAGGCTTCCATTCTTTGGCATAAAAACCCTGCATCGGAACATAGACCCATTGCCCAAAATCGATCGAATTATGCACTTCCGGCATATCGATTTTTGAATCAATTTGAAGATCTCCTTCCGGAGTAAAATGATAGGAACAATACGATTCTACAGTGCCCAAATGCGTTTGAAACCCGGGAAAATGATGTAAAAACAATCTATGACGAGAGACAAATTCCGAAACTGTCTCCCGAGGAATCCTTTTTTCACAGCAATCGATCAGAGGATCTTTTACACAAAAGAATCCTTTATCAGCTATATAAACCCATGGAAAAAATACTGCACTTTGCGGATCCGACAAATCGTTTTTTTCAAAAAGATACCCTTGAATATGTAACGCTTCCTCTTGATCAAAAAAAAGCAGATAGTGCAGATCTTGTGGTTCCAAAGTAATTTTTTCCTCAAAAAGATATTTTTGAACGAGAGGAGCATATTGTGTCAAAAAAGATCCTATTTCTTGTTTTGGAATCTCTTCCATTTCTTGTAATCGGTCTTTAGCCAAGTAAAACCCATCTTCAGGAACAAAATACCACCCATTAAGAAGAATTTTCGAGGACGGCAACGACTCTATTTTTCCTGATAGAGGGAAGATTTTTAACATCTTTTTTTCTCGATCGTAGATCACTTTTTCTATCTCTTTATCTTCATGCACCTTGAAAGGAGAACGCACAGAAGAGAGCGAAGGAATAATTTCTGCCCAATGGGTCCGAGCAATATAAAAATGAACGGACAATTCCGGAAAATGAATATCTACTTGATGTGGCAAGATCTCTTGAGAGAATGAGATATCGTAGGGCTCCTTATCCTCCTGCATAAAAAAAAGCCACTTAGCAAGATCGCTCCAAAAAGAGAGCTCGTAGCGCAAGTTATCGGAAGGAACTCCTTGCTTCCAATTGTTGAGTTCTTTAGCTGACAGCCCGGAGAATTTGATAGAAGTTTCCTCGGTCTCTTTTTTTCTCTTCCATAAGATCGCTTGGAGCCTTTCCTCTGCCTGCTCCGTATGGGTTGTTACAGAAAAAAGCAATTTATGGGTAGACGTCTTGAGAAAATAAGTATCAGGATCTTTTCGATGCAACACATTTTGATAATGATTTCTGTGTGCCTGAATATGACATAGGACATTAAAAAAATGATGTTGGAACCGCACATGTAAAGGCTGCTTATGATCAATTCGCTCATAAGCGATCGCCAAATGCGGACATCCCTTGCCTTCCTCAGAAATCGGGCAGGTACAAAAAAAATCCAGTATCTTCCCTTGATCATCGATCTGAATAAACGGCCAAAATGTTTGATGTGCCATCGAATCATATACTTCCAACTCATAAGTTCCACCAGAAAAAACAATATCGATAATTTTCTGAGAAGAAAGCTCTTGGAAATAATGAGCATTAATATCCATAACTGCTTATAAACCTTTAAAAGGTTATCGCTTTTTATTTTTCTTGTATCAACTTACCAAAGAATTCTCCAGAGAAATTTCAGAAAAAACCAGAAAGAACATTAAGACTGCAATTCCTGCAAAAATGCATTCAAAAGACGGTAAATAGCTCCTTTTCTCTCTTTAGAAACCCGAGGGTCTTCTAGCTTTTGAAAAGCGGTCTCTATCACGGAAATAATCCACTGTTCATGATGTTCAGAAACCATTTCTTTCCACTGTTCCAAAGAAACGGGATCGTCCCCCCTAGCCGGTTCATCATTTTTCTTGTCAAATTCTAAGCGAGCTAACTCCATATCCTTTTTCACATCAAGAGGCCGATCAGAATATTGCGAATAAGCCCGTATTGTTTTACGACTTTTGTGAATGAATTTTTGGGTATCGGCACGCAGGGTATCCCAATATTTTTTCGCCTTGGCTCCAATTGTTGTCTTATTAAATTTATGAAGACGTTCAAAATGTCTCTCGGAATCTAATCGATATACAGCACACATCATCAGTAATCGAGGATCAATTTTATCCTCAGCAATCATGGAAGGATCAATCATGATCAGTTTCCATTCGTTGACAAAAAATCGCAGAAAAGGACGTTCCAGCAAAGCCACCTCATGCCCTTTAGGATCTTTCACATCAAAATGCGTTCTCCAAAAATTCATTTTCGCGGTCGCTATAAGCTGATTGTCTCGATTAAATATCGAAAACTCGCAAGGAGACAGGGTAAATATTTTTTCTTCGATAGAACCGATTTTTTTTTCTTTATGATCAACGACATCAGCAAAGACTCCCCATGAAAAAAAATGTGCAGAAGCTTTTGCAACCAACTCCCCTTCATCATCAATATAGGTATATTGGGGAGTTAGGCTTAGAAACTTTTTCACAATTTTCCCATGGGATCCTTTTTCTGATGTAATATTAAAAGAAGGCATCCATGAGAAATACTGTTCCTTAATCATGATCAACGAAGGCATCTCGGAGATCGTTCCGGCACAGAGAAAAAAAACGAATATCCATAAAAGATGTTTCACAAGTTTTTTCCATCGTAAAAAGAATTTAAAAATAGGCATTCAGGATGTTTTTTCGCAATAAAAATCACATATCGCATCTCGCTACTTTCTTCTCAACACGCCTAATATGTGTTAGAGATGAGCGGTAAAAACCCGAGTCGGACTCCCTTGATATTGCACCGAGTAAAAATGATCTCCGTCTCTTTTAAAACAGACGTCTGCAGTACCCAATGCAAAAGAAATCATAATAGGGCTTTGCCAATGATGCCGAATTGCTACGGCAATAGCTACGGCAATAGCACCGGTTCCGCAAGCATACGTCATGGCTTCCACTCCTTTTTCATAGGTGCGAACCTCTATCTGATCCTGGGCCATTTTCACAAAATCGACATTCACTCCTGTAGGAGCAAAAAAAGGATGATGACGTATCTTTCTGCCGAGGGCTTCCCAATCATCACTTCCTGGATCGTAAAAAACGACCGCATGATCCACCCCTGTATGAAGCCACATACAGGAAATCACTTGATGATCTATCTCTATGATTTTCTCTAAAGAAACAATATGAGGATCTGGTATTTCAATCACAATCTTATCACCATCCTTGGTTCCTCTGACACTACCGGCAAGAGTTTCTATGACAAGATCCTGCCGATATCCCAAAGTCTCCGCAAAAGAGCA
This sequence comes from Parachlamydiales bacterium, assembly GCA_016931275.1. Classification (GTDB taxonomy): domain Bacteria; phylum Chlamydiota; class Chlamydiia; order Chlamydiales; family SM23-39; genus JAFGFA01. The sequence continues at coordinate 10,432 of JAFGFA010000023.1, forward strand.
AAAACATAAAAGGCCATTTCCGCAAGAGGTAGCTTCCTTCCCATCGGCATTGAAAATACGCATACGCAAAGGATCTTTTTCTCCTTGCTGCAGCAAGATCAAACCATCTCCCCCTATTCCGGTCTGTCGATGACATAATTTTGCAATGATAGAAGGGTCGACTTTAAAAGAAAGATCCCGATTATCTATCAGGATAAAATCATTCCCCAGATGATGATATTTTTCATAAAGGATCATAACTTAAGATCTTTATAGGAACCCACCACTTTATCAATCAAGCCAAATTTTTGCGCTTCCTCCGCACTCATCCAATTATCCCTATCAATGGCCTTGGCGATTTCATGAGCATCTTTTCCTGTAGCATTCGCATAAATCTGAACGATAAGTTCTCTTGTTTTCAGCATTTCCCTTGCCTGAATATCTAAATCCGTCGCTTGACCACGAATGACTCCTCCGATAAGCGGCTGATGGATCATGATGCGAGAATGAGCAGTTGCATAGCGCTTGCCTTTATCAGCACATAAAGAGAGCAAAGACCCCATGGAAGCCGCTAATCCCGTAACCAAAGTTGCTACAGGGCATGAGAGCATTTTTACCTGATCCCAAATTGCAAAACCAGAATCGACCGCTCCCCCTGGAGAATTAATGACAAACAGAATAGGCGCATTGGCATCTTCTTGTTCTAGATACCAAAGACGACGAATAATATCACTTGCACTGTCTTGGTCAACAGCATTGGAAAGAAACACTCTTCTTCGCTGCAATTGCGAATAATCCAGGAGATCATTCATAGAACGAAACGGTAAATCTTGGGCAGCCATGAACACCTAACCTTTTGTTTTTATATATAATTTACGAGTCAATCACCAGCTCAGGATAGAGCCTGTGCACTCTTAATAGTTCTTCAATCACATCTTTCGCCTGTTTCAATGTCTTAGCAGGAACATCGACCACTTTTGAAGAGGTATTAGATGGATTTTTTTTAGTATTTTTCAATACGAGGGCAATAACGCGCGCAATTTGATGCATTTGATCTTCCTTCATCCCTAAAGTCGTCATAGCTGCTGTTCCGATTCGGACTCCGGAAGTATGCCATGGGCCATTTTTATCTTGAGGAATCGTATTGCGGTTTACCGTAATCCGAGCCATTCTCAAGGCTTTTTCTGCCTGCAATCCCGTCAAATGCAAATTTTTGTCTACATTGATCATGACTAAATGATTATCGGTTCCTCCGGTAATTACCTCGATTCCTTCACTCATCAGACTTTCGGCAAGAACCCGCGCATTGTTCACAATCTGTTCCGCATAAGAACAAAATGCATCAGTACTGGCCTCTTTAAAAGCCACCGCTTTAGCGGCCATCACATGAGGAAGAGGCCCTCCTAAGACAAAAGGGCATCCTTTATTGACAACTTCGGCATATTCATTTTTGCACAAGATAAGACCACCCCTGGGACCTCGCAAAGTCTTATGTGTTGTCGATGTCACGATATCAGCGTAAGGAATCGGATTATATTCCTTGTCCATTACTTTTCCGGCGACCAATCCGGCAAAATGCGCCATATCGACCATCAAGACAGAGCCGGCCTTATTGGCAATTTCCCTCATATAAGAAAAATTAATCTTACGGGGATACGAAGAATACCCCCCGACAAGAATAAGAGGTTTCTCCCTCATGACCTGCTCTTCTAAGAGGTCATAATCTAAAAGTCCTGTTTTCGGATCGACTTCGTAACTAACGGCATGCATAAATTTAGAAGAAATATTTTGACGATATCCATGAGTAAGATGCCCTCCGGAACTCAAAGACATTCCCATAATTTTCTGCTGGTGCATCAATAAACGGACTTTTTGATATTCATCTTCCGTTAGCTCTTCCAATCTTTTTTTCCCTAGCCGTTCTACTTCTTTATTCTGAATATTACGGATCAAAATCGCCCAGTAAGCGACCAAATTCGCATCGGCTCCCGAATGAGGCTGTACGTAAGCATGTTCTGCTCCAAAAATCTTTTGTGCATAAAAGACTGCCTCCCCTTCAATACTGTCGACGTTATCACATCCTGCATAGAAACGGTGACCGACATATCCCTCGCTATACTTATCGGTAAACAAATTCCCCATTGTCTGTTGCACCGCTAAAGAAGAATAGTTTTCTGAAGCAATAAGCTTTAAAAAAGTTCTTTGGTCTTTTAACTCTTGCAAAATGCTAGTGACTATTTCAGGAGATTTTTGTGCAATGTTATCCAGTGCTGCATAAAATGCAATAGCCCCGCAAGAACGCTTCTTCTCAGGAACTTCAGAAAAATACTTATGTAAATAAGTCATTGTCTTCCATCCATCCGATATTTATTCCACCATAGCAAAACTATCGTAAAAGGTACAAACATTTGTCTTTTTTCTTTCAAGAAACCAGAAACAGGCAAAAGCCTCCCTAACACACGGTTCTGCTGTTTTTCAATCTTTCTATTGTTACAAAGCCTTTCTTTAAGAAAAAATTTTCCCATAAAAACCCAAGAACACTTCCAATAGAAGACATGATTACCAAAGCCGATTCCCCCTTCCTCTCTAGAAGCGACCTAAAGATTTAGTTCCATAACTATCTCGAAAAAACTGACTTTTAAAATTATTTCTCGTCATAAAAAAACTTTTTGCATTTTAAAAATCTCAACTATGCCCTCTTTGTTCTCGTCACTGCAAACATTTGTCTTGAACTTTAGCTCCGATAGCGATACACTTTTTATCAATATAAAATTCCTGAGGAAAGATGTTTCACGCATTAAAAATTATTTTAGATATTCAAGTGCTCGATATGAAAATGATGCGTCTTTTAATGCTCCGAAAAGAGCGTCAAAAAGAGCTCGATCAAATTGCTTCTTTAAAAAAAGACCTTCAAGCGCAATTAATAGAAAAAGGTCAAAGAATCAATGAACTAAGTAAAGAGATCATCATTAATGAAAATAACATTACAGAAATAAAAGACCGACTGAAAAAACTGGAAATCAAACAATCCAGTGTTAAGAAAGTCGAAGAATTCAACGCTCTCACGCAAGAAATGACCAAAGCGGAACGAGAACGGGTTGCTAAAGAACAGGCAACTTCAGACATGATCGACAAAAAAAATCGTGAAGAAGAAATTCTAGAAAAAATTAAAGAAAGCCTTAAAACAACAGAAGAAAGCTCAAAAAATCTTGAAAAAGAAATTTTGGCTTCGATCAAAGAAATCAATGCAGAAGGCCGGGTCTTAAAAGAAAAAAGAGACGCTTTAGCCCTCCAGGCCGATCCAGAAGTATTAAAAATTTATATGCGCTTATTGCAAAACAAAAGAGATCAAGTAGTCGTCCCCATTGAAAATCGAACATGCAGCGGTTGTCATATAGCTCTTACCGCACAGCACGAAAATCTGGTTCGCAAAGGAGAGCGTCTTATATTTTGCGAACATTGTTCCCGTATTCTCTATTGGCAGGAAAGCGAAGACCTTGCAGGAACTCAAGCAACTACCAAAAGACGCAGAAGGAAAATAAGCGGCGTTTAGATCCGGGAAAGTAGGCAATCGCTTCTATTTTTTAGAAGAGGAAAGTCTGGACTTCAT
>JAFGFA010000024.1 GCA_016931275.1 Parachlamydiales bacterium
CTTGAGACAAATTAAGTTTAAGCGCTATAGTTATTTTCATATAGGAAATATTAACAACCTACAGGAATTAAAGCAAGAAAAAGAGGAACGAGGTTTCCTCCCACGATTAAAACCGTGGGTCTCCACCTCGTCGTTTCTATGAAGAATAAAGTATTCTAAGGAGTTTCGGAACGATGAAGAAAAAATTTCGTAGGGCGTTATTTATTTTTCGAAGAGATCTTAGGCTTCAGGATAATATTGGCCTTATTTTTGCTTTACAAAATGCGGAATTAGTTATCCCGGTTTTTATTTTTACTCCTGAACAAATAATTCATAATTCCTATAAAAGCGAACATTGTTTGCAGTTTATGATAGAGTCTCTAGAAGATTTAGAAAAACAGTTGGAGAAACAGGGCGGGCAGCTGTTTTTATTTTTTGACAAGGCGGAAAAAATCGTTGCGCAATGCATTGAACAATGCCACGTCGATGGAGTCATTGTCAATCGTGATTACACTCCTTATAGTGTTGCAAGAGATCTGCGTATCGAAAAAGTTTGTCAAAAAAAACGGGTTCCTTTTCATAGTTTCGATGATGCATTATTGCAACCTCCCGGTTATGTCATGAAGTCTGACGGATCTCCCTATACAATATTTACTCCTTTCTATACTAAAGCTCATGCGATGAAGATAGACCTACCTCAGAAGCATCGCGGAAATCACTATTTTGATGGAAAGATTTCTTTCGCTCATAAAAATTCCATTTATCACAAAATCTTGCCGACGAGATCCTTAAAATGTCTCGGAGGTCGTAAGAATGCTCTTCAGATTCTTAAAAATCTGCATCGTTATTCCGATAAGCCTTCAGAAAGAGATTTTCCTTGGAAAAATAAAACGACCCGTCTCTCGGCTCATCTTAAGTTTACCACCTGTTCTTGCCGAGAAGTCTATTACGCCATGGAAAAACAATGGGGAAAACATTCCGATGTAATTCGCTCGATGTTCTGGAGGGATTTTTTTACGCATATTGCTTTTTATTTTCCGAAGATTTTTCAGGGAGCTTTTCATGCGAAGTTTTATAAGATTCCCTGGAAAAATAGTCGGAAGGCTTTTTATCAATGGTGTCAAGGAAAAACAGGCTTTCCTATTGTCGATGCAGCTATGAGAGAATTAAACGAAACAGGATATATTCATAATCGGCTGAGGATGATCGTAGCTTCTTTTTTAGTCAAAGATCTGCATATTGATTGGAGATGGGGCGAAAAATATTTTGCTCAAAAACTACTCGATTATGATCCCTCTGTCAATAATGGTAATTGGCAATGGGTGGCGAGCACAGGATGTGATGCTCAACCCTATTTTCGCATATTTAACCCTTGGTTACAGCAAAAAAAATTCGATCCTCAATGTGCATATATTCGGCAGTGGATAAAAGAACTAGAGGCTGTTTCTTCGTCAAAAATACACCAGTGGGATCAGCCTCAAGAATCGGATGTATATAGGAGGCCTATACTCGATCATGCCAAGGAAGCAACTAAAACGGTTCGAGCATATAAACATCTTGTAAGACCGGCATCAAAAATATAGCTATGATTCCAGTTTTTTCTAGCGTGTTTACAAGGATAAGATCTATGTTGAACACTTGACTTTCTCTTCTACCTATACGGAAAAGGATTTTTTAACGCATTTTGATAAAGGAGAAAAGAAAGAAAGGGAACATATTGTTAGGGAGGAGTTTGTTATCATAGATAAAAACATGAAAGAATGCTTTCCATTTTGCTGGGATTTATTCTATACATAAATAAGAGGACTTATGAAAGTAAAATTTCTTTTTTTAGGGATTTTGTGTTTTTTCTCTATGGGCGCTCAAGATTATATTGCCTCAAAACCGGATCCTTCTTTTCCGGATCCTTTAAATCTTCGGGCCAATTGGTGGGAATATTTTGATGCAACCGGAGAAGAGCTGCAACAAAAAACTTCTAACTTTATTGAATATCTTCAAAAAATCGAACAAAAGATCCCTCCAGAATATAGTGAACAGACAGGATTGCTCATCGATAAAATTAGAAATCATTTGCATGCATATTCTATGCAAGAATTGGCGATAGTTCTTCCTCTAAATCCCAAGTCTTATTTACAGGAATATGATCTATCGGCATTTGTCGATTTGGCAGAGCGATTGTGGGCCAATACGCAAAATATGCAAGTGGATCAAATGCGCATTCGCTTAATGAAAGAGAGTATACGTAAGGAAGAAAAAAGTTTGGATACGCTCTTGAGCTCTTACTTGGGTGAAGAGCCGTCTTATGAAAAAATGATCAAAGGATTGCGTATTATTTCAACAAAAATCTCTCTTGTAATAGATCAAGACCGAATGATCGTGATGGAAGAGCAATGGAAAAGACAAGAAAAAGAGAACGCATTTACGGAAGAGGAAGTGATGTTTGCGAGGCAGCATTTATTGTTGCCATCTATAGCAGCTATTTCTTCTTGGGATGCAGAAATAAATGATGTTAAATCTTCCCTGAAAAAATCGCAGGAGAATGTCATTCAGGCTCAAAAGGAAAATGCCTTGTTCCGCGAGAAAGGATATGAAGCGGCGGATGTGACTAGAAGTATGCAAAAACTTTTGCAAGCAAGTGTGCAAGAAGCGCAGTATCGAACACTGCTGATTCATAAAGAAGTGTTAAAGGCTTTTGTTCAGTTGGGAAATAGCAAGAAGGTCTCGGTCATTGTATTAAATGCCCAGATTGAAAAATGGCTAGAAGAAATGAAAAATATTCAAAAAGACTTAAAAGGAGCCCAGGAATTCTCTCAGCTTACTTTTCAGGGTATTTTTCAATCTTCATCTGCTCTTGATGCTCATGAATTTGTAAAAGAAGATTTACTGGAACTCACGGAAAAGACATTGCTCGATATCCAAACTGAAGAAAAAAATCTATTTGTGGCGGAATTTTTGATCGACCAATATAGTCTGTTGGTGCAGGAGAAATATTCTACTTTTTTTTCTAAGATACAAAATTTTGCTTATCAGTTTATTTTATTTTTTAAAGTTCATGTGACATGGTTTTCAGAGAGTTTGTTCAAGATCGGTGATACGCCCATCACACCCCTAGCCTTGCTCCGTTTTTTGATTTTTATCACAATGACGTACTTCATAGCCGCATTTCTTCGAAGGATGCTGCGCCGGTTGGGAGAGAAAAAAAGAAGATTGTCTTCGGCGGCTCTTTATACTATTAGTCGGTTAGTGTTTTATTGTGTCTTATTAATCGGCATCATGATCTCCCTCTCAATTTTAGGGATCGATTTTACCGCTCTTGCAGTTATTTTTGGAGCTTTGAGCGTTGGTATCGGGTTTGGATTGCAGGCGATTGTAAGTAACTTTTTAGCGGGTATTATCGTTCTTTTAGAGAAGAAAATACGGGTGGGAGATTTTATTGAGCTAGAAAGTGGAGAAAAAGGAATGGTCAAGGGAATCGATGTTCGTTCCACGTTGATTAAAACCAGTGATAATTTAGAAATTATCATTCCCAATTCAGAATTAGTCACTAAAAAGTTCACAAATTGGACATTGACGGAAAAAATACGACGAGTGCGTATTCCTTTTAGCGTGGCCTATGGGTCTTCTAAAGAACAGGTAAGGCAGGTAGTCATCGAAGCGGCAAAAACCATTTCGATAACATTAACAGAAAAGGAACCCGATGTATGGTTAATCGCCTTAGGAGAAAGTTCTTTGGATTTTGAATTGGTGGTTTGGGTTAACGAATATCTGGCGATATCAGACAGGGTGGTAGGGACCATCTCTCGATACCTATGGGTTATTGAAAGCGCTCTTGTAAAAAATAATATTTCTATTCCCTATCCAGTTAGAGAAGTGCATATAACCAAGCAGTAGTCGATGAAAGAACATAGCATATGCCAAATTTGCAAAAAGTCTTTTACACGAAAAGAGCTTTTTCCTCTCAAAATGATGCGTCCTGCTGTCGTAGAGATGATACAAACTCAATATCCATCCATTGATCTCGGCGGATTTATATGTTTGCAGGATCTTAGATCGATCCATGCAAGTCGCTTAGAGGAAATTATCCGCGATAACCGAGGACAGGTAAGTGATTTAGAAAAAAAAGTTTTGAGTAGTTTGCAGGAGCAGACTCTTTTAGCGGAAGATATCAACAGACAATTTGAAAAAATTTTAACGCCAGGGCAAAAATTAGCCGATAAAATGGCTCATTTTGGTGGCAGCTGGACATTTTTAATGATTTTTGTCATCACCATCTTAATATGGATTGGAATCAATAGTTTTTTGTTTTGGAAAAGACCTTTCGATCCTTATCCCTTTATTTTGCTGAACCTTCTTTTGTCTTGTTTGGCCGCTATTCAAGCTCCGGTAATTATGATGAGTCAAAATAGACAAGCGGAAAAAGACCGTTTGCAGTCTGAAGATGATTATCGCACGAATCTTCGTGCGGAATTGGAAATTCGGCACCTTCATGCTAAATTAGATCAATTGATGAATTATACTTGGGACTCTTTTATGGAAACGCAAAGGATACAACTCGATCTTATTGAGGTGATTTTGGAAAAGAAAAAGTAGGGATTGCTTTTATTCGTATTTTGGCTCATGATTTTTTTTTCATCATGAAGCTTAGTACTGAATTCCAGAGAGGGATGCATAGGAAAGTAGTATAATTTATTGAAATGTAGTATTTTAAGATTTATAAAAAAGGCTTTTCAAAAAAATAAGCTCTTTTTATGCTTTATATAGTATCGAGCGAGGAAAAAGTATGGGGTTAGATTTACCGACTTTGTTGGATAATGCGAAAGAAAGATTGTCAAAAATAGTTTCTAATGAGGAGAAAATCATTTTTTTACTAGAGCAAATGAAACAAGGTCTTGCTGAACAAGAAAAACCTAACTTTGGGTTTTTTTGGGAGCTGAGAGCTCTTTGTGTTTCTTGTTTTAAAGGTCCTTTATCTCCGGCTTCTCGTATAAAATTATGGAAAGAGTTTACGACTTTGTCGAGCGAAGTTCGTCAGTTAAGCGATTTTTTACATGAAGAAGCTTTTTTTGCGATCGAACAAATTGATTTGGCTTTGCAAGCTTTAGAGAACAGCGTAGAAAATAAAGCGCAATCCTTAGCGAAAATGAAAGAGATTGTTCTTCCAAGGGTCGAATATATTTCAAAAGATGCTTTCTATGCAGATATTCAAAAGGAACTTTCTCTTTATATCCATTTTGCAGCACGTATACAAGAATTAAGACGAGAAGTAGTCCAACAACCGTTTCGCGCCAAACATAAGAATCAATTTTTTAAACGTCTTTCTAAATTGGGCGATCATGTTTTTTCTCAGCGCAAAATATTGATGCATGAGATAGGAACGTCCTTTCAAGAAGATGTTGGTCGTTTTATAGAGAATTATTTTGGAGAAAAGAAACAGCATCGTCCTTTTTATTTGCTTCGCGAAGATATTAAAAATTTACAGGCAATGACTAAGAGTCTGTCGTTAGAAACGTCTTTGTTTTCGAAGATCAGAGAAGATTTGAGCCGGTGTTGGGATACAGTGCGAACATGGGATGAGGAACGAAAGAGAAGACTAGATGCGAAGAATAGAGATTTGAGAAATATTTTCGAAGAAAAAATTGAGAAAATAAAGAAGAAAATGGATCAAAATTCCTCGCAAGAAAATGGGATAAAAGATTTGCGTTATCTACAAGAAGAGCTTGCTAAAAGTTCTCTATGGGAAAAAGAAAAGGAAGGTCTGGAGAAAAAATTATCTTCTTTGCTGCCGAAAGAAAAGCCTGTAGCTACTCATCCAACAGAACAGGTCATGGAAAAAGTTGTTTCTGTCGAAGATCCTAAAGAAAAACAAAAAGACATGGAACAGCAGTTGCGGCAGTTGTTTGAGAAAGGGGAATCCCAAAATTTACAGGATCTTCTTGAAGTCTATGATTCTATTCAGGAACAGGGTGAAGGATTTGAGAAAAAACATATAGCTCCTCTTATTTTAGCCATAGAAGATCTTTTAGAAGCAAAAAAAGAAGAGGCTGAGTTATCGCAAACGACGAATATGGTTGATGCCTTCTCAAGGGTTTTGCAGAAGCGGATAGAGAGAAAAAATAAAATCAAACATGCATTGGAAATTTATAGAAAAACGCTTGGAGGCACGAGTTTTGATTTTGAAAAAGGATTGCAATTCCAAGAGTATGTTACCATGTGCAAGAGTCGATTGGAGAAGGTCAATCGAGGAATCGACGATTTAGAAAAAAAATTAGCCGATCTAGAGAGTTAGTGAAATTAGAGATTTTTGATTTAGATCAAACGCTTCTGATGGTTAATAGTAGTTTTTGCTACTATTTTCATCTTTTGATAAAAAAGAAAATGTCTTTTTGTTCCTTAATTGGTTCTGTTTACTATTATTTTTTGCATCGTTTTTGTGGTCTTTCTTCTACTAGGTTGCATACGAAGGTCTTTCATAAATTTCTCTTAGGAAAGAAAATATCTGTATTTGCTGAAGAGGTTGTTCCTTTTTTAGATCATAAGCTGGTTCATTTCTGGAATTCTTCTGTTTTAAACAGACTTTATGAAGCAAAAAAGAAAAACCATTATCTTTTGCTGTTATCGAATTCTCCCGATTTTTTAGTGTCAGAAATTGTGCGCAAATTGCCTATAGATGAATATTGCGCTTCTCAGTATATCGTATGCAACGGAACCATCATAGGGATCAAAAAAATAATGGATGGATCGGCAAAAGCAGAATATGCTTCTTCCGTAGCCAAGAGGTTGTCTTTGTCTCAAGAAGACATTATAGTCTATAGTGACAGCATGGCAGATTTTCCCCTGATGCAGATGGCTGGAAAGGTAGTTTCTGTTCGAAAAGCTGATAAAAGAGTCAAGAAATTATGTGCTCAATATAATTGGGAAATAATATGAAGAAAAAAATGATCGGCTTATACGGGGGCACGTTCGATCCTCCTCATTTTGGCCATATCAATTTGGCGATAGAGTTACAGGAAAAAGCAAAGCTTGAAGAAGTATGGGTCTTTCCAGCGTATCAAGCCCCTCATAAAAAAAAGAATATGGTTAAGACCGAGCCTTATCATCGTATGGAAATGGCCAAATTAGCCTTTGGGGAGATTCCTAATTTTTCTCTCTTGGACTGGGAAATGACAAGACAGGGCGTATCTTATACGATCGATACTCTCAAAGATCTCCATAAAAAATATGGAGATACCCATCTCTTTCGGTTGATGATCGCTCAAGATTCTTTTCCCTCATTTTTTACTTGGAAAGATTATGAACAAATAGTAGTCTTAGCTCCTCCTTTGATAGGATGCCGTCTGGGTGTCGGAGAGCTAGAATCCATGGGGGCGCTGCAACAATACTGCATGATGACTCATACGATGGAAATTAGTTCTACACAGATTCGAGAACGGCTCAAAAATAATCTTTATGTAGGGCATCTTTTGCCAAGAAAAGTACTGGACTACATTCATCTCCATCATTTATATTAGCATAATTATGAAAAATGACGCGTTTTTATTTGTTAATAATATTGCACAAGCGATCTTTGATAAGAAAGGGTTTAATATTTTTGCATTAGATATACATAATCTTTCTTCATTAACGAATTATGTGTTAATTGCTGAAGGCAATGTCTCTCGTCATGTCCATGCAATCGCCCAGGAGATTATCGAAAAGGGTAAAAAAATCGGGATTTCTCCTTGCCATGTCGAAGGAATGGAAGAGGGGGATTGGATAGTGATAGATTACGGTGATGTTATTGTACATCTTTTTATTCCCTCTTTGCGTCAAAAGTATCAATTGGAAAAATTGTGGCAAGAAGGCAACATTATGACATTAAATATCGATGAAGGAGCGATATAATGGAAAAAAAACGTATTGTGATTACGGGAATGGGCTTGGTATCTTGTTTCGGAAGTGATATCGATGTTTTTTATAAGAAGCTTCTTTCCGGAGAAAGCGGCATTGTGCCTATAGAAGAGTTTCCCTGTGATGATTATTCCACCCGTTTTGCCGGCATCATTCGAGGATTCGATGTAGGTAATTATATGTTACCCAAGCAAGCCCGTAGGGTGGATCCCTTTTTACGGTATGCAATGGTTGCCGGAAAAAGGGCTTTGGAGCATGCCCAATTTTCTTTAGATCATATTACGCTGAATAAACAACGGGCAGGTATTATTATTGGATCGGGAATGGGCGGTATGCACGTCTATTATGATGGAGTGCAGACTCTTATCGAAAAGGGATATAAACGGTTAACACCTTTCTTCGTTCCTTATATTATTACGAATATGGCCGGTGCTTTATTGGGGATTGATGTGGGATTTGAAGGCCCGAACTATTCTATATCGACCGCATGTGCCACCGCTAATTTTTCGATCATTGCTGCCGCAGAAGAGATTCGGATGGGGCATGCAGATCTTATGCTATGTGGAGGGGTGGAGGCTGCGATCCTACCGATCGGTATGGCCGGATTTATGTCGGCAAAAACTCTTTCTACACGTAATGATGCTCCCAAAAAGGCATCTCGGCCATGGGATAAGGATCGTGACGGTTTTGTCATGGGAGAAGGATCCGGAGTGCTTGTGTTAGAAACCCTCGAACATGCTCAGAAAAGAAATGCGACGATTTATGCGGAGTACTTGGGGGGATATAAAAATTGCGATGCGTATCATATGACCAATCCCCAAGAAGATGGACATGTAGTGGCTCGGTGTATTGAAAAAGCTTTGGAAGATGCGCAGTGTTCTAAAGAAACCGTAAATTATATCAATGCCCATGCGACTTCTACTGTCGCTGGGGATTTATGTGAGCTTAAGGCGATACGTGAGGTTTTTAAGGATCAGAATAGGGAAAATATCACATTAAATGCGACAAAATCTATGATTGGACATTGCTTAGGAGCAGCAGGAGGTATCGAGGCAATAGCGACGATACAGGCGATCAATACCCATAAAATCCATCCGACGATTAATTTAGAAAATCCGGATCCTCTCTTAGAGGGATTTGATGTTCCTACAATACAAAAAGAAAAAAAGATTGAGGTGGCTTTATCAAGCGCTTTTGGTTTTGGAGGGCATAATTCAGTGATTGTTTTAGCGCCATATCAAGAGTCTTTATGATTTATGAGACCTCTTACGGGATTGTTCCCGTTCGTAAAATAGAAGAGCGCTGGGAAGTATTTCTCGTATGCCATGCACAGGGAAGATATTGGAGCTTCCCAAAAGGTCATTCGGAGGAAGGGGAAGAACCTCTCCAAGCTGCGAAAAGAGAATTGTTTGAAGAAACAAATCTTTCCGTTGTCCAAGTATTCGACCTTTCTCCTTTTGTCGAAGAATATGATTTTTTGCGGAATCAGAAAGAAGCTCATAAAACAGTGTTTTATTTTTTAGCTTCCGTGGAAGGAACAGTTCGGTTGCAAAGAAAAGAAATTCTCGATGGCCGGTGGTTTAGCCTTACGGAAACGAAAGAAACGATTACCTATCAAGGTTCTCAAGAAATTTTTTCTAAGGTCTGTCATTTTTTATCGTTTCTTTCTTTTCCATAAATTTTCCGTATCGTTATACTTCTTACAAAAATTGTGAGGAAATTATGACAATACTGACTCTTAGGTTTTCCAAGATCCATTATATGCAAGAGGTCCTATTTTGCTGTCTTTTAGCAGTGGCGATGGGGCTTACAGCTAAAGTATCCGTTCCTCTTCCTTTTACGCCTGTTCCCGTTGTTGTCCAAAACTTTTTTCCCTTGTTCATCGCAATTTTCTTTGGGTGGAAAAGGGCTTTTTTTACAACAGCAGCATGGTTTTTGTTCGGGATGATGGGATTGCCCTTTTTTGCAGGGAATTTTTTTACCCTAGGATATCGGTTAGGATATATTGCCTCTGCTGCAGTATCCGGATGGGTTTTTGAAAGGACCTCTCGCAATGCTTGGCATGCTTTTGGATCCATGGTCTTAGGTTCCTGGGTGATCTATCTCTGGGGTATTCTTTGGCTCTTGTGTTACTTTCCTTTTTCTCGAGTGATGTTGTTGGGGATTTTGCCATTTATTCCTCTAGATATGTTGAAGGCGTTTCTTTGTGCTAGTATTTACCGCACATATAGAAAAGATAGCCTTTAATAATATTAGAGGAACATTCAGGGAAAAATGTCTATGGCGGCAATCAGTAGTCATCGATCGAAGAGTTTAGATAATTTTGATAGAGATTGTTTAGCAACGTATCAGGAGAAACGACAAAAAATTATCGAGGATATGGATGGTTATCCTCATTCTTGGCAAGAAGAGGTTATGGAACAATGTGATCGCATTGATGGTTATATCGATTCGCCTTTTTTACGAAGAGCGACACAACTAGACAAATTGGAAAAATTATCTGCGAAAATTAAGCAAGTTCGAAAAAAAATTATTAAGGCTCTTGTTACACACTATTCTCGGCAAGAGTATTTGAGCTTTATTAAAAGTATTCAACGGATTTGGAAACTTCCTGAAGGAGAAAAATATATTCGTTTGTCAAAAGGATCATTATGTCAGTGTGTGTTTAGAAATACCTCTGCATCTCTCGTGTGCATAGGGGATTTTTTGAATCAAGGTACTTATAAATCTGTCTATAAGGCTATTCAAATTACCTATAATCTTGATCAGGAAATAACGCATTTTTCTCTTTCCGATCCTTTAGTTTGGGCATCAACGGTTCAGTTAGTCGATACGAATAGGGGGCTTATTGATATAACATATAGGGAATATCAATTATTAACGGAATTTTCTGCAGAAAATAGTCGTCTATTTCCGTCTCCTTTATTTACATGGTTTCATAAAGCTAGACATACTCATATGCTAGAGGCTGTTTTTCCACGATTTAAGGGAGATATGAGGTCTTGGATGAAGCAAGAAAAGCCCGATCTTAATAATCCTTTCTTTGAAAAATATTCTTTTTTGCTGGAAGTGTTTTCGAATATTGGAGAGGCACTACGTTTTTTACATGAAAGACAATATCTTCATGGCGATATCAAACCGGATAATTTTTTGCTCTCCCGACCTTCTCAGAGAAAGCATAGAGTTCCCCTCGCTACTCTGTGGGATTATGGCTTTACTGATAAAGTTCAAAATTTATCAAAATACATTCTTTATACTTCTAGATATCGTCCTCCGGAAAGACGGAAACCAACAGAGGGCTCCTATACAACAGCCCTCTTTTGTGATATTTGGGCATTTGGCATGTCGATGTTGGATCTTTGTTATTATGGAAGATTTTGCGTGGAGTCAATTAAAAAACTTAGAAGAAGACAATGCGTTGAAAGATTTTTTAACACGCACGCACCATTGCCTCGTGAAAAAGAGATACGAACACTCATGCTGGAGATGTTACATCAAAAACCTTCTGAACGTCCTACTATTGCCCAAGTTCTTGAAAGGATCTCTTCAATGCAACAAGCGCTTAGAGAGGAAGCTTATTAAAAAAGAGTTCTTGAATGAGCGGATTCACCATAGGATTTTTAGCAAAGATATGTCGTTGAGATGTTATTTCTCCTTTTGGCAAATGAGAAGACAACGGTTTTACTTTTTCCGCGCTTCTTTTTAGAGATTCCATTTTTTGTTCTGATACTACAGGTTTAGAAGGGACTGTTTCTCTTTTTGTGGGTTCAATTCGTGGCATATAACACACTCCTTTTTTGAGCTCTGCTTAAGTATAGTTTAATGTAAAAAAATAAATAGGACAAATGTTTTTTTTATGAAAAAATGGTTCTATAGGTTGAAGAATCTTGCTGAGAGTATGATAGGGAAGTTTGAGATAGGAATAGAAAAGCAAAGTTTTTTTGATGGAAGAATTCTATATATCCTTCTAAAATAAAATGATTAAAAAAATGTTTTGTATTGTTTGATCTTTTGAATGCTTCATTGTTTTTTTTAATTTATTTGCAAAAAAAGAAAAAAATGAATATACATACAACCTTATAAAAAACCTTTTTGGTTTTTGATATTCATCATGCTTATCGATATAATGTAAAAAATTAATTTTAACTCTTTTTTGCATTTTATTATTTAAAGCGGAATATAAAAATTTATTATTGGGATAATTTTTAGAATTGTTTATGTCTGGTGTTGCTATTGCAGGAATTTCTAGTAGACCTCAGCTTAATCCTGAGTGTGAATCTGTTGGATCTAGTGACCCTATGAAATTGTTGGAGCAGAAGATTCGAGAGCTGGTACAAGAAAATCAACTCTTAAAGGTACAAAATGCGGAATTAAGCAGTGATGGGGTTAGTTCTTATAGAGAAATTGAAGCTTTAAGAGAGAAAACAAGTAGTTTAGAATCACAATTACAGCGTACATGTCGGGATGCGCAAAAATTGGCACAGATGGTTTTTCAGGGACAGCAAGAAGTAAGTGCGTTAAGAGGAGCGTTAGAGAGATCTACAGGACAAGTAGAGGCATTAAAGGAACAAAATGCGCGATTGAGGAGAGAGGCTAAACAGTCTTCTGGAAGAATCAAATTCTTAGAAAGGGAAAGGGATGAGTTGAACTTTCAAAGTTTTGAAATGAGAGACTGGATTGCGACACAACAACAAAAAATAAGCGAGTTAAACGGAGCGTTGGAGAGATCTACAGGACAAGTAGAGGCATTGAAGGAACAAAATGCGCGGTTCATCGGAAAAATCGAAAAATTAAAAAGTAAGAGAAATGCATTGCGAGAGGTTATAGCGGATAGCGCGCGTTTGGCCCAAGAAAAACAAGAAGAAAGTATGAGAGATTTTTATGAGGAGCGAGTTCAAAGGATGTCTTTGCAATTTCAAATGCTTCTTAGGAAGGAAAGTGCTAGAGCACGAGAATTAGAAAGTCAGTTAAGCGAACAAGAGGGACGGATGAAGAGGATTTCTTCTATTAAACAGGTATTGAGAAATCAGCAACAAACGAGTCTGCAATTAAGAGAATTGTTAGGCTCTTCTCTCTCCAACTGAAAAACAAAACTTAAGAATTTGAGCGATAGAAAAACAAAAAAATAGGAAATTATTATGAGTATAAGACCTGTAGGACTAAGTGAATATAGAATATCATATACTTCTGAATCAACTGTAGAACAACCTCAGGGAGTAGAGGAAGAATTATCAGCTATAAAAGCTATTGAAGAGAATCAAAGATTGCAGGAACATGCTTTGAAGAGTTTGCAGAGCCAATTAACTTCTATGGAGGCTGTAAAAAGGGGTCTTGAGAATGAAAGAGATGGATTGAGGTCTGAATCGGTGCTTCTTCGAGAAAAGATAACTACGTTGACAGCTCAAAATAGTGAATTGCATCAAAAAACAGAGGAGCTTCACAAGCAATTGCATCAAAAAACAGAGGAGTTAAGAAAGAATTCCGCAGCACTTATCGTAGGGAAAAGAACCGTCAGAAACTATCAAAGTCAAGTTCAACAAAAAAGCAGTGAACTTGAGGTCTTGAACAAGGCGTTGAGCGAAAAAACATCACAATTGGAAGAACTTCAGAAAGAATTAAACTCAGCACGAACAGTTCAACAGGGAAGTGAGAGGCTAACTGCTCAATTAAATACAAAAATTTCTGCTCTTGAGCAACGGATTACAACTGATCAAAGAAATTTGCAAGAAACAAAAGCTTTGTTGGAAGATAATCAAGCTAAACTTAAGAAAACAATGGAAGCATTAGAAGAAGAAAAAAGCCGACGAGGTCAGATAGAAGAGAATAGAAAAGCGATTGAGGTACAATTAAGAGAAACAGAAGATCGCTTAAACCGGACAATGGAAGCATTAGAAGAAGAAAAAAGCCGACGAGGTCAGATAGAAGAGAGTAGCAAAGCGATTGAGGTAC
>JAFGFA010000025.1 GCA_016931275.1 Parachlamydiales bacterium
ATCTTTTATCGCCGACGGCGTAAAACCCCCGCCTTTAGGCGTGGGGATATAAGCTGCATTTTTTTCCTTACATGAGACTTGAGGTGTCCTTCTTACGCAGCTAAGAATATTTTAACCGTCGAGCTGGGGGGGTTAGCCTTTGGAGAGAGCGGAAGACTCGGCAACAATAATTTGTTGCAAAGCTGTTCTCTATGAATTAGGAATCCACTGGCTTTAGCCATGGGGAGTATGTCAACTAATAATATAGGACAAAAAGAAGAGTATCTCCAAATTTTTTTTCTTTCTTCAGAGGAAATTCCTCGAGTCCTTCGAGATGAAGACGCGGCGCCTCTAAAAAAAGCATTCCTTTAGAAGACAAAAGTCTTTTTTCAAAAATGGTTCTTAACACAAATAAGATCGATGAAAAAGAAGTGCTGAACAAAGAATAGGGAGGATCCATATAAATCAAGTCAAAGGGGCCTTCTATACGAGTGATGACTTTTAAGACATCTCCCCTATAGCTAGTAGTGTTTTCTTTTACTCCTAGCAGTTGAATGTTTTTATGGATTGCATGCACATGGGTATCGACAAACGTCGCATGTAAGGCCCCACGAGAAAGGGCCTCTAATCCCATCACTCCTGTCCCAGCAAAAAGATCTAAGACCTTTTTGTTTTCCATTGGAGAGAAGAATATGTTAAATACCGCTTCCCGTATCGCTCCGATAGAGGGCCGCACATGAGCTTTCGGGACAAAGAGTGATCGACCTTTAAATTTTCCGGAAAGTATTTTCATTAAAGCGCCGACTCAAGTCCATAAGGCTCTAACAGTGCATGGACTTCTTTCAAATGCTGCGGATTATTATCCAGTAAGTATTGTCGATATAAATGATAGGAACGAATAATGGCCCATCTTTTTTCAATGGATTCATCCCCATGGGGAGCTTTTTGCAAAGAAATACGCTTTTTAATATTAAACCATCTCGATTTATTTTTCCCCTGGATCATCAAAGTAAAATCTTCTAAAGAGTTCGTCTTTCCAACAATAATTAAAGGCCTATCCATATAAAGGTCTCCATACATAGGATGAAAAATTTGGAGATCTGCCTGGGAATTGCGCGATACTGCGGAAACAGTAATATTTTTAGCCACCGGATAACTCAAAGTCTTTAACAATTTGATCAACTGTCGTTTAATGCCGCGGTCTGTTCTTGAAAAAACAAGTTCCCCTTTGTTGACGTTGGAAAACATTTCTAAAAGCAATCGATTTTTATCTTCCGATTTCGCAATGGTAAAAAGAGAAACGTTTCCATGATTATTTAATGTCCAATTTTGCAAAAGACGAAAATTTTTCATCTTATGAAGATCTTCGCCATTCGTTAAAAAAATGACATTGTGTATTGCTCCATAAGGAACTTTTTGTGAGAGAAGCGCATTAAAGGGCGTCATATAATTATTAGAGACCAAAAAACTACCCAACTCTTGGGAAAAAAGAAAACTTTTAGCAAGTTTTTTTGATTCATTATCGGAAGGAAGAGCAGAAGCAGTTAAAAGATCGCAGCGGGTATCGAAAGCCATAATATTAAAATGAAAATCTTGATCAATATGATGAAGAGCTGAGACTAAAGCGTGGCGAGTGGCACCAAATCTTTTATGTTCTATAGAATTCGACCTATCAAATAAAAACGTGCAATATTGAGGTATCCTTTCAAATTGATGATCGGGTTTTGGAATTACGGTCAAAACAAATATATATTCTTTTTCGTCTTGAATATAACGAACATCCATATCAAAGTCATCGCTACCGGAAAAAGTCTTCAGTTGCTCCATCGTCGGAATAATGGGCACCAGAGGTAAAAAGCGAATCGGACGATCTTTTTTCGCGATCAAATGATCTTTAATGATCTTGTAAACCAACGTATCATGGATCCTGGCAAAGAACGAAGCATAAGAAGCCGGATCTTTCTCTATCTTGACAGGAGAAAAATGCCGCGATTGGTATAAAAAAGAAGACAAAATTTCCCTCTGCGCATGGCTCAACTCTCTTAAAGACTCTGTCCTATCTTCTTTAAGATGATAAGGAATCTTCTTTAATTTCCGAACCCATTCTTCCAGGGCACTTTTATCTTCAAAAGTCCTTGCATGACATTGGGAATGTGGATGAATCACTTCTAAAGGAGGCTCCTTAATAGCTGAAAAAGCTACTTTGGGCTCCTCCAATTTTATTGGATAAGCAAAAGAGACCACTTTCGGCAAAACTTGTTCCTGCTTCTGTGGCATGAGAGGTTCTATCTCACTAGCAGCCTCTTCTGCAGCAAAAATAATATCAACAATATCTTTTCCCGGAGAAGAATGATAGAAATCTTCTCCTATAGAAAAATGCGTCGGATCAACCCATGCAAAATGAGTGATAAAAAAAATCAGCACAGACACATGGATCGACAAAGAAAAGACTAAAGAGGCCCAAAAGATTTTCCGCCGCTTCATTGTACTGCCTGAAGATAGCGTTCATAACGCTGCCGCAAAAAAGAAGTCATGAGCATCTTCCCTTCACGTATCTCTTGTATTTGCTTAATCGCTTCCTTCTTATACAATTCCTTCTCCGGATGCAAATACGCCATAGAGAGATTCATTTCAACATCAAGAAATTTCATATAGATCTGAAAGAGAAGATCTTTTTCAGGACATTTTTTCCTCTGCTGATGGTAATCCTTAGCGACAATCATTTCCGTAGAATTAAATTCCTCTTTAAAGCGCGAGAGTAAGAAAAACCTTTTCTCTTCACGAACATCTTCCGCATATAATCGACTTTGCAGATCGATATATTCAAAGGCCGCTTCTAAATGAAGGGGTTCATTGTCCATTTTTCTTTGCAACTGTAGATCTTTGAGATGGCTTAAATAAACGTGCAGGATCGGATTATCTTTGCGAAAATCCTCTTGAGATAAAGAGGAGAGACCTAAACGGACCTTTTCCAGCGTTGCATAGGAACGACGATAAGAATCTTGGGAATGGGCAATGACATGATCATAGGCTAAAATGGCATTATGCGCTTGTTGAAGCTCTTGATAGGTTTGTCCAAGTTCAAAAAACACATGTTCTGTATAAGCATTCTCTTCAGAAATTTGTAAAGTCTTCTCTAATAATAAACGCCTTTTCTCCAAAAGATTTTGATGAGCGTAAAGAGCCGACAGGGAAAAAATATTTTTGAAAGAGGCTTTTTCTTGCAGTACAACCTTTTCCAGCACCTCGATGGCTCGAGAGAGCGAGAGAGCATCGTGTTGCACGACGCCCTTGTTATAATAATGATCGGCGAGCCACTGAAGATTGTCGAAAGAAATCTGTTTTTCTTTCTGAGCATGATATAAATGATCCGCGGCTATCATGATTTTTTCGGGATCGTTTTCCGTTTTCTCCAAATAAAGATTAAATAGAGCCAAATGAGTTGCCGATGCTTCAAAAAGATCAGAATTTCCCTGCAGAGCTTTTTCCGCATGTTCTAAAAAACGATCCAAATGATTCTGGTCATAATAACAAAAAGCAAGCATATGATGCACTTTAGGCAATTCAGGATGGTTCGGAAATTTATCAACAATCATAAGGAGCGTTGTTTTAGCATCGGTAAAATTCTCTGTCTCGAATTGCATCTGTGCCAAAAGATAATAAACAGCTTCTTCCTCAAGAATAGGAGGATTTTGTATCTGATTTTTTAAATCGCAAATCAAACGCTGTTTTGCAACAAGATCTCCTTCAATTTGTGCCATATGGGCAGAACTATTGATAAAAAATTGCCAATATAACGGGGTCTTCTCTCCATGAAACTTTTCTATTAGGACAGCAAATCGCCGATAAGACTCCTGATAATTTTCCATCTGATAATAAAGATGGGCATAGGCAAAATAAAATTCTTCACTGACCAGCCCTAGTTTCTCTGCCTGTTCAAAATCGCCGATAGCTTTAGAATAAAGATTATTCTTTTTATAATATTCCCCTCGAATAAAAAACGCCTCCGCGCCTCGGATACTGTTCGGCTCATTAGACTGAAAATAATGGATCACATAATCATAAAGAGCTTCTTTTTGCATCGCTTCTGCGCATTCTAATAGGAGAAAAAATGCTGCTCCTCTCCTGGCCGAATCCTCTTCTTTTTTGATATATTTTTGCAGTTCATTTGCCCCTTTTTCATATTCTTTTTCCTGCATATAACTTTTGGCTAAAAAATAGTGAAAAACAGAACGGTTTTTTATAGAAAGAAGAGATCTAAATTTCTCTTGATCACGAATAATTTGAGCATAGTCCTTTAATTCATATAACAAAATAAACAAGTTATAAGCAGCATCAGAGATATTTCCCTTGCCACTGTCAATAATGGTAGCAAAAGTCTTTGCTGCAAGAGAGGGATCATACTCTATTTGCATCAAAGCCGTCTGAAATAAAAAATCGGCTTCCTTATCGGGAAAAGCCTGCGATAATTTCAGATAAAATAAAGCCGCTTGAGGAAAATTTTTTCGTTCTCTTTGAAGCAAGGCAAGGTATTCGATGGAATGAGCGCTATATTCTCCCTCTAAAAGGAGGGTAAAAACCTCAATGGCTTCCTCATAATATTGAGGATGCTCTTCTCTGCAGTGATAAAGCGCCTCTCCTAATAGAAAGAGTGTTTTTTCGTCATTCTCTTCCTCATGAAGGATCTCTCGAGCCACTATAATCACCTTTTCATAATCAGCTAGTTCATATATTGTTCGCAGCTGATGAAAAGCGATTTTCTTTTTCACCTCTTTTTGTTCCACCATTTCATAACAATTAGAAGCTTTAGAAAATTTCTTCTCTTTAAAATAAATATCTCCCAATAAAGCATAGAGATAGTCTTTGAATGGAGAATAACTGGAGCTGCTGATGTAATTTTTAATCTCATGTTTGACAAGCTCATATTCCTCTTCTTCCCAAAAATCAGCTATTTTTCGCAAAAAAATGGCTTCTTCTTCATGGACAACCGCCACATCCGTCACATCAAACGCCTGCAACAGCAAAAAGGACAGACAAAGGAAAAGTAGACAAAAGAGCTTTTTATAATTACTGGGGCAAATGATCAAGGGGATCCTCCGTTATCTCTTCTATTTTAGTCCCTTCATAGAAGCGGAGAAGATCATCGGCTTTCTTATAGGAGCGTTTCTTCAGCTTATCATAAATTTTTAATCCTTCAGCCGCTTTATTTAATTGAAAATAGAGCCGACCCAGCCGATACCAAACTTCTAAATCATTGGGGCTAAGATTTAATATCGTCTCATATTCTTGCGCCTCTTCCTCTTTTTGGTCAAGAGATTGATAGACCTGTGCCAATTGTGCATGAACCCATGGATCATTAGGCGCAAAACTTTTGAGTATTTTTAATTCTTCTACAGAGCGAACGCTACAAATATTACACTTAAGACCATATTTTTTTCCGCGCGCATGAGAAGCCTCTTCCTGATACAGCTTCGCTAAGGTGATATACGTATTCGATAGAGAGGCATGAACTTCTAAATCAGTAGGAGTATAATGAATCTGCTCAATATGCTCTTCCAAAGCCGCTATTAAAAATCCCTCTTTCATCAGGAAAACATCCTTATGATGCAGAAAATAACTCAGTCTTTGCAAGAATCGATTATTTAATGAAAAATAACTATACTCCATATCCTGCATATTGCCGACTAAGCGCAACAAGGCATGCGCCACCGATAAATGATGCTCCGATTCTCCCTTGGGAATCGCCACCATCTGTCGACAAAAGCCAATAAAACTTTGTCGCAAATCCTTCATTTGCATGGGTTTTTTTGCCTGAAAATAAAAAAGTAGAATAAAATAACTGAATACCGTTAAAAACATGAGGCCTACATTCAGCGCTACAAAAGAAGAAAAAGCTAAAAAAAGAGAAGCTATAATAAAAAATATGACTTCTAAACAAAAAAGAAATAAAAAAAACATTTTAAAAAGAGAAAAGAAAATTGTAATCTTTTTAAATTGTTTAATAATGTTTATCGAAGGTTTTTTTACTTTCGACAAAAACTGCGCATGGTCAAAAAACAAAAGTTGATCAGACATAATCTATCGAGCTAACGTCCTGTATTGATCATATAATTGATAACCCTCTGGCTCACCCCTCCCTTATGCAAACGATCCACTTGCGCTTCGCTTAAATTATACCGGGTATTGGTATCATCAATATATCGAATAATCGTATCATCGCTAACTCCGCCTTGAGCTAACTTGATAATATCGTTAATCGTTAAGGGTTCTTGGCGATCCATCCTCTGAACAGTCCGAGGACTTTGTTCTTCCATAATTTTTCGGTCCTGATCGTCTAAAGCGGCTCCGATCAGACCTCCGCTTAAAGCTCCCACAGCACCTCCAATTGCAGCTCCTTTACCGCCACCGATCAGAGCCCCTGTTCCAGCTCCTAATACGCCTCCAGCCAAAGCTCCTGTTCCTGTCTTAGTCTGACATCCCGTAAAAAGACCTAGAGCCAGGACTATCAATATACATTTTTTCATCTTCCTTTCCTCCTCACTGCTCCTATTCTTATATACTCGTTTTTTTTATCTTTTGAAATGAAAAAAATTATTCCCGATCTTTTTCAGTAAACCGATATCCTACTCCCCGAACTGTTTCGATCCATTCTCCCTTTTCTTGCAATTTCTTGCGCAAAGAAGCAATGTGGACATCAATATTGCGATCCACAATGAAAGCATCGTCGTTATCGACATCATCCAGCAGCTGACTTCGAGATAACACTTCCCCTCTTTGAGACAAAAGCCTACGTAAAATGCCAAATTCCGAAAGGGTCAAGGAAATCATTTGATTGCTTTTTCGTAAAATATACCGGTCAACCTCTAAAACAAAATCGCCAAAAGTAAAGTTTTTTTCGCCCTTATCATTTTCCTTCATTCTTCGAAGCAACGCTTTGATCCTGGAAAATAAAATTTTTGACGAAAAAGGCTTGGTCAAATAATCATCAGCCCCCAATTCTAATCCTAAAACAATGTCCATCTCGTCTTGTTTCGCCGATAAAATCATTAAAGGAATCGTCTTCATCTCTGAGGAAGACTTCATTTTTCTACAGACGTCAAATCCATTTTGGCCAGGAAGCATAATGTCGAGTATTACCAAATCAGGTTTTTCTCGTTCAATAGCCCTTAGACCATTGACCCCATCGACTTCCACATGGAGCAGATATCCATACATTTCAGCTTGGAGTTTAATAAGAGATGCAACATCCTCTGCATCTTCAATAAGCAATATTCTTTTTTTACGCATGATCTCCTCAACTTCTAAGGCAATTTCAGCTTCTGTCCCACAACAATCAGATCATGCTTCAAATCGTTGATCTCTTTTAATTTAGCAACAGAAGTGCGATGATTTTTGGCTATGCGGTCCAAGGAATCTCCGGGCTTAACAATATAAATATTCTCGGAAAGAGAAACATCCAAAGCCGTAGCCAATGATTGTAAAGTCTGCTTTAAGGAACTAATCTCTTCAAAACGTCGATTTTGAGAGAGAATCATTTTCTCCAACTCCGTAATTTTTTGCTTATATTGCGTCAAGGCAATATCCGTCTCCTGAGAATGAGACAACAATTTTTCTATTTTTTCGAAGAAATCTTGATTCTTTTCATTTTCCGCTTTGAAATTATTTCCCATCTGATGAAGATCTCGCAAAAGAAGATGCGTTTTAGTCTTGTCATCCCCTTCTTTTGTTTGCAATTTCTGCAATAGAGCTTCTTGATGTTGCAATTTTCCTTCTAATATTT
This sequence comes from Parachlamydiales bacterium, assembly GCA_016931275.1. GTDB lineage: Bacteria > Chlamydiota > Chlamydiia > Chlamydiales > SM23-39 > JAFGFA01. The sequence continues at coordinate 7,760 of JAFGFA010000025.1, forward strand.
TTTGTTCCGCCTGATAACAATGCAAATCATGTCGGAAATCATCAATATTTGTCTGCACCTCATGTAAAGTAAGCTCCAGCTGATGCTCTCCTTCTTGTTCCGAAGATTTAATAGGAGAGCAAGCCAGGAAAATCACAAAGGGAGAAAACAATAACAACGTTCTCATAAAAACCTTATCGTTTCTCTGCTATCTTAAACTCAACTCGACGATTCTGATGCCAGTCCTCTCCGCTATGTCCCATAGCAGCAGGACGCTCTTTTCCATAGGAAATCGTATAAATACGATGAAAATCAATGCCCTGCTTGATCAAAAGGACCCGTACATGGTTCGCTCTTCGAGTTCCTAAAGCTAAATTATATGCAGCCGAAGCTCTTTCATCGCAATGTCCTTCAATCGTCACATTCATCTTAGGATTCTTCTTTAAGAAGTTGGCTATGCGTGACACAACCATTAAATCTTCCCGACTTCGAATGACATGGTCATCCGTCGTAAAATGAATGGTCTTAAAAATTCCCTGTAATCGAGCAGGAGGAGTAATATAACGCCCAGAAGCTCCTTGCGCCTGAGCAATAGACGTATCTCCAGTCTGAAATTGCGAAGACAGATCTGCATCCCTCAAAGGAATATAGTCCCCTTCATTCGGTCCGGAAAACTCCTTTTCTGATGTTAGCAACTGACTATCGTAATCTTTACCAAAAAGGGAATCGATTCCCCTATTCATGTAACGACCTGCAGTCTTCATACTTTCCCAAGTATCGTTACCACCTCTATGGCAGCTTGCAAACGCAAAAGCCATGATCGCCAATAAAAGGCCTTTTTTCATATATACCTCACTATTTGTTTATCCCTTCAACCGAAGGTCCCCATGAAGGAAATCTCTTTCTTCCAGGTCCATGACTTATCTTCTGAGCCCTAGGGTTGTGTAAATTAATCATAAACAACTCAGATGATAAGTAATCTTCCGAATTATAGATAATATGGAAATTATCATATGCCCACACGGGATTTTCCTTATTATACCCATCAGTAGTAAGTTGTTGTTCTTCCTCTGTCTCAAAATCATAAATCCAAATCTGTCTCACACCGTTAGTTTTAGCACTATAAGCGATTTTTTTACCATCATAAGACCACGCCGGAGTAACATTATCGCGATTTTTCTTTGTAATTAAATGGACAGAAGGTCGTGATCCCGAAGGAGACTCAGGAACTTTGAGCATATAAATACGAGGAGATCCATCTTTATCCGATACAAAAGCAAGCATTTTCCCATCAGGAGAAAAGGAAGAAGAGGCTTGAGTCGCTCTGGCAAAAGAAAAAAGCTGCAAAGGCTTTCCCTTGGGATGTCCGTTAGAATCATAATATTGCATAAAGAGATCGGGTCTTCCGGCTGCATCTGAAACAAAGGCTATTTTGTCAGCATTTGGAGAAATAGAAGGAAGCAATTGATTTCCTGGCAATGATAATAAAGGGCGTCCACTATGAGCATCCAGGAAACTATGATATATTTTAGGTTGTCCTTCCCTATAAGAGACATATAAAAAAGGTTGCCGCAAAGCATATTTTTTGTTCGGAACAAAAAGCGGAGTGACACAGTATCCCTCTTCCTCAATCACTTTTTGAGCATTGTGTCCATCATAATCACAGATCCATACTTCCGAGGACCATTTTTTAGAATCACGCCGATCTTCCTTGCGTAATGTATAGAGTATTTTAGTAGCAGCTATGCCCGGCTGTTGCGTAAAAAAATAGACAATGCGATCGGAAAGAGCATGAATATGACCCCGATCACGACTAATTTCACCAGAAAGAACAACATCCAACTCGGAAGAACTTTTATTGTCTTGGAAATCAAATAAAAAGATTTTTAAACGATTCACCTCGGCTTTTATCTTTACGACATAAGCGATGTTATGAGCTTTCCACCATTGCCTATTGTTGTCTATTTGATCCAGAGCAATCTCTTTATCGGAATCAGTTTTGACAACATGAAAACGCCCGCTCTGCGTCAAATCATAGAGTAAAATATCTCTCACAGAAGACAAATAAGAAGAATCGTACTGAGATCCTACAGGAGAAATCTTTGAGAGATATAAAGGCACTTGCTCCGTTTTTGTCGATAAAGGAACTTCTATCTCTGAATGAGCAAAAAGAATCAAAGGAAGGAACAAGCAGCACTGATATATTTTTCGTATCATCTTTTTCCCTTATTCTTCATTGCGAAACAACACCACGAATTTTTCTTGTCGGGAGTATTGATTAAACCATGGAAACGACACCTGAAGCAACGTCTTTTTGAGATATTCGGCATTTTTTTGATTTTGCGCATGAAGAATGTAGACATGATCAATGCGTCCATCGGTAATCGTCATTTCCAATTTGACCGCTCCATATTCGGGCAGATGCAAATGGCTTTGCAGCTCCATAATTAACCGCTCCTCAAAAGAACCTTTCTGTTCCTTCTCCGGAGAAGATTTTTGAGAAACAATTTCTATCCTTTTAGGAAGGGTCAGGACTTGGCGGGAAAGGGGTGGCTTTTGATGCTCTTCTATTTTATTTAATGACGTTTGCATTTTACGCAATAAAGACTGCGCAACAACAGGATTTTTGTGCAAGGAAGAGGTTCTGTCTGTAGCCTCTTTTTTAAGAATGTTCTTTTTGGAAGAGGAAACAACAGTGTTTACAGGAGACTTCTTATGAGGACTCACAATAGGTTGAACGACCTCTCTCGATGAAGCCTCTTCAAAAACAATTTCCTTAACCACCAATGGCTTTTCCCGATGATACACCTTAGAGATTTTTGAAGAAACCCATAGCGACATCACAATACCACAATGAGCAATCACTACGATATATATTAATTTTTTGTGAGAGGAAAAAATATTCATTGAGGTTTTACAATCACATCCATATGCTCATATCCAGCACTTTCTACACTATTTTTCACAAGCTGATATGTCCCAAAATACCCTTTTTTATCATGAAAAAGCATTGGAACCTCCGTGGGAACATTCTTCTTCCACTCTTTTAAAGCAGCCACCAACTCCTTTACACCAACCAAGCGATTATTCAGCCAAATAGTATTATCTTCCTTAACATAAATACAGACCTTGCTCTTGACAAGCTGAGAATGGGCCTGCTGTTCTCCACTCATGGCTAAATCCACATGATTGATCTCTAAAAGAGGCGCCACTAAAATAAACGTAATCAATACTACAAAAACGACATCAATCAAGGGCGTTAAATTAATGATCGTCTCTTCAAGATCTCCAGAGCTGGAATATTTGATCCTTCCTTTCATCATTACATGTCCACTTTTCTATACTGCATTTCTATCGTAATCAACAACCTGTTGGTAAAATGATCCATATCTTTCGTAAAATCTTTCACAAAATTTTTCAAATAATTATATCCGACCAGGGCAGGTATTGCCACGACCAATCCGATGACCGTTGTCGTCAACGCCATGGAAAGTCCTGAAAGGACCTGTATATTTCCACCGGACAGCGAATGAGCCTGCAGCTCGGAAAATGTCAACAAAATACCCCATACGGTTCCCAACAGGCCCAAAAACGGTGCTAACGTAACAACAGTGGATAAGAGAAACAAATTCTTTCCTAATGATTTTGTAATGGAAGCAATGGTCGTCTCCGCATAGGAATGCAACAGATCAATATCCCCCTCAGAGAGATATACTTCTCCCTCTTTAGGTAAAAAAAATTGATTTTTATGCAATACCTCTACCGTTTTTCCTTTGACCGCATCAAAAATCTGAGCAAACGGATGCGAAGAACCCTTTCCTTTTGTGGTAAAATGTAAAATAGACGATTGGGAAAATATTTTTTCATATTCAGCACAATTCTTTCGAATCGTCCAGGAAATTTTCGCCTTATACAGTAAAAGCACCCAGGAAATAATCGACAGAAAAAAAAGCCCCAAAAAAATCATCTTCCCAAAAAAATCTGATTGCTCAAAAGAGTGGAAAAAAGTAGACCCGATGATCATTATACATCTCCATTTTGTTCTATTCTGCCCCATTGCTCCTTTTTAGAAAAAGGAGGATTTTTCCTATATAATACGATCTTAAAATATCCCCCTCATTTTACAATAAAAAAAACGTTCTGTGTAACTCTTAAAAAAGATACAGTAAGTATATGTACCATTTCACTGATGCCCACGCTCATCTCTCTTCTCTCTCTGAGGAAGCCATTGTGCATTGCTTAGACCATGCGCAACAATGCAACGTCCAAACGATTATCAATGTCTGCTCAGATCTTCCTTCCTTATTAAAAGCAAAAAATTTCCATCAAAAAGGATTATTTCATATTGGAGCTACCGCTCCTCATGCTATCGAAAAAAATGGAGAATCTGAATGGCCTTTTTTTGAAGAGGCCGCCAGAACAGGATTTTTAAAAGCTATTGGAGAAACCGGTCTTGATTATCATTATCATCAATCCTCTGCCCCTATGCAAAAAAAATTCTTATCGCGCTACCTTTCATTGGCTGTTTCGTTAGATCTTCCTTTAGTGTTGCATTGCAGAGAAGCCTTTTTCGATCTTTTTTCCGTTTTCGACAAGGCTCATAAAGGTTCTGTTATGATCCATTGTTTTACAGGAACGTTAGAAGAAGCTCGGCAGGCACTAGACCGCGGATGGCTTATTTCCATCAGCGGAATCGTCACCTTTTCCAAAAGCTCCTCTTTACGAGAAACGGTCCAATACATTCCCCTTGATTCCTTGTTAATAGAAACCGATTCCCCTTATTTGGCGCCGGAACCTTACCGAGGCAAAATGAATGAACCGGCCTTTGTGGTCGAAGTTGCCAAAACAGTCGCAGCCCTCAAACAACGTTCTCTGGAAGAGATTGCAAAGATCACCACGGATAATGCCATACGTTTTTTTAAACTCTGATATTTTAAGCCTTTCATAGAGAAATACAGATCTCTTGTCTAAAAATATCTTGCGTCCTTAAAACTCTTTTTATCTACGGTTGCGAAAAAAGAAGAATTTTTTCTAATGTAATTTTCAGGAGATTTAAATCATGCGTCATTTTTTTTGGATATTGTTATTGGCCAGTTCCCTTTCTGCTCAAGAACATTTGTCATTATGCCCCAAACAACCTAACTGGCGGGTTCAGGTTGAAAACACTTATCCTAACGGATCGATTGCAGAAATGCTCTACTATAAACCACTAATTTCAGGAGAAGAAGAAGCCGTAAAGCGCCTTCTTTACTTTCCTGAAGGAACTCTTCAACTAGAAGAAGATGTCTTGGAAATAACGGATCCTTACACCAACCAAAAGAAGATCGTTCCCTCTGGCCAGAGTGTGACATTTTTTTCCAACGGGGGAATAGCACGTATAGGATTTTATGATCATGGCAACTATGAAGGATTAGTCAAAACCTTTTATCCTAATGGCAATCTAAAAAGTTTTGTCTATTATGCACATGGCAAAAAGAATGGAAAAGCAAAAAAGTATTATGAAGACGGAAAAATTCATGAAGAAGGAACCTATATCAACGGTCTATTAGATGGCGAATATCTTTACTATTATCCTAATGGGAAAAAACAGGCTCTATATCAGTATCAAAATGGCCTGCTAGAAGGAAGATCTCGAGAATGGTACGTCTCCGGCTCGATAAAAATGGATCGTTATTTTTCTCATAACAGATTAGAAGGGTCTCCTGCGTATATCGTTTATGATGAAGAGGGCCATCGACAAGAAGAAATACATTACCACAAAGCAAGACCTCATGGATTACATCAACAATTTCATTCCGATGGAACGATTTCCTATCAAGTACGCTACAAGAAAGGAAAAAAAGAAGGAATGGAACAATTTTTTTCTAAAGAAGGAACTCTTTTAGGAAAAGGACGATATAAATGGGGAACGGCAATCGGACAACATTGGCGTTATCATGACAATGGCTCTCTTTTTTATAGCGCCTATTATGATGCCAAAGGGGCTCTTTTATCTCCCATTATGGAATACAATGACCAGGGGCTAAAACAAAAGGAATACTTTCTCGTCCATGGAGCGTTTGACGGGCCTTTTTTCTCATGGTATGAGAATGGCTTGAAAAAAACTTGTTTTCACTATCATTTGGGGAAATTAGAAAAGGAACAAAAAGAATTTTATCCTTCGGGACAATTACAGTGGATAGGATCTTTTCACAACCATCAAAAAGAAGGTGAACATCAAAAATTTTATGAAAATGGGATTCTCGCAGAAAAAGCGACTTATTTTCAGGGAAAACTGAACGGCAAAAGAGGCCAATGGTATGAAAGTGGTTCTCCCAAAGAAGAAGCTTATTTCACGGAAGAACTGCTAGACGGTCCTTACACTCAATGGCATGAAAACGGAAATATCGCTTATAAGATCCTATTTAATCTTGGAAAGAGAGACGGTTACTATGAGGAGTTTTCTCAAGAAGGATTGCTCTTATGTAAGGCAAAATATCAACAAGACTCTTTAGATGGAGAATTTTTACGTTGGTATCCGTCGGGAAAACAGCGAGAAAAATTTTATTTTTCCAAGGGAAAAAAAGAGGGCCTACATTTTTCTTATTTTGAAAATGGCCTTCTATGTCAAGAAGCCCATTTCATAGATAATCTTTTACAGGGTTCTTACAAACGATGGTATAACAATGGGCAACAAGAACTAGATCAACAATATGATCATGGCCTGCCTGTTGGTACACATGTCCACTATTTTGATAACGGGGCTATCGCCAAAAGAACTCATTATGATTCACAAGGTCTTCTTCAAGGAGAACAGACCGCATTCTTTCTCAGCGGAACTATGCAATCTTCTTTTCATTATGATCATGGAAAATTAGAAGGTAAAAAAACTCTATGGAATGAACAAGGAGAGATTATTGAGGAGGCCAATTATACGGCAAATCGGCTCAACGGAAAATTTTTTACACGCCTCCCTGACGGCAAAGACCTTTTATACACGTATAAAAATAATTTTAAAGAAGGAACCCATGAAGTCCACGAGAAAAATATCTTGGTATACAAGGCCTATTATCACAATGACCTTCTCGAAGGAGACGCTGTCCATTACAACTTAGAAGGTAAGCTGCTGGCTATCCATCATTATAACGAAGGAAAAAAATCACAAAAATCTTCTTTTTATTCTCCTCCGGGAATTCTTTATATGGAACTGGAATATGAGAATGACCTGGAAAACGGCCTTTGCCTACAATATTATCCTTCGGGGCAAATAGCTCTTTCCGTTGAATATCGTGAGGGAAAAAAAGAAGGCATGGAAAAAACCTTTTTCGATACGGGAAGTCTTTCAGGCATCTCTGAATATAAATCCGGAAAACTACACGGGTCCTCCAAACACTACAATACCGCAGGAACCTTGGTCTTTACCTCAGAATATAAAGAGGGTTTGCGCCATGGATTATTTTGCAAATATTATGATGATGGAAAAATCTATGTCGAACAAACTTTTTATGAGGATCAACTTCATGGCACTAAAAAACGCTATGACCAAAATGGAGAGGTCGTGTTATTTCACTATGACCACGGAGCTCTCATAGATTAATCAGGATTTCTTGCCTCCCAAAAAGATCCATCGCCCAAACTTAGATGAATTTAGAAGAAAATTTTTCTATCTTCTTTTATGTTGGGAGAAATCAAATACATCGAGACAAAAGGAAAAATCGAGCCCTTTGCCGTTAGAAAAAATTGATAAGAAGCAGGGTGATCCTCTTCAATCCTATAATAGATTCCTGAAAAACACCGCGTTTTTTTCTCTTTGGAATCCGTATATAATGTATATCGCATTCCTTGAGCATCTTGTTCCAGATCAAGAAAATAATCACATTGACATAAAAAAGACATTGCACGGCAATACTCAATATCGCTTTTCATTTTTTTTTCTGCATAATAAAAACAGTGTGCCTTCCACAACCGAAAACTTCCGATAGCCAGCAAAGAGCCCATAGAAAGCAAAAGAACACAGGTCACTAAAATTTCTAACAGTGTAAAAGGACGTTTAATAGTCTTCGTCTTCATCTTCTTGTTTTTTGATCTGCTTATTTTGATTTTTTTGAGAATAGACCAGAATATTTGATCCATTTTTATCCTTTTCTATAATAAATTTCTCTCCCCACGGATCCTTTAAGAGCTCTTGAGGATTTTCTACCAATCCAGACAGCCGCAAATATCTTAAAGGATTGTTGACAACTAATTCGATCGAATGAATCTTTGCCGCTTCCATCATGAGAATATCTCGAATCTTTTTCTGCGCCATTTCCATTTTGAATTCTTTCCCTCGATCTAAAGCCCCTTTGATATTATATCCCACAACGCTACTAATGATTCCAATTAAAAAAATCACAATCATAATCTCTAATAAAGTCATTGAATATTTTTTTTTCATAAAGATCCTACTTTTAAAAAAGATTGTACATCCGTTAAGGGCAGCAATACAGATAATACAACAATTCCGACTATTATTCCCAAAATAATCAATAGAAGAGGTTGTAAAATTGTTGGAATGCGTGTCAGCATTTTCTCAACTTCTCCCTCATAAACTTCGGCAACATTATGAAGTATATGCGCAAAATTTCCGCTTTCTTCCGCCAAAGCAATCATTTGCGTGAAAAAATAGGGAATAGAGGAGCTTTCTTTTAAGGCATTGCTGAGTTTTCTTCCATCAATCACATATTTTCTCCCTTGGGATAAAATCGCAAAAAGCGGAGGATGGTTCATGACTTCCGCCGAAAGTTCTAAGGCTTTTTCATAAGCAACTCCTCGTTCGAGCAAGATCGCTAATGTGCGGCTAAACCGTACTAAGGCCATTTTCTGTCGAAGAGGTCCTACAACAGGGAATCGATGCAGTGTTCGAACAAGGAGATTTCTCGTTTTAGGAAAAAAAACAAAAAACGTTACCCCACCAAAAATAACCATCAAAACAAGAAAAACATACTCTTTTTTCCCATACAGAAACCGACTTGTCGACAATACAGCGGAAGTAAAAGGACTTAAAGAACGCCCTTCAAAAATATCATATAACGAAGGGAGAACAAAAAAGAGAATAAAAAAGACGACAACAAAGCTAAATAGCAACAAAATCGCCGGATAAAGACTAGAAGAAACCACCTTTTTTTTCATTTTCTGACGACGGGCGATCATTCCTGCAATTTCTTCTAAGGTTTGTTCCAACGTTCCGGAATTTTCTGCATTAGCAACCATGGAACAATATAAAATCCCAAAACTTTCCGCATGTCTTTGTAAGGCCAAAGAAAGCGTTTTTCCTTCAAGAACCTGGTCTCGAACGTCCAATATTACCGCCCCCATTTTATGTTTTCGGTGTTTTTCTTCTAAAATGGTTAATGCTTCAAAAATAGGCAAGCCGGCTTTCAACAGACGGGCTAATGAATCCATAAAAAAATAGACCTCTTGTTCGGAAAGGAGTGTTTTTTTTGCCTCCCTTCGGATAGACAGAAGCAATATTTTCTGCTGTACAAGTTTTTGTTTGGCAAGGTCCATGGTCTGCGCATCAATTACGCTTCGATACTTTTTCCCCTGCATGGAAATTGCTGTATATCGATAAAGAGGCATTATACTTCTCCGGCAGAAATGACTCGAAAAGCTTCTTTTGCCGTCGTCATTCCTTCTTGCACAAGACAAGTAGCGCTCTGATGCAAATCGACCATTCCTTCTTTAAGAGCCAAGGCTCGAATATCTTCGGCATCGCTACTTTTAACAATCTGACGCCGGATAGAGGATGTGATTTTCATAAGTTCATAAACTCCTGTTCGTCCAAGATATCCTGTATGGAAACACTCGGGACATCCTCTTTGTTGAATTTTTTGCCCTGTTGCTTCTTCTAATGTAAAGCTCGCTTTACAATGAACACATAACGTACGTACTAATCTTTGCGCTAGAACCCCAATTAAACAGGAAGAAAGCAAAAACGGTTCAATCCCCATATCGACTAAGCGGGTAATTGCAGAAGGAGCATCATTCGTATGTAAGGTGCTTAACACCAAATGCCCCGTAAGAGCTGCTTGCACAGCAATCTGTGCCGTTTCCTTATCACGGATCTCTCCAACCATAATAATATCAGGGTCTTGGCGTAAAATGTGCCTCAATCCTTTAGCAAAGGTCAAATCAATTTTTTTGTTCACGCCTATTTGGGCAATTTTCTCCAACTTGAATTCTACAGGATCTTCTATAGTCATGATATTGACAGCAGAAGAGGCTATTTCCAAAAGCGCACTATATAAAGAGGTTGTCTTTCCGCTCCCTGTAGGTCCTGTTACCAAAACAATCCCTTCCCTTCTTTGTATCATCTGTCGAAAATCAAAAAGAACTGTCATCGGCATTCCCAATTGAGACAATCCTAAAGAAAGATGGGAACGGTCTAAAATTCTCATGGTCACCCGTTCCCCATATATCACAGGAATAATGCTAATTCGAAAATCAATCTCTTTCTCTCCCATTTTTAATTTGATGCGACCGTCTTGAGGAAGTCTTTTTTCGGCAATATCTAACTTGGCCATCACTTTAATACGAGTTACTATCTGCTGCTGGACGGAAAGGGGAATTGTTTGAAAAGGCTGTAAAATACCATCAATCCTAAGACGAACATCCATCTTCTTTTCTTGAGGCTCCAGATGAATATCCGAAGCTTTTCTCTGTATGGCATCACTAATGATCGTGTTGAGAAACTGAACTCCAGGATTCTCAAATATTTCTTCTAAAAGATCATATTCTTCTACAGAATCTTCTCTTTTCTCCTCTTTTCCCGGAGAAGACAAAGGTTTTTGTTGTTTAGGATGATAACAAAGAGCGATTCCTTTATCGATCTCTTCTACAGAGAAAACTACTGTACGGATCTCTTTATTGAGCATCAAGGACAGCTCATCCAGCAAGGCCGTATCCATCTCAGATAAGACAGCCACAGTGATCAGCGCGGATTCTTCTTTAAGCGGGAGCAATTTATTCTTATGGGCAAACTGATAAGGAACAAGGATCCTTTGTTGTGCAACAAGAGGATAAGAAATAATTGTATCTTTCATTTATTTACAAATCGAATAAAAGTTTTAAAGAGTTTTCAAAAAGTTTTTTGCGCTTTTTTAATTTTGCCTGTTCGATCTTTTCAAGAAATTCCGGAAGATCTCCGGCTCTTTTAGCATATTCTTTCTCCCAAGTATCTTTTCTCTCCTCTGCATCATTATGAATAATGTGAGGAGTGATAAAAATGAACATTTCCGTAGAATTCGTACAAAGCTTTGTCGTTCCAAATAACTTGCCAATTCCTGGAATATCTCCTAAAAAGGGGATTTTTTCCCGATTATCTTCCTCGGACTGACGACGCAACCCCCCTAAAATAATCGTTTCCCCATCAGCTATACGAACCTCATTTTTTATATAACGGCGAGTAACAGGAGGGCGATCTTCTTCCGAAGTCTGCGTCGTATCAAAGGTAACATCTGTTTGAAGAGTCACAAAACCTGTCTCATCATCATGCACATGGATGGTGGGAATCATTTGAATAATAATACCGTATTGGGCTCGAGTGTATGATTTTTCAATCACTCCATTAGTATCTACCTGTACCGCACCGTTATTAATCGAGAGTTCTTCAACAATGGAGATTTTCGCAGGAGTTTGATTCACCGCTAACACAGTCGGATTGGCATTAATGCGAATATCATCTTGCGCGAGTAAAAAATTAAGGGTTACATCAAAAGAAGGAAATTTACCGCTAGATCGAGAAAGTATAAAATCCAAAATTCCTTTTTTGGGTGATTTGGAAGATGCATCAAAAGAAAGAGATGTTTCTTTTTTATCAGAACTGTTACTGCCAATTTTTAAAAGGTTAATACCACTTTGTTGTCGGTCATGAATTTTTTTCTCAATTAATAGCACATCGATCTGCACCATTTTTTGGGGAACATCGATTTTTTGTAAAATATGTTCAATCTTCGGAAAATCTTCCCGTCGAATCACCATTAAAATAGACCCCGATTTAGGATCTACAATAAAATTATGCGTCGGAGTTTCCGCTTTCTCTCGAGAAAAAGAGCCTGGTTCCACCATGGAAGTCTCCACAGGAAGCACGGGAGAAAAAGTCTTTTTTTCCCCATTGGCTTGTTTTTCCTTAGAGATCTCTGCGAGAGGCGGAGAAAAAGTTTTTTCCTTCTCAAGAGATACATCCATTCCTTTTTCCGAAGAGGTCTTCACAAGAGAAAAATAGACTTTGTTTAAGATCGTCGCTACTTCTTCCGGATCAGAATAACGACAGGTATACCAGTAGACCATCATCTCGCTAGTACTTTCTAGTTGATTCTCCAAATCTCGAACAATCTCTTTCGCCTTTTCTATTTGATCACTATCTCCTACCAGAATCAGAGAAGAACGCTCCTCCAAGGGCATAATGAAAAGCTCATTCTTTTTAGAGGCATACAATGAAGGCCTCGTCTTAACCTGATTCTCTTGAAAGAATACTTCCAGAACCCTTTTGATCTCTTTAGGAGAACCCTTTTTAACAGGAAGAACCTGAACGCTCTTGTTTTTTCTGTCAGACCAAACCGCTCTGTATAGGCTCAAAAGATTTTCTACTCCCTGCTTTGTAGCCGCTATAATAATATCGTTTCCTACAATATGAAAAGCGGTCATCATGGGATCAGAGAAGCGCTCAAAAAAATTTAAAATCTCATGAATTTGCTCGGAAGGAGGAGAAAAAACATAAATCACACGATCAAAGGAATGAAACGGAATCAGCGATTCTAAAGAAGAGGCTACACATGTTACCGACGAAGGATCATGTTTTGCAATGAACAATTGCCGCAAAATCGGCGATAGCTTTTTGATGCCAATACCATTTTCTGCTAAAATCAGTTCGATCATTTCATTCCATTCCGATGGGGGTATTGGAATCGAAGAAAAGAGATGAATTTTTCTTCCTCCGATTTCGGGAGGAATAACATAGAGATAGTCTCCGGAGCCATATTGCATAACGAGCTGAAATAACGTTACCTCTCCCAATTCCCAGGCCGCCGGTTCCTCCGCATTATTCTCAATGACCTGTTGTCGCCAGGTTTCTTCTAATTTAGCTATTTTTTTTCTCCTTCCCTTGATCTTTTCCAAAAGAAGTTGATACCGATCCTGATCCGCATTGGATGCTTGAAGAGTCTCTATTTTTTCATATGCTTTTTGCAATTTTTTCTTCTGCAAAGAAATTTCGGCCAATAAAAGGTCATCACTCTCATTCTTTGCCATCAGAATGGCAGGGATCGCCATAAACATCCAAATAAGCTTTCTCATTCCCGTTCTCCGCCTATTTCCTCTTCCTCTCTGCTTGTTTTCCATTCCCCTGAAGATATTTTCTTTTTTATCCTACAAGGATAATCCGCTATGGCATTATAAAAAGAAACCACGAGAGCTTTTTCGGTAATCTTCTCAACGACTAAATATTCTTCAGCCTGAAGCTGAGATGGTTTTACAAGCATTTTTCTCCATCGTCCCTGCACCTTTTCTAAAACATCTCCCTTTTGTAAAAAGGTCGGCTGCTTTTCCAAATAACAGCTTACCTGTCCTTTTTTGCGTAAACGAACAGAATTAAGCACATTATCATCCTTCGACATAGAAGTCTTCGGAAAAGATCTGAGACGGATCAAATAGGGTTTTGGATCATCTTTCTTCCAACCATGCAGTTCCATATCTTCCTCATGAATACGGATGATCTTTGCTATCGAATAAGACTCGAGAGACTCCTCATTTACGGCCTTATGCCATCCATGATCGGAATAGAATAAAATATCTCCCTCTTTGACAAAGAGAGATCCTTCCTGTGTCTGAATACGATAGTGATCACGATCTAAGATTTGATGAGGATTGATGAAAGAACATTTTTTCAATATATCCAATTCTTCGGGAACAGAAAAACCCTCATAGTAAAAATCCAGAGGAAAAACAAGTCGACGATTTTTAATATTCACAGTACCGAGGTTTTTTTCATCGGCTAAAATATGAGACGTTAGCAAAATTCCATTTTTTAGCAATTGAATATCGATCCAATATCCGGTCGGCAGCGAAGAAAAACTCCAAAGATTTCGACAAAGGCCTACATCCGCTCTTTCTCCCGAACGAAGGATCTTTTCTTCCCCAGTAGCAGTCCATTGCAAGTAAATCCAAGGATCATTTTTATCCTCACCAGGCCGAGAAACAAGAAGAAAAACCTTCAAGGCATCCCATAAATTAGGGAAAGAAAGCTCCCATAAAGGCTCTTGTAAATAAAGTGAGGGACGAACCCCAACAATCTCCTTTTTATAAGAAAGCATCTGAGGATGCGCAACAACAAGAGGACGGTGTATCCAGAAACTCCCTCCCAGAAAAACCATCAAAATGGTTCCTAAAAAAATATAAGGACTCCAAAATCGGATCTTAAGTAAAAAATTCATAAATGCTCAAAAAAAATGAAAATCGGATTTTAGTTGATTCAAAAAAAAAAGGCAATTAATTGCAAATATTGCAAAAAAATAGAGTAAATATTTTAATTAACTTAAAGGAACAGGAAGATATGTCGTCTAAACGTTCTTAAAAAATGCATGTTATAAGGAAATTCATGAGGGAAAAACAAGAAGGATCTTCAATGAAGGAAAAAATGAAAGAAGGAATCTCTGTAGAAGAGATCGAAATATTTGCCCGAAAACATTTAACAGAAGTGTTTTTAATTTTGGCGATTATTATTGCTACCATATCCAGTATTTTTGACTTTTTTACAGGAAGTAGCTTGAGTGTTTTATTTGCCGGTTTGGGTGGCATTATTAGTATTGGAGCCCCCATTAAAACTCTTCAGTTAGAAAAAAAAGGGTTCCATTTTTTGGGAAAGCAAGAAAAATCAGTTCAAATCATTATCGGAATTGTGCGTATTATTGTGGCTATGTTTATTCCTTTTGTCATATTTGCAGAATTAGGGTTGCTTTCAGGCATCGCTTTTCATTCTCTTTTTCGCCATTCTGCCAAAACGGAATCAAAAGGTTTTACAACGGAACCTTCTGACAGAGAAGAGGAAGAACATCTCTAACGAAGAGATGCCTTTTTTACCTGTGCCATAAGATCGTTTTTTCTTTGTGGCACATATCTGGAAAGATCTTTTTCAAACGAAACAAGGATCTTTTGATAGGATTGTTTTGCCATAAGACTTTCTACAAGGGATAAGGTCTTCAATTCTTTTGCATGCTGTCCTGTCTTTTGATATAGCAGACTCATTCTCAAAAGATTAAAAAAATATACTGCAGCAAAATTTTCGGGCTCTTTTAATGCTACCAGTTCCTTTTTGATCCCCTTGGAGATCCGCAAGGATTCCTCATAGTTCTCCTGTCCTATCAGATAGGAAACTTTTGAAAAATTCTCAAAAAGTTTCCCTGGGAATGCGCGAGAGTTCAACTCAGCATAGGCATGTTTTACACAAGGATGATAAAGATCCATCATTTTCCCCAAAAGACGTGCCTGATATCCGGGAATTAAAGAAGGGTATTTTTTCCAAATTTTCATTGCAGTTTCCCATGAATTTTCGTTTCCGGAAAAAGATTCCAACTGTTTGCGGGCCTGATAAAAATCACTTGAGGACCCTTTGGTCGCATAACCGACAATCTTCATGACAATTACGGCAAAGATTAAAAAAGCCATCAATCCATAAAAAACCAACTTTTCCCTTTTTAAAAACCAGGCTATGCAATGATCAGTTTTCGTTGGCATAAAAATACCTCTATTTTTTTTATAGAATACTTCATTCTTTTTTTGATCTCAATTGAAGATATATCTCTTCTGTAGCCTGCAACATATGATCATATGTGAAATTCTGCAGAACCACATTTTTTGCAGCCTCGCCCATCCTTTTACGGATTAGGGGATGATGAAAAAGATATGTAACCGCCTCTACCACACTTTTAGGGTTATGGGGAGAGACTGTAATACCGGTTTTTTGATCTATGCAAACTTCTGACAACCCCCCGATCGCTGTAGCTATTAAAGGTTTTGCTAAAAAGGCGGCCTGTAAAATCGCTTGAGAGACTCCTTCATGAGCTGTGGACAAAAGGGTAAAAACATCCAGACTCGCTATTGCAGCATAGGGCGGAACCAGATGTCCTGTAAACAACACATTTTTTAACTGCAACTCTTGGGCTTTTTTTCGATAAACCCCCTCATGACCTCCTCCTATAATCACCCAACGAAGTGGCATATGCTGTGTCATGAATGCGGCATCTAATAAATCATCTATTCCTTTCCAAGAACGCATAAAACAAGCTGTTCCCACATACAAAAAAGAATCTGAAAATGAAAATGTTTGACGAAATTTCTCCTTCTCTTCCGGCGTTACCCTAATCGCCGAAACATCAATTCCCGTCGGAATCGATCGAATACGGTCACAGCGAGCCTTGGACTGCCGAGCAATCATAGGAATAATACCGGAACAGGTCGTCACCACAAAATCCGCTAGCCAATTATATAATATGATACTATTAACCCCTTTTTTAATAGCAGTGGATAAATGACGTGTCCGAATAACCGGTAAAAATAATACTTTAGCGGCCATGCCTCCTAACCAGGCATCACAGGAAGAGTGCGTATGTACCACATGAATTTTTTCTCGAACAAAGATATACAGCAAAGCAAATAGCGAATAAGCCCAAAAGATTTTTTTAAAAGGGGTTGTATATACTTTCAATCCGCTTTTTTTTGCATGGAGATACAGACCGCTTTTTTTTTCGCAAACGATCACTACTCTATGGCCATGAGATTGCATACCGAGAGCCTCGTGAACAATCCTCATTTCCTGTCCTCCCCATCCTGGAGAAGATTCTAGATGGATAATATTCATGCTTTCTCCGCCATCATTGCCTTGCTCACTTATAAAACTAAATTCTCTGATGCATCGTCTTTTACAGGAGATTCTTTTAAGAGAGCGTTTAGTTGCGTTAGAACCATTGGAATGAAGTTTTTGACGACAAATAGCACTATTTTCTCATAAGCCTCAGAAAATATTTTCTGAGTTTCTAGCCAAGCATTAGATTGCTCTTCGGATAAACTAAGTTTAAGAGCAATTGTTCTTTTCATACAGGAGATTTAAGCAAAGTTCAGCAATTAAGGCAACTAAAAGAGGAGAGAGAGCTCCTCGTCAATTTGATGAAAAATTTGACGATGGCCAGAACAAAAAGGAAGATGACGAAGCCTTTCGATCTCCTCCCACTTATAATCATGAAGGATTCTTTCTTCCTTCGTCTCAAATAAAAAAGGAACAAGAGTCACTCGATACTGTGTAAATGAGTGTTCTACAACACGAAGAGGTTGTAGGAAAAGAAAAGGGAACCTCTTTTGTAATACTTTTTCAGGATTCTCTTGTCCTGTATTGTCCAGATCGATATAGGGAAATTGATATAAATCGGCAAAAAGGCCCTGCTTGTTCTGCAATACTAATAGTTTGTTTTTATGGAGAACGACGGCAACAGCCCTTTTTAAGAAATAGACCTTTTTAGGATTTTTTTTCTTAGGATAATCAACCACACAATCATGAATAAACGCATAACAGACAAGGCGCAAAGGACAAAGAGAACAAAAAGGTTGTGACGTGATGCACATCAAAGCCCCTAGTTCAATAAGGGCCTCATTCGTCAACCATGGTCTTTTAGCGCATAAGAATGTTTCAAGAAATTTCTCCGCCTTGTCATAAGCAACAGAGCGAGATCCTTCTTCTCGAATGCCTAAAAACCGGATCATCACACGAAAAACATTGGCATCGATGGCAACCGCTCTTTTTTCCCATCCGAAAAGAGTAATTGCCCCATAAGTATAGCGACCGACTCCCGGAAGATCTTTGAGTTTTTCCCCCTGAGGGAAAACCCCTTGATATTTCTCGACAATGATATGCGCCGCTTGATGAATATTGCGCGCCCTTTGATAATACCCCAGCCCTTCCCAAGTTTTTAAAATCTGGTCTAAAGGAGCTTTTGCCAAACTCTCTATTGAAGGAAATAACCTCATCCAACGGTTAAAGTACGCAACAACGACCTCTGAACGCGTCTGTTGTAACATGATCTCCGAAATCCAGACCCGATAAGGAGTTTTCTTTTCCCTCCAAGGGAACGATCTTTTTTTTTTCAAAAACCATTGATGCAATCGTCTTCTTATCAAAGAAATTTGTGTGTTTTTTTCTAGCCTTTTTGCCATAGGATTCTTATTGTAACAAATAAGGAGAGATGGAGCAAAGGGGAGATATGCAAAAAGGAGCGCTCTTATACGGCAACCATCTCCACCATCTCGACCATCTAGCACCATTATGTCATTTTTTAAAAATCCCCCTGATTATCCATGATGAAAAAATTTATCGTTTGGCACAGCAACAATATGTAGAAGTGAAGTTCCTCTATGTCCCTTCTACGGAAGTGATCTCTTTTGTCATGAAAGAATTTGAGAGCATCATTTCTTGTTTTCCCCGCATCGTCTTCGAAAAAGAATTCTTGCCCTATTGTCCTCTCAAAACACTTAGAACTATCTGGTGCCCCCATGGATTCTCGGACAAGGGGATTGATACCTATCTAAAAAAAGCCCTTGCTGCGGAACGAACGATTTTGACATATGGCAACAAAGGGAAAAAACTGCTTCGCGACGTAGCAGAAAAAGTCCTCATCGTCGGTAATTACCGACTAGGATATTTTCAAAAATTTTCTTGTTTCTATGAAAAGATCGTTCAAAAAATGCTTCCTCTTAACAGCCGGAAAAAAATTGTTTTTTTTGCCCCCACCTGGGATTATCAAAATTCTCTTTTTTCTTTTGGCCCCTCTCTATTGCATTCCATTCCCCATGAATATCATATTGTCATCAAGCCTCATCCGAACACTTTTCTGCATCAGGACGGATGGAAAATTTGGTCTCTAGAGGGACAAAAAAATATTACTCTCCTTGAAGATTTCGCCCCTATTTACCCATTGCTCCAATATAGCGACATTTACTGCGGAGACGGTTCTTCTATCGGCTATGATTTTTTGCATTTCAACCGTCCGATGTTTTTTTTTTCAGATAAAATAAGTGTTCATCCTTCGCCGCTCATGACTTGCGGGACGTTGATCACTCCCGCACACCAAAACCGGTTATTTTTTCTTATGAGAAAAAATATGCAAACAGATCGACAAAAATTTTCGAAAATACGACGTTCCCTATATAATGAGGTTTTTGCCCCTCCAAAAGAGCTAAAAAAATATGTTTGTTTTTAATACTCGTAGCGCGGCTTTACAAACCGGAAAGTGCAACAACTTATTCGACCATCTTGTCCCGCTTGCTTATCTCATGAATAGTCCTCTTATCGTCAATGACCGAAGCAACGCTTCCTTTGTCCAAAAATTTTATCCCCAAGTTCCTTCTTATTATATTCCAGATCTCTCCTTAAATTTCTTGCTAGACCATTTCGAAGTCATTTATGAATGCCAGGCCCGTTCCCATCCTCTCCATAGAATGGCCCGTGATTTTTACCAAAAAACTCTCCGCACAGTCTTCGCTCCTCATGGAAATTCCGATAAAGGGTTTTCCGCTCCCAAGAATTTTTTTTATCATTTCACCAAAAATGACATTACTCTGATCTACGGAAACCATATGATCGATGCCTTAAAACATCTGGGATATTGGGATCATATTAAGAACCCTGTTGTCATAGGCAATTACCGCTATCTTTTCTACCAGGAACTACAAAGTTTTTATGATGCTCTTGCTGAAAAAGAAATTTTTTCTCGGTTACCTAAAAAAAATAAAACAATTCTCTATGCTCCGACATGGAAAGATGTCGAAAACTCCACCTCATTTTTCCGGGAAGGAAAAAAAATCATCGACGATTTACCCGACCAGTATAATCTCATCATCAAAGTGCATCCCAATTTAGAAAATAGAGATCCTCATCTTTTCTATCCCCTCGCAGGATATATTGAGAAAAAAAAGAAAAAAAATCTGCTGCTTATAGAAACTTTTCCTGTAGTTTTTCCCATTTTGTCAAAAGTCGATATCTATCTCGGCGATTTTTCTTCCGTGGGTTATGATATGCTTTTATTTAAAAAACCTATGTTTTTCTTAGACATTCACCACCGCCCCAAAACCCATAAAAGCCTTTTTCTCCATAAATGCGGTATAACCATTCCTCTTTCCTTAAAGGGCAATATTTTTTCTTTTATGGAAAAAAACCTAGATTGCTGGCCTAAAGATTTTGAAGAAATACAAGAAACTACGTACCGATATGCTTTTTCCGAAATATCTTCATTCAAAGAAGCACAAAAAAATATCCTTACAACTCTTTCGTCTGATACTCCAATGGGGGAAGGATAAAGACGACATCGAGAGAATCAAAAGAAGCTACCGTAGGCTTTGCTTCTAAAGAATACGCATACTCTCCCTCTTGTAACGGATCGACTTTTGTCACAATGCCCACATGTAACCCCGGAGGAAACACGGCGTCGTAGCCTGTAGTAACTAAAAGATCTCCTGGAATAAGCAAGGGCATGGTCGAAAGGGAGTTTTGTGTAAAGGGATGTCCGGTACTAAGATGCCGAGCGCCTCCCTCTTCATCCGCATAATCATAATTAAAGCCCCTTCCTTTCAAAAGATAGCTCTTCTTGCGAAATGCCGTAGAGACAGCTCCGCACAACTCTCCTTTGGCTAAATAATAACTTCGAATATCGGAAGAGAGCTTTTCTTTTATTCCAGCAATATCGTGTGACAGACGTTGCTTCTCCTCTTCTAAAAAATCCTCTCGGGGATAAATCAAATCCAAAACCTTATCAAGGTGATCTTTTAAAATACGGTCTTGCATCTCACCACGGACGACACGGACGGAAGGAGTAAGGCCTGAATCCGTAATTAAGCGTATCCGAGATGATTTTTTTCCCACATACTCTACTACGCCAACCAAAGACCGCCCCAATACGACAGGACTATTCTTTTCCACAATGAATCGGCCCATATATTCATTACTTTCTTCTCCTACATTAACCCAAATACTGCTGCCCCAAGAACTCGGATCCCGAAAAATGACCTTCGCACAAATAGCTTGCATTTGCAGTTGAAGAATACGAGAAATTTCTTCTTTTCTTCGTAAAAAAAATTCTTGCCAGTAAAGTTGATCAAAATCTTGACTGCCGATTTGAGAAAACTTTTTTACCTCTTCATCGAGCCTCTCTTCAAATAAAAGCCACTCTTTTACTGCCCCCATTTGCGCTTTGAGCATTTCATTTTCCAAGGAAAGCTGATCTATTTTTTTTTGATTTTCCGTATAAGAACCACTAAAAGAAGTCGATTCCCTGTCTCTAAAAGAAGATAGCCCTTCAAGAGATGTTTCACGAATTTTTTCTACATTTTTTTTGGATAGGCTCAATAAGAAAAAAAGAAAAAGTCCTAAAAAAAAAGCTGCTGTAATCGTTTTTCTTTTCACAAAAATCCCAACCTTTTACAATTTTCTTTTATTTCGGGGCGTTAGCTCAGTTGGTAGAGTGCAACAATGGCATTGTTGAGGTCATCGGTTCGATCCCGATACGCTCCATATTATCTGTTATATCTTTTTTTCATGAAGAATTTTCTTTATCTCGTTTTTTTGCTGAGGGGGGAGCCTCTTCTCTTCCTAAATTTCTCTTGATGAAATGATTTTTTCCGTTTTTTAGAGAAGCTCTGTTCCTCTCTTATTTGTATCTAACAATAAAAAAACTTTTATATTTTTATCGATTTTTCGTATCTTGCAAAAAAGATCACTTTTCGTTCACGATGAAAAAAAAATGTTTTTTACCAGTACAGTGGCATATCACTACAAATTGCTCCAATCGATGCAAGCACTGTTATATGCACGATGAAAAAACTTATTCCCATGAAAGAGACTTTCCTCTTTCTCTCGATGGTCTGTATAAAATTTTAGACAGTTTTGCTGCTTTTGAACGTAAATATCCCGCTGAGATTTATCATTTTTTTCTTTCAGGAGGAGATCCTCTATTACGAGAGGACTGGGAAAAACTGATTCAGGAAATTGTTCGCAGAAAAAAAACTTTTTCTATGATGGGAAACCCGGAAACCCTCACGGAAAAAACAGTGAAGAAACTTGCCTTTTATAAAATTCGAAGATTTCAGATGAGCTTAGACGGCTTAGAAAACACTCATGACTATTTTCGTTCTCCGGGAAGTTTTGCAAGGACTCTAGAAAAACTGGATCTATTATACCGATATAACATCTCCAGCAATATCATGTTCACGTTATTTCCTACCAACGCTCAAGAGCTGATCCCTCTTATCCAATTTCTTGCAACCCAAACAAAGGCCTCTTCTTTTAGTTTTGATATCGGCTGTTTTGTCGGAAGGGGCGCTTCTTTGAATCAAAACTTTACTCCCCAAAAACTTCACAAAATATTCAACGAATTTTTACAAGAAAAAGAACGGTTAAAAAAACAAGGCTTTCCCTTACAAATTTTTGAAAAAGCGAATCTTTTAAAACTATCTCGTTTTGAAAATGATATGCTTTATCCCTTGATCCCTTTACATGGAGGAGTCCTCTCCGGATGTTCTATTGGGTATCTTCCTCCAGCAATATTAAGTGATGGGACACTATTACCTTGTCGAAAATTGCCTATAATTATTGGGAAAATGCCCGAGCAATCCTTTGAAGAAATTTATCTCGGAAATACTTTTCTAAAAAAATTCCGCAGACCCGAAAGTTTTGAAGGATGCGGCTTATGTGATTTTTATGGAATCTGTCGAGGATGTCCCGCCAATGTCTACAGCATGACCGGTTCTCCCTTTGCCAAAAATCCTCTATGCTTTCGCAAGGAAATCGCAAAAACATCCGAAGAGACTCAAAAAATTCAAAAAGGACCTTCGCTAAAGACTTCTTATCGGGAAGAATGGGATTATCTTTGTAAAAGACTCAATCTCTTTATGCAACATGAATTTTTAGATCATGCATCCTTTCAACGATTGTATCTTTTAGTCTGTGAGGATCCTCTTGAAAGAAATTATTTTCTCAAAAATCCTTTCCTATATGTGAAAAATAAAAATCTCACCCTTCATCCCGATCAATTAGCTTATTTAATGCGTCGCCTTACAGAAGAAACGGAATATTTAAAAGACGATCCTGTTCTTGAACAAATCCGATACAGACTATCCGAAGATAAAATGCTCTCATTTTTTGATTGAACAATTTCTTGCTTTATCAAGCTTCTTCTCAAAATCTTCTTTTGTTTAAGCAAGAACTTTTATGAAAATAAACAACAATGGCACAAAGATCAGGCATTTCAAAAGAAATGCCCGAAAACGATGTTTCCTCTGCTTATCGTCCAATTTCTGCAGGAGTACAGCCACTGGAAAGAAGCCCTCCGGCAATTTTATTCAGTTCCGCTTCTGTTAATTTTTTTTCTGACTGATTTAAGATAGAAATAGTCTTCAAAGCTCCCTGAATTACTCTCTTTTTGTTTTCAGGGTTTTCAGACCCCCAACGTATCAATTCTTTAAAATTATTTTTTGGATCCATAATTATCCTCCCATTTTTTTTCAACGTAATAAACTATTATTATTTATTCAAGAACATTTTGAAAATTCGTTGGATCAAAAAAATAAATGTAAAGCAGCTTTACATTATTCTGACTGAACTAAATCTAAAAAGGCTTCTAATTGTTTTGCTCGCGTAGGATGCCTCATTTTTCGCAGAGCTTTTGCTTCAATTTGTCGAACCCTCTCTCTAGTAACTCTGAAACGAATCCCCACCTCTTCTAAAGTTTTGGGTTTTCCGTCGAGAAGACCGAAACGCTCAATTAACACCGTTCTTTCCCTGTCTGTAAGAGAAGATAAAACATCGGCCAATTTATCTTTTAAAATAGAATAGCCTGTAGCTTCATCAGGAGATTCTATGGTAGTGTCTTCCAAAAAATCTCCAAACTGGCTCTCTCCTGAATCACCGACTTCTGCCTGTAAAGAGATGGGATGCTGGGCGATCTTGTAAATTTCACGAACCCTATCTGGCGTCATTCCTAATTCGACAGCCAACTCTTCCGGAGAAGGTTCTTTCCCCGTTTCCATCATTAATTTTTTAGCACCCCTCAATACTTTATTGATAGTTTCTATCATATGCACAGGAATGCGAATAGTTCTGGCTTGATCTGCAATAGCCCGTGTCACTGCTTGACGTATCCACCAAGTCGCATAGGTAGAAAACTTATATCCTCTTCGATATTCGAACTTCTCAACGGCCTTCATCAGTCCCATGTTTCCTTCCTGAATCAAATCCAAAAAGGAAAGACCTCGATTTGTATATTTTTTAGCAATAGAAATCACTAAGCGTAAATTAGATTCGACCATTTCCCGTTTTGCTTCTAAACTTTTATCCATCCATCGTTGCAACATACGGACATCTCGTTTGAACTCTTCAACGGTACGTCCTGCCGCCAATTCCCTCTTTTCGAGTTTTCTTCTCGCCGCATATAATTTAGCTGCGGCAAATTTATTTTTTTCCGCGCGAGGAATAAGCTCTTCTATTTCTTGTTCCAAGAATAAAAACCGATGATAGGCAGAAAGAATAACCTCCCCAAAGTCCTCAATGATGTTATGACGAAAATGAAATCGACGCAAATAAGCCTGTGATCGAATTCGACATTTTTCCACTTCATCTAAAATCCGCGACCGCTCTTCTTTCTTTAATTGTCCAAAATGCACGTGTAAAAGAGATTTTTCTAACAGATTATCTTCATTGCGAAGCAATTCACAAAGACGAGGCAAAAGCTTAAGATACTTTGTTTTATCAGAGACCTCTTTTTCCGCAACAATTTTATCAAATCGTTCTTTTCCTTCTAAGAGATAGTTCGCAATAGAAATACCTTCCCTGGTAGAATAGCGAAAACGCATAATGATTTTTTCAATTTGTAATTGGGCTTTTTCAATCCTTTTGGAAATCTCCACCTCTTCCTCACGAGAAAGAAGGGGAACAGAGCCCATCTCTTTTAAATACATCCTCACAGGATCGTCGGAAGAACCATCCATTCTCTTGGGAATGGCTTCCATCTCTTTAGCTTCTTTCTTTTTTTCTTTCTGTCGATCCACTTCTGATTGATTAAGAACTTGAATATCCAGTCCGCTCAAAAAAATCAGTACCTGATCAATTAACTCGGGAGTGTCAAAAGAAAGAGGTAAGATCTCGTTGATCTCCTCATAAGTGACATACCCCTGCTCTTTGGATAAATTAACAAGTTCTTCGATTTTCTTTTGATGCTCAAAATTGGAAAATGCTGAATTTGATTCCATAGGATCCTTAATAGCTTTGCACAAAGAATTATATTATAATATTAACATATTAAAAGCATTGAGATAAATTGCAACGGTAAAATCCTATTTTTCCTCTATAGCAGAAAAACGGTTAATTTTTTTAATCCTTGTTAGGATTACGGATCTTACAAGTAAAATACGATCGGACAAGGATCGTTCGATTCTAGATTTGTTTTTTCAAAAAATTTTCTTTTTTCCAAGAAACATGCCCGTAAAATAAAAGAACACCAGCAAAGAAATCACTGCTCTAAAAAATAGATTATAAGGAAAGGCTTTATACAGAGAAGATTTTTGATAATCTCCGGAACAGACCCAAATTTCTACCCAGGAAGGGATGCGTTCCATAAAATCTTTTGCGCTTTCTTCGTTCATGAAAGATTTTTTTTGAAAAAATGAGCTATTTGTATAGTTCTTACCGTCTTTACCAAAAGAATAAACGACAAAGGGGAAATATTGTTTTTTATAGACAAGCCTTTTCTCTAAGACTGTTCCCATCATTTTCGTGTCTAATTGTCTATAAAAAGACCATTCGCGAATAAATATGGTTCCATAATAACTAAAACATGCTAAAGAAAGCATTACAAAGGAGACAAAAAAAATTTTCATTTTCTTTATTTTGACGAATTTTCTTTAAAATTATATACTTCATTCAATTTTTAACATTTAATCTTTTGAGGAAACACATGGCAGAAGAAGACAAAAAGAAGATAAAAAGGCCAACTGCTGTAAAACGCGATATTCAAAATGCTAAAAGAAATCTCCGTAATCGTTCTTGTAAAGCGCAGATTAAAACAGCAATACGTTCGGTCAATACCGCTTGCGCCGATAAACAAACTCCAGCAGAAATACAGAAAAAAATTAATTTGGCCTATAGCCTTATTGATAAAGCTGTCAAGAAACACCTTTTTAAAAAAAATAAAGCTGCAAGAGAAAAATCTCATCTCAGCGATTTCATGAAAAA
Source organism: Parachlamydiales bacterium (assembly GCA_016931275.1). Lineage (GTDB taxonomy): Bacteria > Chlamydiota > Chlamydiia > Chlamydiales > SM23-39 > JAFGFA01. Next base: position 34,020 of record JAFGFA010000025.1, read on the forward strand.
AGCCTTGAACGCTTAATTTCTTGCCACTTGTAAGCTAGTCCTGATGATCTCTGTATCTTTTTTGCGCTAAGATTCTGTAACGTCTCTTTAGAAGCGATGATCTGCAATGAGGACTTTGCTCTTGTTGCTGCGGTGTACAACAGCTCTTGCCCGAATAGCTCCGAGCCGGGAGGAATAACTATCAGAGCATTTTCATATTCGCTTCCCTGGCTCTTATGAATAGAAAGGGCAAACGCCTTTTCATAATGACGAATAAGAAGAGGATCCATGGCAATCATTTTCTGATTATGCCATAGCCAAAATATCTCGGAACTTTTTCGGAGTTTATCCAAGTATTGAAAACTGTAAAATCCCATCATTCCGTTATAAAGATTCTGCCGAGGCTGGTTTTGAGTGATCATCACGGGAAGAGTGACCCACATATGAGGTTGAGCCAATGAGAGAATATAGGCATAGAGGGCTTCATTCAAAGCATGCACGCTAAAGGGTCCATACCGTAAAGGAGAGAGAACAGCAAACATTCCTAAAAACTTCTCCAACTCTGATGCTCTTGGTTTTTTCCAAGAAGGCTTCAAAAGAAAGGGCTGAAGGGAAGGAATCAAATCATAAATAGAACGATAATTTTCTATAGGAGAGAAAACGACAGAGTCATTGTTTCCCTCTAAAAATTCCTCTATTTTTTGAGAGGCAATGGCTCGACTAAAGGAAACAATAGAGTTTTGAGCAAACCGAAAATTCTTTTCTAGAATAAAAACGAAAGGACTTTTTTCAAACAAGGAAACGATATCCTTAAAAACAGATCCGACTTCAATAGGAGGAAGCTGATAATGATCGCCTAATAATACAAGACGAGAATTTTTTGGCATCGCGGAAAAAAGGAGAGCAAACAGCTTGGCATCGATCATCGAAGCCTCATCTACAATAATTAAATCATAAGACAACTTCTTAAGACAAGCGGGAGTCTCTTGTGACGGCGATATACCTAAAAGGGAATGAATCGTCCTTGCATGAAAACAAAGTTCTGTTTTTTCCGATATCTGTGAAAATATTTTGCTTTCGAGATGAGAAACAGCTTTACCGGTCGGGGCCGTAATGGCTATAGAGCCTTTGTCTTTACTAAACACTTGTGCCAGCAAAGCAACAATATGCGCGGCAAGATAACTCTTCCCCGTTCCAGGACCTCCACAAACAATCGTAAAAGGTCTTTTGAAAACCGAAATCAGAGCCTGTTTTTGCTGTCCTTCTAATAAACAGGGTTCCTTTAAAAGATCCTCATGAGATTTATTCTCCGGAAACGTCGTTTGCGTTACAGAATATAAGAACCGAAGAATCATAGATTCATACATCCAATGTTTCTGTAAGTATATCTTGCCTTGATAAAGACAAAGGGCCTTCGTAGGAACGGACTTCAAAGAAGAGATCTCTTCAATAAGATTTCGAGGAAGCGTATTTTTTCCTGCAAGAATCATGCTCACATTCTCGGCATCATATTCTAAAAAATGTTTGTTCAGCTCCGATGGATCGATAGTAATGCACAAATGCCCCTCACGAAATTGAGAGAAAATATAGGCCAAAAACATATAGTTTTCCAGTTTTGGGGAGCCGCTTTTCTGCAGAAGCATCCAAGCAAAATAGACGTCGCTTCTCCATAACAGTTTTCTTTCCAACAGTTTCTCTATGATCGGATGTCCTAAAATTTCTTGTATATTCATGTCATGACTATTCCTTAAAATCCGGAAAATAATGATATATTCCTTGAGGAGGAGACATCGTCAATCCTCGCACAAAAATATAAAACGCTCCTCCAAAAAGAAGTTCTCCGTGTTCTCTATGCATAAATCGTTGCAAGGCCTTCGCATAGAGGGCTCCTTGAAGAAAATATTGATGCCTTTCCATCTCTCTTTTCAGCCTATCGGATACATAATCATCCGGCCGATTTCCCAAAAAATTACTTTTCCAATCTATAAAATAATAAGATCCCTTATGCATAAAAACCAAGTCCACAAATCCTTTAATAAAAGTTTTTGAAGAATCGAGAAACAAAAATTCCGTTTCCACAATCGCTTCCGAGATGTCAATATCGCTCAGGGAAAAAGAACAGGGGAAAAGGGGGGTATGCAAGGAAACCTCCACCATATCGGTCAGTACCTCCTCATGTATTTCAAGAGAAGTGGCTTGTATAACCCTTCGAATATGACGAGAGATATTTTCCCTCTGATGCCATTTTTCCCCACGGGAACGAAAAATTTTTTCATAAATCGCATGAATGATAATCCCCGTTTCCGGACCCGGGGGCAATAGGGAAGGATCAAGAGTTTTGGACCCTGAAAAAGAAACATGCTTTTCTTCCTCCGACAAAGTACTAAAAGAATAACAAAAACTACTTGGGGGAACTGCAGTAAGAGGCCTATGAGAAGAAATCTCTTTCTGCTCTTCCGAAAAATATGGTGTCGACATAGTCTCTTTCGATAAAAAAAAGATACGGGCAAGGTCTTGTTTTTCAAGAATTTCTATTTTTTCGATTACGCTTTCTTTTTCCATTGCGGATCCCGAAGAAGAAAAAAAGAGCTCAAGAGGAGATCCCATTCCGACAGGAACTGTTATTTTTCTCTCATCAAAAAGGAGAGGCACATACAAAAAATCTTTGGCACGAGTCATAACAACATACAGCTGGCGCATTTTTTCTGCATCCTGCTCAGGACTTCCTTCTGAATGTATTGTATAAAGAGAGTTTCGCGAGGCCAGTCCCACTCCAAAAACAACAGAAAATTCCAATCCTTTGCTCTTATGCATGCTCATAATTTGCACACTTTCTTTTTGCGTCAAAAAGCGTTTCTTTATGCGTTCATCATCCTCAGGCAAAAGAGACTCCATTTCACGGACCATCTCTTTTAACGCATAAGGAGATGTTGATTCCCTTTCCATTTTTTCCATGAGATATTCCAGTATTTGCTCTGTATCAGCATACAGTTCCCGCTGGTGTCGAATCAACCGCTCATAAACAGACTGCCCTAAAAATTCGTCATAAAAAAAATGGCGAACAAAATGAGAAAAACCCTCTGAAAAAAGGGATTTTCGTAAAACAGAAAAAAAATGAACGGCCTTTTCAAGGGTTTCTTTGCTATTTTCTTCTCGAAAATAGGGTCCTATAAGCGCTTTTGTCACCAAAGAACTATCCTGAGGATACAGAGTCGCTTCTATAATTTCTTGCACATAACGCCGAAGCTTCGCATCTATCACAGGAAGATCCCCATGAAAAATATAAGGTATTCGGTTTTTCTTTAGAATATTCCCTATTCGCTCCGCCTGATATCGATCTTTAACTAAAATTGCCATAGAGGAGAACGAGATATGTTCTTTTTCATGAAGACGAATTATTTCATCCATCATATATGGGAAAAGATACTCCGTCTCATAACGGCTCGATGGCCAGCTCGCATTCAGTTTTGAGCGATCTTCTCCCACACAAAAAATTAATCGAGGAACAGTTTTTTCGTCCGGCAGCACCGTTTTTCCCGGCTTTACAGGAAAAAAAGATAAGAATTTGTTCTTTTTTGGCAAGTAAAGCCAGTCCTTTGCAATGGGGGGAGAAAAAAAAGCATTTAACCCGGCAAGCAAATTCGGATGAGATCGATAGTTCGTATCAAGAACCCTAACAAAAGAAGACCCTACTGTTGACAAAGCATCCAAATAGGTATAAATATCCGCCTTTCTAAATCCGTAGATGGATTGTTTAGGATCTCCTATCAAATAAAAAGCTCTTATTACAGGAGAATCGACAAAAAGCTTTCGGAGAATATTCCATTGTATAGGATCTGTATCTTGAAATTCATCGACAATAACTGCCTCAAACTTATTTTGTATTCCCTTTAAAAACGGCTGATGTTCTAAAGAACTGAGCATCTTGGTTAGTATCTCATCAGGACGCATCCCCATAGAAAAAACATCCTCTCGAGCCATTTTGTTTTCTATTTTCATCGATAATTTTTTTTGAATGTATTCCGGATTCATTAAAGTTGTAAGCAGGGGATATAGGGCTGAGTGTAAAAAAGAAAGAAAAGAGGGATAATGTACTTCCTTTGAAGCCTTTTGGTTTTTTTTTCTATTATGAGGATCAAAATAGTGAAAAAAAGATAATTTCTTTTCCAGCAATCGGGTCAACAGAGAATCAATTTTCTGTCCTTCAAAGATTGCCATAATCATTTCTAATTGTTCCAGCAACTCCTCTTTTTCCACAGAGGGAATTTTTTTATAGAGGGGAAAGAGCGTGAAAAAATCTTCTAAAAGCCAGTCCCTTCGAAACCCTGTTTTTTCTTTAATGATAGACTCGATTTCTTCATAGAGATCGGGCTCTTTGTCTTCTTTATGAGAAATCCCTCTTCCTATTCTTCGCAACAATCTCTTTACTTCATATGTTTGGGAAAAAATAGCCGATATTTGCGATGGGAAAAAATCCTCGGAAGAAAGATCATAGCGCAAATAATCGTAAAAACTCGATTGACGAATCTTGGCAGGATTTTGCGGAATATCCTCCTTTAGATCTAAGAGAACATCACAGGCATATTCTTGAAGCTGATAATAACAAAAACTATGAATGGTAAAAATTGCTACAGAATCAAAAAAAAGAAGCGCTTCACGAATTTTGTTTTTTGCCCATTCTCTTGTGTCCTCATCTTTTTCATATGGTGCTAAATAATCTCGATCTCCAGGATTTCCGAGCAACTGTTCTAGTGCTTCTGCTAAAGAAGAGCGTATTCTCGACCTCAGTTCCTTTGTTGCAAGATTGGTAAAAGTTACGACTAAAATTTTTTCAAAGGAAAGATCTTCCTCTAAAAGAAGACGAATAAAAATATGCTCAATAGCAAAAGTCTTTCCTGTTCCTGCGGAAGCTTCAATAAAATGAGTTCCTTTTACAGGCGTTTTGCGATCAAGACAATTAAAAATCATCTCATCTCCTCCAAAATTTTTTGTATCGGTGCAAAAAATTCTGAAAAATGTTCCTTCCAATAATGACAAATATCCTCTCCTGCATTTTGCAAGGGCTGTGACAAAAATTCGTCTAAATAAGGATCTTCAAAAGGGAGATGTCGAACAGACTGTATTTCCCTCTCCATCTTTTCCACATCCTGTAACATCAAGGCCTTTGCCCAAAAAGGATATAAAGGAGAAACAGACATGCTTGCAGCACGATAGTAGCCATAAAGGACCTCAAAAAGAGATTTGTCCCAAAAAAAATCCTGAGAAAGACTTTCTTTTACAAAACAAACTCGATGGGGAAAATCTATACACAAATGCAAATAAACAAGAATCTTCGGAATATTTTTCAAAAGGGAAATATCATTTTTTTCCGCATGAAGAATGAGCCCTTTGGAAGAAACGTTTTCCAAAGTACCGACAATGCGTATTTTTTTTCCGCCATATTCACAAATAACCGGGGGATGCCGCATTAAATGCTCTTCGACAAAAACCGGAGAAGAACAATCGGCCTCCAGGACAACATCAAAAATAGTCTCTTTTGAAATGGCCAGCTCTTCTAAATGCTCATGATATTTTTTTACTTCTTTTGTGATTTTTTCCTCGGCAATATCTCGAAAAATCCCTATTGGAAAAGAACTTTTTCTCTGTAATACATCGACAATAGTATGAATCGGCCGATGATGACTCCATCGCAAGACATCAGTTAGTTTATAGGAAGAAAAGATAAAATCCTCTTCCTCTCTTTCTCTATCCAAAAAAACGCGTAATACCTGTTGATAAAAAAAACGGATCGGATGGGCAAAAAGAGATTGAAGAAGAGAAATTGAAAGCGAAGATTGTTCTTCAAAATTGTGTTGTCGGAAAAAAGGAAAAGAAGGCTCTTTTAAGGAAAAAGAGGCTTTTGCCGCTTGATATTCATAGTGTAAATGCCCTGAATATCTCTCTATTTCTTGAATATCATATCCATAAGGAGCATGGCGTATCACTAAATAAGGAGAGATCTTTTCATGCCGATAGCAATAGGACTTATCTAAATATGTCCACAATTCTTCCACAAGGACCGAAGGAGCTTTTGGCTCTTGCAAATAACTGATGCAAAGCTTTTCTTCGCAGCAAAGCAAAACATTTAAAAAAGCATTACGATCTCTTTCACTGCTATCCGGAACATAGTCATCTCTTTTTTTGTCCAAAAGATTTAAATGAAAAGGTCGATTCACCTTGGGAAAAGAATCATTCATTCCAATTAAATATATAATTTTATATGGAAAACATGAAAAATCCTGAAAAGAACAAAAAGTCAAGGACTCCAAAAAACCTCCATGATACTGCCGTTCTTTTTTTTGCAGTTCCGCAATGAGAAGTTCTTTAAAACACCTAAAGGAAAGAAGATCTTGCTGTATTTTTTCTGATAGGCGCATCGTCCGTAAAAAAGACGAAACCTGTAAAAAAATTGCCTGGTCATAGGGATCTTCTCCCGTAGAAAAAAATTGTACAATGATTGTTTCAAAAGCTTGAGCCCACTGGTCAGAAGAAGCTTTTTGCATTTTTTCTATCTTGGAGACCTCTTGTTGCAGACGCGTCAAAAGGGTAAAAAACCTCTCGAACAACTCCATATCTGAAAAAGAGATTCCTTCAATAGGTAAGTATCCTTCATAACTCCAGGGATCTTCTTGAAAAAAAAGAAACCGGGAAAAAATTTTCTGCACTCCCCAGGTAAAACTCCTATCGTATATTTCTTCGTTTTTTGTTATTTCCCGTCTTTGTGCTAGATCCCATCCCCACTCAATTTTCGCTTTTTCTATCCATTCGACGATTTTTTCTACTTCTTCTTCCGTAAACAATGCTTTAGTATAGAAAGAAGGGTTTCTCAATAGCGAAAGAATCTCTTGTGCATCAAAACGACCACCTATCAAGGAAAAAAAAGTTGTCAAAGCGGCCGCAAAAGAACTGCGGGGAAAAGCACGGACCCCGGTAATTTTATATCCGAGCCCCTGTTGCTCATCTCCGAATACCCGGTGAATATAAGGGATATATTCCTCCATATTCGGAGCCACAATGCACACATCGCTAAGAGTTCCCTTAGTTTGCTTAAGATTTTCATGAATATCTAAAAGAACTATTTGCATCTCTCGAAATTTAGAAGAGACCACATGAAAGGTCAAAGAACCGTCGAGATTTTCTCTTTGGCATATAGGCTCCAATGAGGGATTTCTCAAATAGCCCATATCCTGTTTAATAGCCTTAAGCAAAGAGGCTCTTTTCGCAGCGGCTGAAGACCATAGAGGTTCCGTAAAATCATACTGGTCCAACGGAATATGATCATGCTGATCCATCGAAAGAAACAATTTTTTTTTTAGGGAAATAAAATGAGACACAAGATCATTCGTATCACTAAAAAGGGCTTCTGTCTCGGCACTGATTTTTTTTCCTTTTCCGATCCACTTTCCTAATAACCTGTTTTTTTCCTTTTCCGACAAAGCATCTTCGATATAAAGAAAAGAAGGAGAAAGAAAAAAATAAAGAACCCGATTGCTTTTGGATAAAATCGAGAAAAAAAACCGATAAACCGGAGGAAGAATATCAGGGACATAAAGAGCAATCACACAATTTTTTATTCCCGCTTGTTCTACCCGTGCTTTCTGATCTCTCTTGATAAGAGGCCATTTTTCTTCATAGAAGATCTCATACAGCAATCGCTGCTGCCATTCTTTTTCAGGAGAGGCCACAAAATTACCATAAAGAGAATAGTCTAAAAAAAGCCGGGCTAATCTTTGCGACAGTTTCACGATTCTTTCTTCCGTTCCATGCATTAAATATCTCTGTAACGGCTCAAAAATTTCCTCCGAGGAATCTAAATATCGACACAATTTTGCATAAATATGTATCGTCAACTCAGAAAGGAACCATTGATCCGGAGAGGATTGTTCCCCCTCAAAAATTGGGGAAGAAAAAAATTGAAAAAGAGTACAAAAAGAAACTCCCATACCAATGCCCAATTGCGGATTAGAAGCCCATTTATGCAAAAAAAGAGAATGGGAACTCATAGAGGGAATAATCAAATAACGCCTCTTTCCCCGAGATATTTTAGAAAAAAAGAATTCATCCTCTAAGCATTGAATGAGCTTTTTAGGAGTATTGCTAAAAAAGACAGTCTCTTTATCATCGATCATGATACAATCATCGCATATTTGCATATTAAATGCTTGCGTCTGTTATAGAACAAAATAAGGGATGGCTTTTATTGTGATGTTTGTTTCCCGACCCGAGAATAAAAGGTCTTTTTATCTGCTTAATTGGACGCAATTCCTCGGAGCTTTAAATGACAATGTGTTCAAACTGCTCATCGCCTTTCTTTTGATCCACATTCTAGGCTCCCGGGCAGCTCCGACCATTTTATCCATTACCGGCGCAGTTTTCGTGATTCCTTTTTTATTGTTCTCTAATGCTTCCGGGGTTCTGGCCGACCGATTCAGCAAACGCAACATTATCGTCGCAGCCAAATTAGCGGAATTTCTCATTATGCTGCTCAGTTTAGCAGCCATTTACTTTCAATCGATTTTTTTTTGCTATTTTTTTATTTTTTGGATGGCCACCCAAAGTGCGGTCTTCGGCCCTTCCAAATATGGAATCATTCCCGAACTTGTAGATCCGTCCCTGATCTCTAAAGCAAACGGCCTGATCAATTCCTTTACCTATCTCGCGATTATTTTGGGAACCTTTTTGGCTCCTTTTATAACGAATATTACCCATAAACAGTTCATAAAGGCTTTCTTATTATGCATTGTTATTTCTTTTTTAGGTTTTTTAATCAGTTTGGGAATTCAAAAAACCCCGCCTAAAGATTCGAAAAAAAAAATCAATCCCTTTTTTTTCTATGAAATCTACAAAACTTTAGCTTTAGCGGCAAAACGGCCCCATCTCTTTTGGTCGGTTTTAGGTTCTTCTTTTTTTCTATTTTTAGGAGGCTTTACCCAACTGAATTTAATTCCCTTTGCTCTTCAATCCCTTCATTTAAGTGAAATAGAGGGGGGATATCTTTTTCTCCCTTTGGCAATCGGCATCGCCATCGGTTCTTTAATTGCAGGAAAACTTTCAAAAGAGACGATTGAAATGAGTCTTTCTTGTATCGCCGGATTTTTCCTCTCCGTCTTTTTCATTCTTTTATGGCTTTTTTCTCCTTTTCTTCTTGCAACCATCGTCTTTTTGTTTTTTCTGGGTATTGCAGGCGGCATTTTCATTATTCCGTTTGACTCGTTCATTCAATTTCGCAGCCCTCAGGCAAAAATGGGGCAAATTATCGCCGCATCAAATTTTTTAAGCTTTTTAGGGGTTCTCCTAGCGGCAATGTTACTTTATCTCTTTAGTGAAGTGTTTTTATTGTCCGCCTCTACAGGATTTTTACTCTTTGGAATAGTCACCTTTATTTATAGTTTTCTTATTACAGGAAGACTATCAGAACTTTTCTTTCCTTTTCTCTCTAAAAGAATTCTCTGTAAATGGATCTCTGTTCATTTTTCCAGCGTTCCTTCGGAATCGTCTGTTTTTTTACTCCCCACCCACAAAGGAGGCTGGCTTCCTACCCTAGCCCTATTTTCATTATATCCCCGTTTGCGCATTTATAGAATAGGAGCCAAAAGATATTCCTTTCCTTTTTTTAACGGCTCGTTCACGAATTTTTTTCTTTTACCGACTCTCCCTTCAGAAAAAATCTTGAAATTAGTTCACCAGAACATCTCTTCAGGGCCCTTATTACTGTGGCTTCACAAAGAACAGGACCTCTCAAGCTTGCAACATTTTTTTCCCGATCTATACACGATTCAACGAAAAACCTTCCTAAGGGAAACATCCATCGAACGTCTCATTTATAGACAAAAATACTATGTTATAACCTTCCAGCCAAGCTCTTGTTCCAAAAAAACTTAGAAAGCATAGATAAATTCGACTTCATACTGATTGTATTTAAAATTTGGCCCAAGGGATTTATTTTCATTCGTAGAATGCTGAAAATTTTGCAATATGGTGATATTACTGGTGAATGCATATAAAAATTCTATACAAATCCCTTTATAATTGGCATTGCCAACCGCGTTGGAACGATCAGTAGGTCCTCCAGTCCCGTCAATATTCATCGTATAGAAGCCCACTCCTTCCGCATTTCCTCTTCGGATTCCAACGGCATCATAATCAGACACGGCTTGAGGCGCAACAAACTGATAATTGACATCCAGAGCCCAATCGCCTTTTTGTTGCACTTGACCTACAGATACCCCGGCATACCAAGCATAATTTTGTCGCTTATGATCGGTCAAAGGTATTTTTTTGGCGAAATGGTTGATCAAGCCTCCTACATAGCCTTTAATATATTTATCCCATCGTACAGGAGTGCATTGATATCCTAAAATTACTTGAGAGTTCCCAAAAGAATAGCGCAGTTTTTTCAATTCATCGGTATAGTGTTTCTTCCAGCTAATAAAAGAATACTTGGTAAAAAAACCCGTATTCGCAATATTCAACAGCCCCATTTCCCCTACATATCCATAATGATAGGTCTTTTCACTTACGATAAAAGAACCTAGATTGACATAAAAATCACCGACCTGCTCCGATGCCTTATTCAATCGCAGCAAAACCCCATCATAAATGGAGTTAAATTGAATCTTTGAATCAAAAACGTTTCCCAAAAACCGCCGACCAATCGCTCCTTCCACAGAAAACGTCTCTCCATCATATAAACGCCCTCCCAAATAAGCTTTTTCTACAGCGATCCTGTTAGTCGTTCCATCCTTAAGACCCATGTTATTATCAAATTCCAGTTTAATCGACGCCCATGTTCTCTCTCCACGATAGTCAAGCATTAAATTAACTTCCGAATCAAATGCGACCATCGGGCTTATATAATTTAATCCAGAACCTCTCTGCTGAATTCCACCTTTCTTTTCACTTGTTACCTGCATTTCTGCCCGCACTTCACCACTTAACGAAAGATCTCCTCCGATTTCCTTGACGGTGATCATCCTTTTTTCCCGAATCCATTTTTGCAAGGCTTCCATATCCAAATTATCTTGATTTTCTTCGATTTCCGGTGACTGCGCATAAACAAAGCTGCAATAAAGAAACAAACAAACGATCTTTCGCAACATACAACATCCTTTGTGAAATTGAAAATGAAGAGCTCAGATTATAGAGGTTTTATTTTTTTTGCAAAAAAAATGAACAAAGAAATGGGTTCAAAAAATATAGTGATAAAACTCTTCCTCAAAATTGGATGAATCCGGAAACAGAAACGCCTTCCTCATTAAAAAGACGCGCTTCTAAATTGATCGAACATATTTTTCCGGTAGAAAGAGCGCATCCGACGACCATTCCATAGCGATTTTTTGTTTTCATATGCAGCACGACATCCCCTTCGTCCGCTATGGGCATATCTCCTTTTAACCGCGATTGCGATGAAAGATAAGTCATGCCAAGATAAGGAATAAAAAGATCGACTTTATAAGAAAAAGCCAGATCTACCTGCCATGTCCTGTCCCTCCATTTCTCCTTTGGAGAAACTTCCTGGGGCTGCCCATTCTGCGTTAACCAATCGCAATCCGCGATCGTTGCCGCATAACGTCCTCCTAAAGAAAGAGAGAGATTACCCCATTCGTAAAAGATTCCTTTTCCGCCTGCTTCCCACAAAAAACCTTGTTGCGTTCCCGTTTCAAAATAGGTAAGCCCTTCCGGAAATTGAGCCTGCCACTTGGCATTAAATCTTGAGGCCCCTAAAAGGGCAAAAAGATCAAAACGCCTTTCAATAGAAAGAGATAACAACGCAGTATTATCAAATCTTTCCACATTATAGATTTTATGAGAGGTTGTTTTGTTCTCCAGCCGGGCATCGCTCAAATAATTTCCCTCATAACCTACACGTCCCTGGATCCAACATCCCGGTGACATAAAAAAACCTTTATCCACCAACTTGGGAGTAGCGGGATTCCCCACAGGAAGAGCTTCGATACAAAACGAAACCACTAAAGAAATAAGAAAACTGAATTTTTTGATCATGCAACGGTCTTTGTACATCCAAGAGATACCATACAATCCCATATTTTGGGAAAAAATTTTTCATCTTATTGCGAAGAAAACATACTCGCTCATAAGATGAAAAAAGAGCACCTCCTTGCGCTATGTTCTCATTGGGAGACGGACTTTTCCGCTTTGCATAATCGTTGTTTTATAATCCGAATAGATGATATACTTTTTGTTTTTAGGAAACTTTTGGGAAAATATGTCCTCCATCCTTTCATTACTTCAAGGAACAAACACAGGCTGTGCCGCTACTTATTTACATGAAAAAACACAAAACGAATCCCCGCAATGGTTTCATACCGCCCTGCAGGTGAATCATTTGCTTTTTCTCACTGCGGAAACCCTAGCCTTTGCCAACATTTCTTTAGGACTTTTTGGCGTTTTTGTAAGAACCGTATTTATTCTTAGCCCTTTGGTATTGATCGCCGACTTAACTCATAAACATATCCACTCCTTTTCACCGTGAACTCATGCAAGACTTTGGAAAATTTTACCGAATAGGTGTTATGATCAACGCCTTCACAACCCTCATATTGGGCAACCCGCTCTTTGCTCTGGCCACATTATCCATACTCGCCATCGACGTTCTGGCACAAGATAGAAACAACATTATATTGAAACATATCAAAAAGATTGGAGCCGTTCTTGCTTTCATTGGCTATGGATCACAGATATTCGATACACAAGGAACTATGGCCACCTGCGCAAAAATAAGCGTGCTTATCATGTCCATCAAGTTGTTTTTAGTAGATGCTTTTTCAAAAACTCCCCGTCAAAACCATCCGCAAGCTCTCCAACAGGCTCGACATGTCCCTCCTGATAACGAGCCACAAGAAAAGCGGTCCGGAGAAAAACTGTCGAACGTTGTTATCATTATCCCGGAACCAAGGCCTGTATATCCTATACCTGTTGCTTATTCTTCACCTGTTCCATCTACGGATTCTTACAGGCCCGTTCCCAGCACTCGCCCAGGCAATCCTCTTTCAAACTTGACACGCAAAGGAACATGGCACCAACAAGAGCGATCTATTCCACGTTCTCAATCAGCGACAGGTCATCTAGTTCGTAGAGGTGCGTGGTAATTCCTCTTACTTCGGAGCCCCTCCGAAAACAGCATTTTTTTCGAAAGAAACATCTTTAGAGAAAAGAATCTTATAACAACAAGCAAAGAGAAGCGCCTTTTAGAAAATTCATCATTGTATTATGTCGTTTTATTCGCTAAAATGCGTAGATAAAAACGGAATACATTTGTCAACTACCCACGACTAAAGTCGAGGGCTTGTAGCTAGTCTAAGAGACCGCTACCATCGGCACGTTGACAGGTGCCATTGACGAG
>JAFGFA010000026.1 GCA_016931275.1 Parachlamydiales bacterium
AATAGCTTTTATTTTTATTATATTCAATATAAAATATATTTTAAATAAAAACTATTTTATGTGAATAATTCTATTTTATGTTGTTAATTTGTTCAATTAAAGCAGAAAAAACTTCGTCCATGCTTTGGTTGCCATTCACTTCCAACAATAAATGTTTATTGCGATAATATTGTATAACCGGTTCAGTTTCTTGATGATATACTTTTATCCGTTCTTCTACCAGTTCTTTAGTATCATCTTTTCGGTGATAAAGGGACCCTCCGCACTGATCACATATTCCTTCCTGTTTAGGAGGAAAGAATTTTTCATGATAAGGAGCGCCACATTTTTCACACATAACTCGATAAACAATGCGATCTGTTAACACATCGTCGGAAACATTAATGTACAGAACTCCTGTCTTTGCCTTTTCGAGAATAGGCTGAAAGGCTTTAGCTTGTTCTACTGTTCTCGGATAACCATCCAAAATACATCCGGGCTTACAGTCGGGCTTATGGATGCGATCTAGAACCATTTCATTGACAAGACTATCCGGCACCAGATGTCCTGCATCGATATGTTTTTTGGCTTCTTTTCCAAGAGGAGTTTGAAGACGAAGGTTTTCTCTGAAAAGATCTCCCGTAGAAATATGAGGAATACCTAATTTTTTCGATAATTCCACACTATGAGTCCCTTTTCCGGCTCCCGGAGGACCCATTACAATTAAGATTAAAGATTTTTTCATCAGTTTTGGGCCTCCTACATTCAAGAAAACAAGAAGGGCAGCAACCAATGCTGCCCCAATAAAAACGAATGGTTTTGTTTTCATTAGTACATTCCGGGCATTCCGCCACCTACAGGAGCTGCGGGTGTTTTTTCTTCTTCTTCCTCAGTAATGATTGCTTCGGTTGTAAGCAGTAACGCTGAGATAGAAGCTGCGTTTTGTAGAGCCGAACGGACGACTTTTGTAGGATCGATAATTCCCGCTTGGTACATATCGACATATTTATCATTTTGAGCATCATAGCCTTCTTGATCTTTTAGACTTAAGACCTTTTGTACTATGAGCGAGCCTTCTTGTCCCGCATTATTGGCTATTTGCTTTTGTGGGTAAGAAAGAGAACGCAATACAATTTCTGCTCCGGATTTTTCATCTCCATGAAGAGAAGAGATCAATTTTTCCAAGGCAGGTATTGAGATTAATAGGGCTTTGCCCCCACCAGGCAAGACTCCTTCTTCAATAGCCGCTTTTGTCGCATGCTGCGCATCGTCAACGCGGTCTTTTTTCTCTTTCATTTCTACTTCTGTTGCAGCACCTACTTGGATTACAGCAACTCCACCTGCCAGTTTAGCAAGTCTTTCTTGAAGTTTTTCTTTATCATAATCAGAAGTCGTTTCTTCGATCTGCCTTCTAATCAAAGCAATTCGTTCCTTAATGGCTTCTTTTTTACCGGCACCATCGACAATAGTCGTATCTTCTTTTTTGATGATGACTTTTTTTGCCTTTCCAAGCATGTCCATAGATACGTTTTCTAATTTGATGCCAAGATCTTCACAGATGAATTGCCCACCGGTTAAGATAGCAATATCTTCTAAAAGAGCTTTGCGTCGATCACCAAAGCCAGGTGCTTTTACAGCACATACTTTTAGCCCGGCACGAAGTCTGTTCACAACGAGTGTGGCTAGAGCTTCCCCCTCAACATCTTCTGCAAGAATGACTAAAGGGCGGCCGCTTTCAGCAACGCTTTGCAATAACGGTAAGAAATCTTTCATAGCAGAGATTTTTTTCTCATATATAAGGATATATGCATCGTCAAATTCTGCTTCTAGTTTTTCTGCATTGGTTACAAAGTAGGAGGAAACATATCCTCGGTCGAAGTTCATTCCTTCGACAACTTCTAAGGTTGTTTCAAATCCTTTGGCTTCTTCTACCGTGATCGTACCGTCTTTTCCTACACGGTCCATTGCTTTAGCGATAATTTCACCAATATCGGTATCTCCATTAGCGGAAATGGTCGCAACTTGAGCAATCTCTTTATTGTTTTTAATGGGTTTACTTTTCTTTTCCAGTTCTTTTACAATGGTATGTACCGCTTTTTCAATCCCTCTTTTTAGTTCCATAGGATTAGAACCAGCAGTCACAAGTCGAAGCCCTTCTTTATAGATAGCTTCTGCTAAAATAGTCGCTGTTGTCGTCCCGTCACCGGCCATATCAGCTGTTTTGCTGGCGACTTCTTTTACCATTTGTGCACCCATGTTTTCGTGCTTGTCTTCTAATTCAATTTCCTTAGCAACAGTAACGCCATCCTTAGTGATTTGAGGAGCTCCGTAAGATTTGTCGATAACCACATTGCGTCCTTTGGGTCCTAAGGTCACTTTAACAGCAGAAGCAAGTGTTTCTACACCCTGGAGAATCTTTTGTCTTGCCTCTTCTCGAAATTTGATTTTTTTTGCAGCCATAATTATTAAACTCCTTGCTAATTTATTCTTCTACAATGGCAATAATATCATCTGCTTTTACGATGATATATTCTTCGTCATCTAATTGCACTTCTTGACCGGAATATTTATCCATGAGAATAACATCTCCGATTTTGACAGTGATCGGTTCTAGTTTGCCGTTTTCAAGGGTTTTGCCTGGACCGATCGCAATTACTTTTGCTGTTTCTTGCTTTTTCTTAGCACTATCGGGAATGATAATTCCGCCACGTGTAATTTCTTCTTCTTCCATTCTCTTAGCGATTACACGATTCCCAAGAGGTTTTAATAAAGTCTTCTTCTTTTGCGTCATATTTATGTTCCTCCGTAATACTTTTCTTGATGATGGAAGTATATGATAAAAGCCCCATTTTTGCAACAGATTTAGCAATATTTGATTAAAAGTGCTAAGTTTTGTGATAATGAATTTTTTTTACTTTCATTGGAAGGATAGGTACAATCCGAGAAAAAGGAGAAGCATATGGTGGCAAGGCGAAGCGAGCTGAAGAGAGAAGATACTTGGGATTTATCTTTGATCTATCCTTCTATGGAGAAATGGAATGAGGATTTTTTTAAGTTTTATAATGATAAGGGATGGGATGCCCTTTCTATCTATCGGCAGAAACTCTCGGATTCTAAAACTCTTAAGGAAGTTTTAGATAAATATTTTTCTTTGTCTCGTCATGTCGAAAAAATTTATACCTATGCACATTTATATTTGGATCAAGATCTCACGGATGATTCCGGAAAGCAAGCCTTTGGGAAAGCCAATGCAATGATGTTTGAATTTCAAGCAAAAACTTCATGGATAGAGCCTGAAATCTTACAGCTTCCAACAGAGATCGTCGACAAAATTTTACAAGAAACCACCCTTAAAGAGTATCATTTTTATTTGCGCTCACTTTTGCATAACAAAGAACATATCTTATCTGCGGAACAGGAGGAGATTTTGGCTGAAATGGGGAAAACTTTTTCTGCCTTTTATAAAACTTTTTCCTCTTTGAATAATGCCGATTTGCATTTTTCTGCAGTTACCGATGCAAAAGGGAGTCTTTTGGAATTAACACATGGTACTTATGGAATTTATCAGCGTAGTCATGATCGAGAATTGAGAAAAAATGCGTTTTATGTGCTACATAACCGATATAAGGAATTTGAAAATACTTGTGCCGATTTAATAGATGCCGAGGTGGGAACTCATTGTTCTTTGGCGAATGTACGGAAATATCAGAGTGCTTTAGAAGCGGCTCTTTACCCTAAAAATATCGATCTGGATGTTTATCATAATTTGATAAAGACCGTACGAAAAAAAATAGGCGCTCTTCATCATTATCTAGATTTAAAGAAGAGATGTTTGCAGCTTCCGTCTTTGCATTTTTATGATATTTATGCTCCTTTTACAAAACAGGAAAATTTTTCTTTTTCCCTTCAAGAAGCCAAAGAAGCCGTTGTAGCCTCCGTTGCGGTATTGGGTCAAGAGTATCAATCGATATTGCAAAAGGGGATTTTCGAGAACCGATGGTGTGATTTTTATGAGAATGTGGGAAAAAGGTCGGGAGCCTATTCCAGCGGATGTTATGATACATTGCCTTATATATTGATGAATTATCACGGAACATTAAATGATGTCTTCACTTTAGCCCATGAAGCGGGACATAGCATGCATTCATATTTTAGTCGTGAAAATCAACCCTATCATTATGCAAGTTATCCTATTTTTGTTGCAGAAGTAGCATCTACCTTTAGTGAACAGCTTTTGTTTCGTTATTTATTGGATAATACAAAAGATACAAATCGAAAAATACAGATTCTTACTCATAAGCTAGAGATGATCCAGGCTACCTTATTCCGGCAAACTCTTTTTGCCGATTTTGAATTTCAAATTCATGAAAAAGTTGCGGCTAAAGAGCCTTTGACACCTTCTTTTTTGAATACTCTTTATCAAAAATTATATCGAGAATACTATGGGAAGGCACTTTCTTTAGACGAGCCTCTTTTTTCCGAATGGGCGCGTATCCCACATTTTTATTACAATTTTTATGTGTACCAATATGCAACCGGTGTCAGTAGTGCTTTGTATCTCTCTCAAAATATCGATTCTGAAAAATACATGGCTTTTATTGCATCAGGCGGAAATGGATATCCTATCGATCTTTTAAAGATCGCCGGAGTGGATATAAAAAACCCCGAGGTTATAGAGGCTGCTATTGATGATTTTGCACATCAAATCGGTTTTTTAGAAAGCTTGTTGTAAATTCTTGCCAGAAAATAAAAAAAAGGATATTTACGGTATATTGTGCCGGGGGTTTTTAGTGATAATGAAACATAAAGGTGCGTTTAAAGTGCAAAATGAAAAAGGGCTGCATACCAGACCTTCAACGGAATTAGTCAAGTGTGCCGCTTCTTTTCAGTCGGAAATTAAACTCTATTATAAAAATTTCACCGTCAATGCTAAATCCCTTCTGGGGATTTTGATGTTGGCAGCAACTCGGGGTTCTAAAATTTATATTGAAGCAAATGGCGTTGATGCTGAAAAAGCGGTGAATACTATCTTGCATCTTGCAAAAAATAAATTTAACATTCAGTACTGAATGTTTCTTTTCCTTTGTATAGAAAATATCGTCTTGTTTTTTGCTGAATAAGTTGGTATACCAAAATGAATATAAAGTAATCATATGAGTATTATTTGCACGTCTCTTTTTGAATTATTTAAAGTGGGGCCCGGTCCATCGAGTTCCCACACGATCGGGCCTATGAAAGCGGGTCTTCATTTTCGAAAATTAGTGGAAAAATTGCCGGATGATACACTGGAACACGGTTCTCGAATAGAGGTTCATCTTTTCGGTTCTTTAAGTGCAACTGGAAAAGGACATGGAACGGATCGCGCTGTCACCGGGGGGCTTTTAGGATGGACTCCGGAAACCTGTGATGCAGATGCTTTGCAACAATTGTTGTCAAAAGAGCATGAAGAATATGTCATTTCTATTCGTTCTAAAAAAATATTTTTTAAATCGAAACATATATTTTTCGATAAAATTAAACATCCCTATCCATTCCAGAATACCTTAATCATTAAATTGATGGGAGAGAGAAAAGTTATTCTAGAACGGGAATATTACTCTACAGGAGGAGGATTTTTACAAGTAAAAGGAGAACCTCCTAAAGCTGTCAATAAACCTCAATATCCTTATTCAAATATGGCGGAACTCAAAAAGATATTGGAACAGCAAAAGATTTCTCTAAGAGATCTGATGATGACCAATGAACAATCTCTTACAGGGCTGAGCTGGGAAGAAATCGATAAAAAATTAGATCATATTATTGATGTTATGGAACATGCCGTCGAAAACGGCTTGAAGAAAGAAGGTCTTTTACCGGGACCTATTCGATTGCATCGCAAGGCTTCCACTTTATATAAAATGGCGCAGTCGTCTCTTTTAGAAATACCGGATCGTTTTTTTGTCTTTTTAGATGCTTATGCATTGGCCGCTTCTGAAGAAAATGCTGCGGGCAATTTGATTGTGACTGCTCCCACATCAGGATCTTCAGGAGTTATTCCTGCCTTACTGTATAGTCACAAGCATTATTTGAAAAAAGAGAATCGCATCTTAAGAGAAGGGCTTTTAGCTTCTGCAGCCATTGGGTTTGTCGCCAAACATAATGCCAGTATTTCTGGTGCTGAGGTGGGTTGTCAAGGTGAAATTGGGGTGGCAGCTTCCATGGGGGCTGCTTTTTTGTCCAAGATTGCGGGATGTTCCATTCAAGTGATAGAAAATGCTGCAGAAATAGCTTTGGAGCACAATTTAGGAATGACTTGCGATCCGATTGGAGGCTATGTGCAAATACCTTGTATTGAACGAAATGCTGTTGGAGCTATTGATGCCTATAATGCCTATTTGTTGGCTTCTACAGGAGATCCCAAAAAGCATAAGCTCTCCTTTGATCAAGTAGTGCAGGTTATGCTGGAAACAGGAAGGGATATGTCCACAAAGTATAAAGAGACCTCTAAAGGAGGGTTAGCTTTGTGCGATATCTATTGTTGAGGAGCCTGTGATTTTATTAAGAATAGAACAGAGCAAAATGTCTGAAAGGTTTTGAGATCCTATATAAAAGCTATTGATTTTGCAGGATGGTTTCCTGTATAAAATGTCTATGAACCTTATCAAAAAATCTGTCGCTCACTATGCTGCTAGTCTTGTGCAAGATCAGCAAATTATTGGACTTGGTTCGGGAACTACCGCTACGCTTTTTATTCATGAGTTAGGAAAACGATGCCAGCAAGGTTTGCGCATAAAGGGGGTGGCCAGTTCTATTGCAATAGAAAAAGAGGCTTGTCAAGCCCGCATTCCTTTAATTAATTTAGACGATGTCGATTATATTGATGCGACTTATGATGGAGTCGATGCCATCAATCCGCAAAAAGAGATGATTAAAGGAAGGGGAGGAGCTCTTTTGCGAGAAAAAATTTTAGCCTATGCTTCAAGAGAATATATTATTATGATTGAAGAGTATAAAAAAGTGTTGCAGTTTGATCAGATTTGTTTGCCTGTGGAAATTGTTCCTTTTGGAAAAGAGCATACACTTAAGAGAATCGAAAAATTAGGATATAGAAGTTCTTGGCGTGTTACGGGTTCTCAAGAATTATTTCTTACCGATAACAATAATTATATGTTAGACCTTGTGATAGATGCTGTTTTTTCAGAACAAAAGAATCAAGAGCTTTTAGCAGTTCCTGGAGTTGTTGATACCGGTTTTTTTTCGATTCTTCCTCATAAAGTGATCGTAGGGACACGAAAAGGGAAGATAGAAGTACAATGATCATTTTTAGAGATAGGTCAAAGAGTTTAGCATGAACATGAAAAAACCGGTAAAAGAAAGCGATAAAACTAAAAGGGCCAGGGAAAAATTAGAAAAACAATTGGAAGCAATTGAACGGCGTATAACTCCTGCCCAATTGGAGAAAAAGAATTTGGAGATCCATCATTGGATTGCCTGCAATGCCCGACATCGGGTGGTTCTTCAGAAAAAAAATATTGCCCTTTTTGATGAAAATCAAAATGTGGCTCAGACGAGTAAATCGATTCAGAAGATCGCCGCAAGCCTTCAAAATCAGATGAAAGATATGCAAGGAATTTTTAAGAGTCACCCATTGGCGGAGAACGATTCATAATTCATGATTTTTGTTTTCGAAAATACTTTGATTGATATAAACTTTTGATATTTAGGTAACCATGAAAGAAAATATCGTTGCTCATTTATCAGAAAGAGGATTTGTCGATCAAATTTCCAAAGAGGGTTTCGAAAAGATTGTTCAGCACCCTATTAAATGTTACGTGGGATTTGATCCAACAGCCGATTGTCTTCATCTGGGAAATTTTTTAGGAATCCTTGCCCTTATGTGGTTTAGTAAGTTTGGTCACCAGCCTTATGTATTGATTGGGGGAGCCACGGGGAGGATTGGAGATCCTTCTGGGAAGTCTGTGGAAAGACCTTTTTTATCGGATGAGGATATCACTAGAAATAGTGCGGCAATTCAGAAAGTGATTGAAACGATTTTTACCCATGCTCGGCTTCCTCAACCTCCTATTATTTTAAATAATTATCATTGGCTTAAGGATATTGCTTTTATTGATTTTTTGCGGGATATCGGAAAACATTTTCGATTGGGTTCTATGCTTTCCAAAGAGAGCGTCAAATTGCGTTTAGCTTCAGAAGACGGGATGAGTTTTACAGAATTTTCCTATCAGATCTTGCAAGCGTATGATTTTTATTATCTACACCAAAAATATGGTATTACCCTGCAAATGGGAGGAAATGATCAATGGGGAAACATTACTGCCGGCATTGATCTTACAAAGCGTTTGTTGCATCAAGAGGTCTATGGGCTTACTTTTCCTCTTTTAACACGAAGTGACGGAAAAAAATTCGGAAAATCGGAAGGAGGAGCCATTTGGCTTTCTAATGATAAGCTTTCTTATTATCAATTTTATCAGCAATTGTTTCGGGTACCTGATGGCGACGTGATTCGCATGTTAGAGCTTCTCACTTTTTTAGATAAAGAAGAAATTGAGGGGATAGAAAAAATGATGGTATCGCCTTCTTATATTCCGAATGCCGCACAAAAACGATTAGCAGAAGAAGTGACTCGTATTGTCCATGGCGATGAGGGATTGGAAGTGGCGATTAAAGTGACAGAAGGTGCTCGCCCCGGCGCAGAGTCTTGTCTTGAAAGAGATGTATTAGAAAAAATTATGAAAGATTTTCCGCATTTTTGCTTGCCATACGACGAAGTAATCGGGAAAAAATATGTTGATTTAGCAGCTGAAGTTCAGCTTACTTCCAGCAAATCAGAAACGGTTCGTCTAATTAAAAATAACGGAGCTTACCTTAATAACGAAAAGATAACAGATCCTCAATATCTCGTGTCCTCTTCTGCGCTGATTGATGGCGAATATCTTCTCTTGGGTTCTGGAAAGAAAAAAAAGATATTGGTGAAAATTCAGAAAAAAAAATAATGATCTCTTGCAAAGAATGGATTGTTAGATCACAATCAAATTATAGGATATAAAGTTATAAGACACAATTACAAGGAGTCGACTCTATGGCCACTATCACTAAGAAACATCTTATTCAAAAGATTTCTCAAAAATTAGGGAAACATCCCAATGATGTTCGTGACGTAATACAGTCTTTTTTGGATTCCATTTCTGAAGTGCTTCAATCCGGTGATCGGTTGGAATTCCGGGATTTTGGTGTTTTTGAAGTGGTTCAACGAAAACAAAAAATTGGCCGCAATCCTAAAAATGCTTCTGTTCCTATTGTAATTCCTGCCCGTAAAGCAGTAAAGTTTACAGCCGGAAAAAAAATGCGCCAATTTATCGAAGGTGTTGAAGGGTCTTCGATGGAAGGGTCTCATTCTCCCACCTCTTATTAAAATATTCCCTTTAAAATAGAATCTATTTCATAGAGAAAAAAGAGACGTATTTGGTTATTGAGGGTAGTTTTTTAATAAAATTAAATTATAATTTTTATGCTTTCCTAAACAGATTTTTGTGTTTATAAAAAATATTTTAATTGTTATCGATTCTGCTTTTCTCTATATAAAAAATGTCATCTAAATTTTTTTATAGATAAAAATTTGTTGAGGATATTGGTTTTTTTTGGGTATTTGTGTAAAATGGAAGTAATGTTTAAGGAGAATTAACTTTGTCTTTTCCAAAAATCTTGTTCTATATTTCGATATTCA
The DNA here is from genome assembly GCA_016931275.1 of Parachlamydiales bacterium. Taxonomy (GTDB): domain Bacteria; phylum Chlamydiota; class Chlamydiia; order Chlamydiales; family SM23-39; genus JAFGFA01. The sequence goes on from JAFGFA010000026.1 coordinate 9,704, forward strand.
TTTTCGGATTGATTTTTATATTTGCTCTGGTCAAAAAGAAAACTCCGAAAGATGTCATTGTTGCTTCGCCGGGAACCATACAAAAGATTGTTATAAAAGACTCTTCGCCCCAATTTGTTGGAGAAAAAGTTCGTGTCGAGGAAAATGCCAACAATAAGAACAAGCTCGAAGCTGGGTCTGTAAAAGATGCTTTACCTGAAGGAAATCGTATTCATCAACTTTTTTCTCTGAATTCGCCTTTGCCGATCGTTCAAACGATTACTTATTCGCACAGAGTTCCTTGGTTACAGGATAGACCAGCATGGATTGCAGACTATGCGACCCATTATCATACGACACGCCATTTTATTGCTCGAAGTCTCAATGGAAAACCGGATTATTTTACGCAAAAAGTATCTCCGGGAGATCGTTTTAATGTTCTGAATAATGAGAGGGAAATAGAGTTTTATCTTTTGATCGATTTATCCCGATTAAAAATGTGGTTTTATGCCTTAGATAAAGAGGATAATGCTCGTTATCTTCTTAAGACTTACAACATTGGTGCTGGCAGAAAAGATACTAATAAGGCTTCAGGTCATTTGACTCCGATAGGAAAATATAAATTGGGCAGTAAGGTAGCTATTTATAAATCCAATACGATGGGATATTTTAAAGATAAAAAAGTTCCCATGATCCAAATTTTCGGTACTCGATGGATTCCTTTTGCGGAAGGCGTAGAAGATTTTTCGGAAAATCCCAGAGGATTTGGAATCCATGGAGCTCCGTGGGTTGAGGATCCCGAGACCCATGAATTAAAAGAAAACGCTGCTGTAATTGGTCAATATAATAGCGATGGATGTGTCCGTTTATTGGCGGATGATATTGAAGAACTTTTTGCTATTATCATTTCTCGGCCGACTGTTGTGGAGTTGGTCAAGGATTTTTATGATGCCCATCTTCCTGGAGAAGAGAAAAATAATGAAAAATAATATTTTACCTCATGAAAAAGAGATTTATGATTGTGAAAAAGCGATTAGCGATATTCTAGAACAAAATACAAAACGTCCCCTCTGGTCTTCAGAAGAGATCAGAAAATTACAAAAAAAATTACAAGAACTCAAAAACCAGGTTTATTCCAATCTAACTCCCTCTGATAGGGTTTCCATTTGTCGCCATTCTGAGAGGCCTCATACTATGGACTTTATTGAAAATATTTTTACACCATTTCAACCGATATCCGGAGATCGTGTTTTTAGGGATGATCCGGCTATGATTTGTGGTTTGGGAAAAATCGGTTCTATGAAATGTGCAGTAGTGGGGTTGGAGAAAGGAAAAGATACGGAAACGAGAATAAAATATAATTTTGGGATGGCACATCCCGAAGGATATCGTAAGGCGTTGAGATGTATGCAATTAGCTGAAAAATTTTCTCTTCCCATCATTGCGTTTATTGATACTCCCGGTGCTTATCCGGGATTATCCGCCGAAGAAAGAGGACAGGGTTGGATTATTGCTAAAAATCTTTGGGAAATGGCTCGATTAAAAACACCCATGATTGTCGTTCTCATTGGAGAAGGATGTTCCGGAGGAGCCCTAGGTATTGGGATTGGAGATGTGATTGGTATGTTGGAACATGCTTATTATTCTGTGATTTCTCCTGAAGGATGTTCTTCTATATTATGGAAAGATGCTTCTAAAAGTAGCGATGCCGCAGCGGCTCTAAAGATGCATGTTGAAGATCTTCTTCGATGGAATATTGTCGATAAGATGATTCCTGAACCTCCCGGAGGAGCGCACCATGATCCTTCTGTAGTCTATAAAAATGTTACTTCCTTTATCACCAGTTCTTGGAAAGGTTTAAAAAATATTTCCCCTCAAGAACTTGTGGAAAAAAGATATGTGAAATTTCGTCAGATGGGTATTAATTCGATATAAAGAGATGTTTGTATAAACCATTACAATCGAACATTGAAATCAGAGCAACAATATTTTTTTAGATCTCAGAACGCCTTTTATGGAAAGGGGAGACTTTTTCTTAAGATTATTTTTCTTAAGGAAAATAGATTAGATAGAACGATCGTTATATTGCGAGCAACCCACGAAGCGTGAACATTTTTTTGTTAGGAATTCTTCTTTTTCTTTGAGAAAATATCCTTGTATACAAATAGAGATAAAAAATTTTTTATAGGAAGGTTCTTGTGATTTTGATTCCTAACTTGTTTTGAAATAAGATACTTTGTATAATTCATTTAATCGCATATAAAATTATATAATAAATAGACTTATAACGTGTAATTTTGCGAAAAAAGATATTCGGATTTTCATGAAACTCCTTTTTCAGGCTGCTTTTAGAACAAAAAAATATTTGTTTTTAGCGATTCTAACGCTTGTTTCTTTATTTTGTTTAACTTTTTCCAATCAAATGGAACGCTTTGCATTGGGGATTATGGCTAATTCTGGAGTGGATTTTTTTACTCTTTTCAATGAAGGGCAGACTTCGGGAACTTCTTTGGAAATCGTAGAGAAAAAGTGGAAAGAGATTGATAGAGATCAGGATGGTATCATTACCCGTCATGACGCCTCTCTTTATGTATCGAAGAATTCTAAAAATCCGCTTTCTAGAGTATTACATTCTTTTTCTTCACAGATGGATGTAGAAAGGAATTTAATGAATCTTGTTTTGTTTCTTTCTTTTGTGGCGATTATCAAAGCAGTTTTTTTATTTTTTTCACGATATGTTACCCAGCTTCTTTCCATAAGGGTTACAAAAGATCTTCGACAACAGTTTTTTGAGCACATTCAATCGCTTCCTCTCAGTTTTTATTACGAACACAATGTGGGAAGTCTTACAGCGAGAGCAGTAGGGGATGCGGGACAAATAGCGTCTTCGTTAAATTCTCTATTGGTCAACTATTTACAAACTCCCTTTACCATTGTTTCTACCTTGGTTATGTGTTTTTATCTCTCCTGGCAGCTTTCGATGATCATTTTCATTGGTCTTCCTCTGATCATTTTTCCTATTGTCTATCTCACCAAAAGAGTTAAATATGTTTCCCGGCAGATGCAGAAAAATCAAGAGAGTTTTACATCAGTTCTTCTTGATTTTTTATCGGGAATACATACGGTCAAAATTTTTTCTATGGAAGGATATGCCTTAAAGAAATATGTACAGCAAAACGATCGAATGGCTCATTTAGAAAGTAAAAATGCGAAATATTCTCTGTTGACGAGACCTGTGCTGCATCTTATTACGACTTTTTGTTTAGCGATCGTAGTTATTTTTGGTTTGTATTTTTTCTATATGAGTATTGCGCAATTATTGGTGTTTTGCGGTCTTTTGCATCTTTTTTATGAACCGGTGAAGAAGTTTGCTGAGGAAAATGCAAATATTCAGCGGGGTATTGTTGCTGCAGAGAGAATGTTCGAGGTATTGCATTTGAAACCGCAAATTTTACAAGAACCCGGAAATAGAGTGTTGAGTACTTTTAATAGTGCGATTGTTTTTGACAATGTAAGTTTTAAATATCAAGACCAGTGGGTGCTAAAAAATGTAAGTTTTTCTGTGAAGAAGGGAGAGACGGTAGCGATCATCGGCCCGACAGGATCTGGAAAATCGACGATTGTTCAACTGTTACCTCGTCTGTATGAGCCTCAAAAAGGGGAAATTCGGATTGATGATGTTCCTTTATCGCAATTTACTCTTAACTCTCTTCGCGATATGATTTCCTTTGTTCCGCAAAAACCATTTTTGTTTTTTGATACCGTTTATGAAAATATTGCTGTAGGAAGACCCTTTTTACAACAAGAAGTGGTTGAAGCTGCTAAAAAAGCTCATGCTCATGAATTTATCATAGAATTAACACATCAGTATGAAACAGTGTTAGCAGAAACGGGGAAAAATTTGTCAGGAGGGCAGCAACAACGGTTGGCCATTGCTCGGGCTCTCATGAAAAACGCTCCTATTTTAGTCATGGATGAGGCGACCTCTTCCCTAGATACGATGAGTGAAAAAAAGATCAAAAATGCTTTGAAAGATCTGAAAAAGCATACGACGCAGATTATTATTGCTCATCGTCTTTCCACGATTGAATATGCCGACCGCATTCTCTATTTAGACAACGGATCCATTGTAGCTGAAGGGACTAAAGAGGAGTTGTTGCGCACATCGAAGGAGTTTGTTCAAATATGGGAGCATTTTCATAACTACGATGCAAATCAGGTGAGTTTATGATAGATCATTATCGAGAGCTTCTTTCTGAAATCGGTAAGCTTCTTATTTATTTGGCAAAAGAAAAAATAGATCGGGAAGAAGTATTGGAGGTTGCTCAAAAAATGGTGCATTTAAGCAAAATGCTTTCCTCTGATATCACTCCGATTAGCGAGAATATTGCAAAAGATATCATAGCTTTAGTTCATCAGCCTCATGATCAAATGCTTCTAAAAACAATTCATAAACGATGCGCTTATCTCATAGAAAATCTTCTAGAGCTTTAAGCGATGATCGTGTGAGGATGAAGTAAGGTGTATCCTTGAGATTTAATCTTATGAGTGGAAACTCTTCTATTTCCATTGTGAAGGCGAGAATGCGATGGATTCCATTGTAAGAGCGGAAGTTTTGCTTTTTTGCAGACTTTCTCATAAAAATCTTTTCGAATTGGATGGTCATCATCAGTAAGGTTATATATTCCGTGAAGATTATGTGTGCGTACATAATCAAGAGCTTCTACAACATCCTCAACATGGATTGTATTGATATAATGATCACCAAGTCCTGGTAACACATGTTCTTGAAGCAGTTTGATCCTTTTAGCAAATTCACGGCCGGGGCCATAAATTTGACCGAGACGGATAATGGCTACATTCCATCCTAGTGCCTTTAGAGAAAGAAACTCTCTCTCAGTTTCTATCAGAATTTTGGCCTGCTCTGTTATGGGCTTTAAGGTTGATTCTTCGTCTACCCACATGCCATGATATTCTCCATAGACAATGGCATTACTGGTATAAATAAGATAGTTTGGTTTGTTTATTGTAAGAGCAGCAGAGTGTATGGTTTGGGCTGTACGCAAGTAAGTATTGTTAAAATCACTTAGATCATGAGTTCCGACGGTCACGACGATCAAATCGTTTTCATCGAGGATCTTTTGAAGGGTATCCAAATCCGTTCCTTTGCAAACGATGTTTTTTTGAACGGGAGCATGGATTTGTTTTAAAGAAGAAGGATGGAGCGCTGTAGCTGTAATGAAGTGGTTAGGAGCCCATTTTCTGGCTAAAAAAGATCCTGTATATCCGCAGCCTATAATGGCGATTTTCATGATGGCAATCCTTCTAGTAAACCGAGTTTATTTAAACTTTCTTTAAGAGATTGATTTTTATCAAAAGCCCCATTTTTGCTCAGCCAAATGATATAGTTTTTGGGAAGCTCTTTAAGAGGCATTCCCTGATGTTTTCCAAAGGGCATATGCGTTAAAATCGATGAGCTTTGCAAAAGTTCCAGTATCGATTCCATGGTTAGATCGCCAATCATTTTTGAGAAGACTTTATAGAGAGTAATCACATCGTCTAAAGCCCTGTGAGCCGTATTTTCTTCTATTCCATAAACTTCTCTTAAGTATTGAAGGGAATGTTTGGGGAGGTCTCGACGATATTTTCGGGCCCATTTCAGAGTATCAATATATTTCCACGAAGGGATAGAAATATGCGCTGCAGCAAATTCTTCTTGTAAAAAAAGTTTGTCAAATGCGTCGTTGTTATGAGCGATGAGTACGGCATTATCTTGGCAGAAAGCGATAAAATCGGGGGCGATTTGTGCAAAAGTAGGAGCATTTTGGACCATTGCATCATCGATATGACAAATTTCTTGGGATTCTTTGGGGATCGGGATTTGAGGATTGATTAGGGTACAGAATTTTTGATCGTTTAAGGGATCATAAGCAGCAAGTTCTATGATCTTATCCGCACTGGGTTTTAATCCTGTGGTCTCTGTATCGTAATAAATAGGTCGCAACATTATAGATTGTTTTTTTTAACCAAAGTGTACTATGAAAAGGTTCATTCGACAACAATATTTTCAATGTGATGAACGGATAAATGTTCTTTGGCGTTTTTTTGTATTAATGGATATAATAGGTACAAAAAGGGTGATATGAAAAAGGTTTTTTTATTGGTTTTCTTTTCCTGTTTTCTAGGATCGTGTGCTTATCGCTCGGAAAATCAGGATCTTAACACTATTCCTATTACGAATAATCCGCAGATCATTCCAAGAGGAGGCAATCAGTTTTTGCCTCAGATGGAAGATTCACGACGGTAGGATGAAAAAAACTTTCCGTTCATAAGGAAATTCATTTGATTTTTTGCATTTTTTTTACTAAACATAGGTTTAGAGGAAGAAATGTCGAAACATGTGGATTATCATTTATTTAGTTCTCATCGAGAAGAGAGTATTCAAAAATTGGGTTCCAAAACCCTTCGAAATGTTTTACGGGATATGTTATTGATTCGCCAATTTGAGATTCGGGCGAAATCCGCCTATCAGCAAGGAAAAGTTGGCGGTTTTTTTCATTCTTATATAGGACAAGAGGCGATTCAGACAGCAGCTGTATTGGCCATGGGAAAAAATAACTGGTATACCACTACCTATCGATGTCATGGATTGGCGCTTTTATTGGGAGCAACTCCCGATGAATTGATGGCAGAACTTTATGGAAAAATTACTGGTAATGCCAAAGGAAGAGGCGGATCTATGCATTTTTTTTTGGATCGTATGCTAGGTGGGTTTGCTATTGTAGGTAGTCATGTGCCTGTAGCAACAGGAGCTGGATTTTCTTTAAAATATAAAAATATGAAAGACCAGGTATCAATTTGTTTTTTAGGGGATGGGGCAGTAGCTCAAGGAGCCTTTCATGAAGCGTTGAATTTGGCCTCTTTATGGGATCTTCCCTGTATGTATGTCATAGAAAACAATAAATGGGGAATGGGAACCGCAGCAGAAAAAGCCATATCTGTAGCGCCTATTGCAGAAAAAAAAGCTCCAGGATACTCTATGGACGGATATACTTTTGATGGAATGGATTTTTTTCATTGTTACGAAGGGTTTCAAGCACTTTTTGAACAGGTGAAAAAGACTTCTCGTCCCGTTCTTATTGAAGTTCTTACAGAAAGATTTGAGGGGCATTCTATATCCGATCCTGGATTGTATAGGACGAAAGAAGAATTGGAAGAAGCAAAAAAACGAGATCCTATTGTGGCATTGCAGAATATTCTGTTAGAAAAAAATTTCATTCGACAAGAAGAGATCGATCAATATCAGAAAGATGTAAAGAATATTATCCTTCAATCTATGGAATTTGCAGAGAAGAGTCCTTGGCCGGATCCTATTGAACTGGAAGAGGGAGTATTAAAAGAGCCATGACTCAGAAAGTGGAAATGAGAGAAGCGATTCGCCAGGCTCTTGATGAAGAGATGACTCGTGATGAAAATGTTTTTGTTTTAGGAGAGGAAGTAGGCCTTTATAATGGACCTTATAAAGTTACCAAAGGATTACTTGACAAATGGGGGTCGAAAAGAATCATCGATACGCCGATTTCAGAAAATGGTTTTTCTGGTTTGGCCATCGGAGCGGCTCTTACAGGACTGCGCCCTGTTGTTGAGTTTATGAGCTGGAATTTTTCTTTTGTAGCGACAGATCAGCTTATCTCCAACGCTTGTAAAATGTATTATATGTCGGGAGGAAGATTTTCCGTTCCGATCGTATTTCGTGGCCCTAACGGAGCTGCTGCACAGGTATCCTCACAACATTCCCATAATGTGGAGGCAATTTATGCGAATCTGCCCGGATGGATTATTATTTCTCCATCGAATGCTTATGATGCAAAAGGTCTTTTAAAATCGGCAATTCGGAATGACAATCCCGTTTTATTTTTAGAAAATGAGCTTTTGTATGCCGATGTTATGGAAATTCCTAAAGAAGAATATTTCGTGCCAATTGGTAAAGCTAAATTGGTTCGTGCTGGAAAAGATGTGACATTGATCTCTCATAGCAGGATGATAAAACTATGTATAGAAGTGGCCGATGATTTGGCCAAAGAGGGAGTTTTAGCGGAAGTAATAGATCTTAGAACCATTAAACCGTTTGATTTTACAATGCTTGCTGAATCGATTCGAAAAACTCATCGATGTGTTTTAGTTGAGGAAGGGCATCAATTTGCCGGTATTTGTGCGGAAATTGGGTTTGCGTTATCTCATCATTGTTTTGATGATTTAGATGCTCCCATTCAGCGAGTATGCCAAAAAGAGACTCCTATGCCCTACTCGAAAGTTCTGGAGAAAGAGACACTTCCGACCAGAGAAAGGATTTTAGATACGGTAAGAGCTATATTATAGGTGATTCATGCAATTTATAGTCCGCATGCCAAAATTATCTCCTACGATGAAGGAGGGAACTATTGTTACGTGGCATAAACGGGAAGGGGAATTTGTTAAAGACGGAGAATTGTTAATATCGATAGCCACGGACAAAGCTACCGTAGAATTTTTTGCCATTGACGAGGGTTTTTTACGAAAAATTCTTGTTTTGGAACATCAGACGGCCCAGCTTAATGAGCCGTTAGCTATTTTTACTTCGACGCAGGATGAGCCTGTCATGCAGCAAGAAAAAGAACAACCGGAAGAAAAAAAAGAAGAGAAGATTTCCAAAACAAAAGTTCCTGATGAAAAAAATATCGTAGAAGAAAAGGTTCTGCCACCAGCTATTCCGGCTCCCCAATTTGTTCCGGAACCTCCTTTGGAGTCTTATCATTTCCCATTTCCTTTAGAAGATATTACAGATCGGATTTTAGCCAGTCCTCTTGCCAGGAAAATTGCAAAAGAGAGAAATTTGGACCTGACGACCATTAAAGGAAGCGGCCCTGGTGGAAGGATTATGAGCCGGGATCTTGATTTAGCTCAAGAAGAGAGGATGATTCATTTTGGCCCTAAGGAACTGCCTCAGATTTTACCAGGAACTTATGAGGAAGAAGATCCAACTCCCTTACGTAAAATAGTCGGAGAACGATTAGCGGATGCCAAAAGATTTATTCCTCATTTTTATGTTTCTCTAAAAGTGGATATGAGAGAGCTTATAGAAATTAAGAAAGAGCTCGCAGAAGAAGGGATAAAACTGACCTTTAATGATTTTATCCTTAAAGCGTCTGCTTTAGCCTTGAAGGAATATCCTCAGATGAATAGCGGCTATAATATGCAGAATCATAAAATTATACGTTTTAAAACAGTCGATATAGCTGTAGCTGTAGGCATAAACGATGGAATTATTACTCCTATTATCCGTTACGCGGATATAAAAAATATTGCTCAAATTTCTAAAGAATCCAAATATTTGGCAACAAAAGCGAAAGAAGGAACTCTTCAAGAGCATGAATATAAAGGTGGATCATTTACCGTTTCCAATTTAGGAATGTTTGGAATTAGTTCTTTTTCAGCGATTATCAATCCTCCTCAGGCAGCTATATTAGCAGTTGGAGGAATAGAAAAAGAAGTGATCATAGAAGAAGGTCAATGTTGTTCTAGAGAGGTAATCAATCTTTCTCTTTCGATAGATCATAGGATTGTCGATGGAGTCCAAGGTGCGGTTTTTATCAAAAAAATAGCGTATTATTTAGAAAAACCTTCCCTTCTCTTAATATAAAAATTTTATAACCATTTTTTTCGAGCAAAAATGATGACCGATGCAATGCAGATGAGAATGGTCATTGCCATAATGATACTGAAAGCATAAGAATTTTTTGCAAAGGGCAGGGCAACGTTCATTCCGTAAAAAGAAGAAATAATGGTAGGGATTGTGAAAATAATCGTAATAGCAGTGAGCAGTTTGATGGTCTTATTGACATCGTTGGTGAATAATATTTGATAGGCATCCCGTAAGGAGCGAATGCTCTTTATATTGACTTGACAGATGTCTTCTGATTGTTTTACCGCAATTAAAAGATCTTGTAAAAGATCATGATCCTTTTCATAAAGGCTCACGTAGCGACCTGATGTGATAGATTCTAATAAATGATGCATCGGGACTAAACTGGAATAGTATTGATTAAGGATTTCTTCGTTTTTTGTTAATACTACGATGGTTTTATTCGTAATATTTTTCATTTGTCTTTCTTGGCCGATCACGCTATTCCTAACAACCTTTATTTTAGCGGTAAAATCCTGAGTGATTTTTAGAATAATATAGAGCAAAAGTTTGGACTTTTGTGTAGTGGCTAAAGGGGTGCGAGAATCTACAATCGTGTCCACTAAAGAGCTTTTTGTAGGAGATATAGTAATGATATAGGTCCCTGTTAGAATAATGGCTAATGTGGAAGTGTGAAGACCTCTTTCTAAAGGAGCGGGGTGCCGGACGAAAATAATGATGTTTTCTTCTTTATGTTCGATACGAGGTATTTCATAAAGGTCTAAACTGTCTTGAAGGTCTGCAATATCCAATCCGGTCAGATCCTTAATTTTTCCAAGATCGGCAATCGTTGCCTGGTCCACATGAATCCAGCTTCCTACACGATAATCAGAGATTTGTTGAAACTGTTCATCTCGGATAGTTTTGAAATAGATTTCAATCATGAAAAGACCCTTTATGCCTTCAAGGCGATATATAACAAAAATCTTTTTTTGTTATCAGTAATTATTTTTCTATTTTTTTTTCAAGCGCTTCAATCTTTTTTTCTAGTTCTTGAATTCTTTGCGCATAATTCTCTATCCGACGAAGATGAATTTCTCTTCGCTGATATGTATCGAGATCCGTTGCCGGGCTTCCTCGATATTTTCCTGATGTTGTGAGAGATTTGCTCACGCCTCCTCGGGTAGCGATTAAAACTCCATCGGCAACTTTTACATGACCTACAATACCTACTTGACCGCCCATTAGCACATGATTGCCAATTTGAGTCGATCCGGCAATGCCTGTTTGAGCTGCAATACCACAGTGAGAACCGATTTGGACGTTGTGAGCTATTTGCACTAGGTTATCAATCTTAGATCCTTTTTTGATCTTCGTTGATTGAAAACGAGAACGATCAATGGTGGTATTGGCTCCAATTTCTACATCGTCTTCAATAATAACATTTCCAAGCTGTTCTATCTTGATAAATTGATGTTTTTCATCAGATACAAAACCAAAACCGCAGCTTCCAATTACTGCCCCCGGTTGTAGAATGACCCGATCCCCAAGGATGCATTTTTCGCGAATAATGGCTCCGGGATGAACGATACATTCTTTTCCAATAACAGACGATAGGCCGACAAAAACAAAAGAACCAATATATGTTCCTCGTTGAATAAAAACGTCTTTGTCAATAACGGCATAAGGCGCGATGGTGACATCTTCTTCGATTTTTGCCGTTGGATGAATAAAAGCGGTCTGATGGATTCCCTTGAAGGAAGAATAGCCTTCGGAGGGGAGAAAAAGAAGAGCAATTTTTTGAAAGGCCCAAGAAGGCTGATCACAGACAAGGTAGTTTCTTCCAGGTAATGGCATAGTTTTTTTATCGATACAGACAACTCCTGCAGCAGTGTTTTTAAGAGCATCTATATATCGTTCATTATAAAGAAAAGAGGCGTCGCCACTATGAGCTTCCTCAAGAGTATTGACGCCTGTAATCATTAGATGTTCATCGCCGACTACTGTCGATTTTGTTAGAGTTGCGAGTTCTTTTATTGAATATTGCATTCTATTTCTTGACTTCTTCTGTTGCATTAGTATCTATCCCTTTAGGAGGAAGCGGAAATTGATTCTTTATGGAGTTTTCCGATAGAGACTTGTCATTAGCGAAATTTTGATCCATGATTGTGATGACCGATTCAGTAATTTCCAAGTGAGGTTTGTGATAAAGGGTGTGATCTTTACGGACTAAAATATCGAATTTCTTTTGGGAAGCTAGCTGTTCTGCCGCTTTTGTGATTTGTTCTGAGATTTGTTGAATGATAAAATACTGAGCGTGTTGCAGAATTTGGTATAATTGATTTTGATATTTAATCTTGTCGTTCACTAAATTTTGCATTTTCATTTTGAGTTCTTTTTCTCCATCTGCAGAAAGTCCATCAAGATATTCTTGATCTTGAAGTTTATCTTGCATGGTTTTGATTTCTTTATCGGTTTCTTCTATTAATGAAGCCCATTGTCCATGAATACTTTCTAATTGTTCGTTTTCATATTGACCATATTTAGAATTTTGAATACAGGCAATGAAATCTACTATAGCGCTATCAGCTGCAAAAACGTTAAAGGATAACATTAAAGCTGCTGCTGAGCATATGAGACGTAATAACATAATAATTTTCTCCTTATTGTTTAAAACTGTGTCCCCATTGAGAAAAAGTAGTTTTGCACATCGGATTTATGAGTGGGATTAATAGGAAATCCTATACCGAAGGTGATGGGCATGCGTCGCATTACTTCAATGCGAGTACCTACGCCATAACTAGTATTCAATTTGGGGATTGAAAAATGCTTTAGAGATACAGATCCTGCATCAAAAAATGCAAAAATATCTGCAATGGGAATAATTTCTTGTGATAACTCTACTGATAGTAAAGCTGTGGAAATTCCTCCCAAAGGGGTTTTTTTCTCTCCTTGTACCCTAGGACCTATAATGTAAGGTTTATATCCCCGAACAGAATTTTCTCCTCCAAGGAAAAAACGTTCTGCAAGGGGAATTTTATCTTTATCTCTTTTTCCTAAAGGCTCTATAAATCTTACATCTCCACGATATTTCATGGTGGCTTTGGGCCAAATAGGATGATAGACAGTATTGATAAAAGAGGTTTTAGCAAATTCGAATTGTCCTCCTACACCGGCGTATTCTCCTTCGAGATTTGATCGAAACCCTATTCTCGGTTTATAGGGGTTGTCGGTCGAATCATGATTGAGATAGGCTCCTACTGCGGAAATAACCCCTTTGCTATCCTCTAGTTTTTCTAAATCTTCATTGGCCGAGTTAGATACATCTGTGCGGTCATCACGAAGACGATATCTCATGCCATAGGTCCATATATAATTAATAGGATATGAAGAGGTGAGCGTGAATCCATACGTTTTAAGCTTATAGTTTTTGGATTGTAATTTACTGCGGGTTAAGGAACCTTCTATGCCTAAGCGCCAAAGAGAGTCTTTTAAATAAGGGGTCATCCACGATATAACGTAATTTTCTTGCTTTGTTCCGAATTGAGCTCTGACGCGAACGTATTCTCCACCTCCTCTAAGAGAAGAGAGTCCTTGGGAAAATATTTTGGTAAAGCCTCCGAGACTAAAATTATTCTCTGTTAAATCGGCTCCTCCGGATAGATCATTTAAAGAGCTAAAACCAGCGAAAAGAGTAAAATGACCGGTTGTGGTTTCTTCCACTTCAATAATTACATCGCGATAATTTTTTCCTTCTTGAAAGGGTTCTGTAGAATGAACTGCATACACATTGACATTTTTGAAGTAACCGATATTCTCTAGGCGGGTTTGAGTTGCTTTAAGGCGTCTCATATCGAAAATTTCTCCGGGAACCAGGAGAGACTCTCGCAAGATTACATTGGATTGGGTTGTGGTATTTCCGTAAATTCTGATCATGCCGATACGAAACTGCTCGCTTTCCTCAATATGAAAACTGATGTCATACAGAGGTTCTCCCTCATGGAGGATTGCGTCGAACAATACCTGCGTTTCGATATACCCGTTTTTTCCGTATAAATCTTTGATATTTTGCGCGGACATGCGTAATTTTTCCGGAGAAAAAACATCTCCTGTATGAATAAGTAATTGTTGTTGAAGGAGATTTTCTTCAAGAAGAGAGTATCCATCTATGCAAATTTTCCCTATACGATATAAAATACCTCGATGAGCTGTAAATTGAATGATGGTTTTTTCTTTTTCCTGGTAGATTTGCACGTCTACCTTGGCATCTGCATATCCTTTGTTTTGCAGATAATTGACGATGGTCAGTTGATCACGTTCCAAATAATCTTTATTGAGAATTCCTTTTTTAGAGATCCAGCTGAGTAAAATATTGTATTCCGAAGTGGCTATTTCTTTTTTGATTTCTTTTTTCTCTTCCTTTGTGAATCCCTTGAAGACAATCTTTCCTATTTTTCCCGAAGAACCTTCTTTTATATGAATGGTAACAACTATAGTGTTGTTTTCCTTATTCCTTTGAGTTGTAAAGTGTATTTGGGATTCAAAAAAGCCTTTTTTGACATAGTATTCTTTCAGTCGCTGAATGCCTTTGTTAAAAGAAGAGCGATGAAATGTTTTCATCGGAGTAATTTTTAATTCTTTTTGCAAAGTACTTGTTTTAATCTTTTCATTGCCCACCCAGAGAATTTCTTTAATAATTGGCTGGGTCCAAAGCTTTATAGTAATGGTTATAGTATTCCCTTGAGAGGTTATTTCAGGTTCTACTCGATCAAATTTTTTAGACAACTTTTTTAAATCTGTGTCAAAGTCTATTTGTGAAAAGGGAGAGCCTTCCTTAGTTGTTAAGGAGGACTTGATGATGGACACATCAGAAGTTTCCCCAATAATTTCAATATGGATTTTTGAGACAATTTTTTCATCTAAACTATCTTGAGCTACAAGAAAAAAGGTAAAAAACACCCCTAATAAACATAACATCCAATTTTTCATGCACAGAGTCCCCTATAAAAAGCCAGTATAGTGTAATAAACATTATTATTGCAACCCTGCATATTAGGGGGAATTTTTGAATTTAGAAGAAGGGATAGCATTGCCTCTGTAGCTGTAGATGGATTAACTCTAAGTAAAATGAAATTCTAGATGAGTTGCAAATGATTCTTGAATTTTTCTTATAAGGGAATGGGTGGTTTTTTCTTGATTGGTGAGGTTTATAAAAGTTTTGTACGTGTTTCTTATAGGAGTTTTATAGCCTGTCGGTTTTAAGTGATCTTTTTTGATTGTATCAAAATACGTCGAAAAACCTCTTTATTTTAGAGTGAGGAGGAAGTCAATGACTAGAGCAGTCCAATCTTCCTTATAAATCTTCTTTAGAGGTCCTTTTGGGGATTTTTAGGACTAATCTTAACAACCTGAATTTTAATAACTTAATACTAAGGTCTCTTCGTATTATTTTGTTGTTGCTTGTTTAAATTAAATATTTATTTTGATATAATATAATTAT
>JAFGFA010000027.1 GCA_016931275.1 Parachlamydiales bacterium
ATGAAAATCCAACCCGGTTTGAATCCTTGGATTTCTATTTGGACTAAACCGAAAGAAACCATTCGTGCAATTATCTCCTATAATCCTAATCATAGACTAATGAGCCTATGCTGGATATATGGAGTATTATCTCTTTTGAGTTTTGCACAAACGTATTCAATCGGATTATATTTGGGTTTTTATCCTCTCCTTATTCTGTGCCTTATCTTGGCTCCGCTATGGGGATATCTGGTTTTTTCTGTCACGGCACTAATAGTTTGGATAGTGGGAAAATGGATTGGAGGACAATCTCTTTATCTTCATGTACGTTCTGCACTTGCGTGGTCTAATGTTCCTTTAATGGGGAGCATTCTCATGTGGATAGCAATGATTATGATAATAGGTCCGGATATTTTTATGGGTTTTCCAGAAAATATGCAGATCTCTTCCAATGTTATAGGAATCTTATTGCCGATTCTTCTAGTGCAAATCGCTCTTTCTATTTGGGCTGTTGTGATCTACATTGGGGCTTTGGCAGAAGTGCAACAGTTTTCTATTCTACGTTCGGTCATCAATGTTGTCCTTAGCTCAGTCATTATTGGTTTTGTATTATACGGTTCTGTATATCTTATAGCTCGTATGGGAGGGCCGGAAATAGTCCTGGTTCTTTCAATATGAACATAAAAAGAATCTTATGTTTCATGGGTTTTGCATTCATTGGTATAAGCGGAGTATGTGCCAATAACTGGAAAGATTTTCATACGAAAGAAGGGCAATGTCGTATTCAATTTCCTTCTTCACCGCAACATATTCAGCAAAATAAGAACGGGGATCAGGCTGTTTCCTATGATGTGTATATCGCTAATGATCGGGAAAAGGTGATCTATTTTTTATTGATCGCTTCTTTTCCTATCGTGATGAACCAAGAGCAGAAACATAAAAGCTTGGAGGGTTTTTTCTCCGGGTTGTTATCCAATAATCCTGATAATGTTCTTGTCGATGCAAATCTTGTCGATGTTCAGGGAAATGAGGGGATTGATTTTCAAATAAACAATAAAGATCGGTTTTTCCAGGGAAGAGTTGTTTCTGTAGATCGTTGTTTGTATCTAATTGCTTCAGAATGTAACAAAGATGATTTTTCCTTTGAGGATTTTCAAAAATACCTCTCTTCGTTTTCTCTTCTTCAGGATTAAGAATTGTTGATATCTAGAGTTGTTTTAAAATGAATCTTTCCGATTTTTTCTAAGATTTCCGGGCCCATTTTTGCAACTAATAATTTTCCTTGCTCAATGACTTTGTCCGAAGCGCCTTTTAAAAGAGGAACCATGTATTGTTGACTGAGCTGTTCCAGGCCATCGATGAAAGAAGCTCTTGCAAGGATAGAAGCAGCAGCAACAACTAGATCTTCTTCTCCTCGAACTTTTTGTTGCAAAGCAATAGGGATTTTTTTCCGAGCGATGAAGGAAGCCAAAAGGTTTTCCTGTGCGAATTGATCGACCAAGACATTTTTACATCCCGTCTTACGGTACAGTTCTTCTATGACCGTAGTATGCGCCCAACTTAGAAGAGAATTCAAATTTTTGAATTGTAGGTAAAGCTGGTTATATTTTTCCGGAAAAAGGCGAACAATCGAAAAGGAATATGATTTTTTTAAAGATTGAGCCATTTTTATTACTGAAGAATCAGAAAGTCTTTTGCTGTCTTGGACGCCGAGTTGTAAAAGGTTTTTAATTCCATCGCTATCAGCATAAAGAGCAGCAACACATAAGGGGCCGAAAAAATCCCCCTTTCCCGCTTCGTCCGATCCTATATGTGGAGTAGTATCGATATAGCTTTCTGGATGAGTGTAATGAAACGATTGTAAGATTTCTGGTTCAAGATAAAATTGTATAAATTCTCCCTTATTTTTCCCCTGAACAGTGAGCTTGCCTGAACGATAAAGAGTGCAGACGACTCCCTGTTTTTGGGCACTAAAAAGGGTATATGGAGGAGAAGATAATGTAAATCCCTGGCTTTCTAAGTCTTTTCGTAGTTTTGCTGCTAGAGACATGTCAATAGAAGTAGAAAAACAGTTGTTTTTTTTAACGGTCATCCAAATGTCCTTATACTCGCTATTGTACAAAATTTCTGCTTTAAGAGATAATAGGAAAAAAACGAAAAAGGAAGGGTGCTTTATGAGCAGCTCTGTAAAAGCAATCGGAGATCTATTTAAAAATAAAAGAGAAGAAATGCATTTGTCATTGAAAGAAGTGGAAAATGCGACGTCCATTCGCATGATTTACCTTGAAGCAATCGAGGAAGGACAGGTGGATAAGTATCTTTCTTCCGTTTATGCCATTGGATTTATTAAGCAGTATGCAAATTTCTTGGGACTGGATGTCAAGGAGTTGACAAAATCTTTTCCGAACTCTTTTCGAAGTCAGAGCGTTGCTCAGGAATTTACGTATGGGATCGGCACTTTGGATGTGCGAGGGAATCACTCTAATAGCGCTAAATGGCTTCCTAATATTATTTGGATGGGAATATCTCTTCTCGTTTTAGTGGCCGCTTGGTATTTGGCACGTTTTTTAGGAATTTTTTGAGTGTCAAAAGCTTGCATATAAACTTTTGGCTCTTTATGATGCAAAAAGGGGAAAAATTTTGGGCAAATAATGCAACGACAAACATTAGGTGATTATTATTTAGATGAAAAGATCGGAAGCAGTGGTTTTGGAGACGTTTTTTTTGCCGAACATCGCTTCATGAAAAAAAAGTATGTCATCAAAATTTTATCGGAGAGTCTTTGTTCTGATAGTGAATTCATAAGAAGATTTGAACAAGATGTCGCTGTTTTAACCACACTAGAACATCCTTCTATCGTTAAGTTGCATAATATTTCCTTTTATGAAGGGAAATATTTTTTAGTGATGGAAGCTCCCTCTGGAAGACTAAAAAATCTTTATCAGTATCTTTCTTCCAAAGGGAAAGTAATTTCGGAAACAGTTTTGGAGAGTATCTTGCGTCAGATTGCTTCCGCTCTTGATTATGCCCATACCCAAACGATCGGAAATGAATTTGTCATTCATAGAGGATTGAAACCTTCGAATATTCTCATCGAAGAAACCGATAAAGGAGTTCATGCATATATTACGGATTTTGCATTGCATCGTCTAGTAGGCGAAGGAAAAATTTTAGAAAAAAGTTTTTCCGATGCCATTAAAGAACTAGGAGCCAATGATAATTTTTCTCCGAATCAAAAAGTTTTTTATCATAATATTGCATTCTTTTCTCCCGAACAGAAAAGAAAAAAATCAGTGGATATCCGAACCGATACCTATGCATTTGGCGTTCTTTTGTATTATTTGATTACCCAAGATATTCCGGAAGGATATTTTGATCTTCCCTCAATGATTGCCCCTGAATTTACTTTGCATTGGGACCTTTTGTTAAGTAAATGTCTCCAGACGGACGTTACTAAAAGACCGGCTCAGTTAATCGAAGCAATGAACAGCCTTTTGTCAACAGAAGATTTTCCGCTTTCTATGGAAGTTCTCTCATGGAAAGACGTAGAAAAAAAAGTGGAAAATGCTATGCAAATGTCCTTTGAATTTTCTGGAGAGGAAGAAGAAGAGGAAGAATTTGAGGCTCCTGAACCGCTCAAACCGATTATTCGTCCTCGTGAAATATCTCGCCCTGAATATGATCCGGATCCCGGCGCCATTTTTCAAAAAGAACTTAACGTTTCCTACTACCAACCCAAGCAACAAGTAATTCAAGATGTGGAACCGATTATTACGAAAATGGTCGTGATTCCAGGAGGCACTTATGAAAGGGGATCGAACAAGGGGGCTCGTGATGAAATGCCGCTTCATAAGATTCACATTCAAAGTTTTGCTTTGGAAATTTATCCTGTTACCAATGAACAGTTTGTTCGGTTTTTGCAGGCAATGGGAGGAGAAAAAGACAGTAACAATAATGATATTATTCGCTTGAGAGATTCTCGGATTAAAAAGACCGCAGGAAAATATTCCATTGAATCGGGATATGCGAAACATCCCGTGGTCGGAATTACATGGTATGGAGCTACAGCTTATGCAAAATGGGTTGGCAAAAGGCTTCCGACAGAAGCAGAATGGGAAATTGCTGCCAGAGGTTCTAAAGAAGAGGCTATTTATCCCACCGGAATGAATATTGAACATAATCAAGCAAATTTTTTTAGTTCGGATACCACTCCTGTGCAAAGTTATCCTCCTAATGGATATGGACTTTACGATATGGTCGGTAATGTGTATGAATGGAGCGAAGATTGGTACGCCTATAATTACTATGATACATCCATGCAAGAACCAGATCAGCCTAAAGGCCCTTCTCAAGGTATTTATAGGGTTTTGCGGGGGGGGTGCTGGAAAAGCCTCAAAGAAGATCTTCGCTGTTCTCATCGTCATCGTAATAATCCAGGAAGCACGAATGGAACTTATGGGTTTCGCTTAGCTGCTGAAGTGACTTGTTCATAAAAAATATATTTTAAACGCCTATTTATTCTATTATTAGATAGAATATGTTCCATTTATTTGGAGGAAATTGATGAAAAAAGTCATGTTGTTTATTTTTGTCTTATTTGTATCAACAGCAACAATCGGTTATGCCAAAGAAGAGAGAAAAAATCTTAATATTGTTAAAAATTCTCAATCTACAAGAGAAAAAAAGAATAATCCATCAGAAAATAATCGAAAAAGCCAAGATGCAATAAACAATAAATCCAATCATTGTTTTTATGAACCAGGACAAAGTATGTCTCTTGGCGGAAATGATTGGTAACGGATCTAATCGTAATCAAACTACGAGGTTTTATGCGGGCGAGGCTCAAGCTCTTGGAACTTGACTGTGCTTAGGGATCTCATATCAATAGGAAATAGTGAATATAGGAATTCATTTTCTTCTGAAGAAAGGTTGTCTAAACAATTTAATTTTTGCAAAGATAATAATATGTTGCGCGAAATCTTTTGTTCTGAATAGTTATAGATATCTTGCAGTAGTTTGTCTTGAACAATAATTTGTCGAAGATATTCTTTTTCTTGGGGGTTGATGGATCCTATACTTAATGTTGTTTGTAAATAAGACTGTAATAAGATAGCTAGTGTTTGTATCCTATTAGTCAGTATTTCTTTTTCTGGTTGATCAGCACGAAGTCCTTGATGTATCGCTTTTATGAGTTCTAGTTCCTCTTTGGCGCTCTGTTCTTGTTCAATTCTATTACATTGTTTGATATATTTTAGTGATAAGTTGGATTGCCATTGAATAGCTATTCTTGTTGTTTTATAAATGCTGAAAATAAAACCTCCAAAAGCAGTTCCTGCAATCATATAAGGGAAAACTATAGAAGAAATGGTTATAATTATTCCTCCAATAAAAGGAGTTAAGAAAAATAAACCGATTATTGACAAAATAGTTGCAGAAATTAGCATAGTTTTGGCTAAAGTGCTTATTTCTTTTGAACGATTGTTCGGATCGTTCGTAGTTTTCTCGAGAAAGAGAGTTGGAAATAAAGTAGTCAGGTATTTTTTTTCTTCTTGCGAGAGGTTGTCTAAGCAATGTAATGTTCGCAAGGATTGCAAGATTTTATGAGCAGTCTGTTGCGCTTCCCCTGCAATAGTTTTTATGAATTCTTTTCTGATAAGAAACTCCAGAAACCATTGTTTTGATGTCTCATTTATAGTGGATTTTGATCCCAAATAATGATTTATCGAATTTGCAAGAAGAATTATTCGATTTATGCGAGGGTTTCTGTGGATTGAGTTTTTTATTTCATCATTACACTGACCCAGATCTGGTAAAAGGCATAATGTGAGGTCCTGTAATGAATTTAATTCTGTATCATTTTCTTTACGAGAAGATTCATTTTCTTTACGAGAAGATTCATTCCTAAGAAAAAATAGGGGATCTGATCGGTCTTGTTGCTCATTGGGAGATACTTTTCTTAATCTTATTCTTTGAATTTGCGCTTCATTTAGGATTTTGTTTCTAGATAATTTGTTGCATATTTGAGCGGGTTTTAATATACCTTCGAAACTATTTACGTTAGGATGCTTTTGATTTTCCTGGATTTGATCTGTTCGAACTCTTAGTTCTTCTACTAGAAAAGAATTTCTCTTAATTGATGAAATTATTGTCATATATATATTTTTGTATTTTTTATTACGCATATAATTATAACATTATAAACTTTTATTTTTCAACAAATATATGTATCTGTTAACACTAAATGTTTTAAATTAAAACAATTGTTTTTTGTTAATTATTATTTTTTAATAATGATTTTTTGTAGATGTTTTGAACAAGTTGAGGATAGGTGAAAGAAAAACAATCCTAAAAAAGGGTATAAATTCTATAAACAATTAAATATTAACCACTAACAGTTGCTGTCCTTACAAAAAAACTTTTGCGTCGAATGGACATATTTCTTGATCAAGGCAGAAATCTTATAAATTTCTCTGATAATAATGCTTATTACTGATAAAATTTAACTTTTTTCAAAGAATTATGTTATGGATCTAATCGTAATAAAACCACGTGGTTTTTGTGCGGGTGTGACTCGAGCCCTTGAGATTATAGATCAAGTCATTGAAAAATACCCTACCCCTATTTATGTACATCATTTTATTGTTCATAACGCACATATTATCAAGAGATTGCAAAAAAAAGGCGTTATGTTTATCGAGGATATTACCCTAGTTCCTGAAAAGGCTGTTTTATTGATATCTGCTCACGGTTGTTCTCCCGAAGTCAAAAGAATCTCTTACGAGAAGGAAATAAAGATCATTGATGCTACTTGTCCTTTAGTGGAAAAAATACATGCTTCCGTGCGACGCTTTGCTCAAAAAGGATATGAGATCATTATTATTGGAAAAGAAAAGCATGCCGAAGTTATGGGTATTGTCGGAGAAGTCCCGGAAGTTTGTACGGTGGTTTATTCCGAGGAGGATGTTCATAAGCTGAAGATCTCTTCCCAGAGTTCTATTTTTTATGTGTTTCAAACGACTTTGAATGATGATCATGTCCGTGTTATGACAAAAGCTCTTTTAGAAAAATATCCTTCTGCACAAACTCTTGCTTCCTCTTCTGTCTGTTATGCTACTCGCAACCGTCAAAACGCTTTGAAAAAAGTTCTTGAAGAAGTGGATCGAGTATTGGTAATTGGGGATCCTGTGAGCTCTAATGCAAACTCTTTGATTGAAGTTGCTAAAAACCGAGGAGTAAAAGCGTACTTAATCGATTCTTCAGATTCTCTAGATCTCTCTTTACTTCAAGGAGCTGCAAGAGTCGCCATTACTTCTGCAGCTTCTACGCCTGAAGAGGTTTTTCAAACTTGTGTTGTCAAAATATCACAAAGCATAGATTGTCATATCTATGAAAGAGAAGAGATGTTGGAGGAGAAGGTTTTTGCAGTGCCTTCTATAGCATAATTATGGAGAAACTTTTTGTTTGTATTACTAGTCTTGGATGTGTTCGTAATTTAGTCGATACGGAAGTCATGCTCGGATATCTGATCAATAAAGGCTATCGGATCACGACACAAATCGAGCAGGCGGATATTCATATAGTGAATACTTGCGGTTTTTTGCAAGAAGCCAGAGAAGAGGCTCTCGCAAAAATAGAGGAGATTTTTTCTTATAAAAAACGTAAAGCTCAGGTCATTGTTACAGGCTGTATGATTCCTTTACATCAAGATCTCCTAAGACAAAGATTTCCCAAAATTCATTTTTATCTGGGAGCTGGGAATATTGATAAGATCATAGAAGCCATGAGTGTTAAAACTTCGGGATCTATGATGACGAGTAAAAGTTTTTTAGAAAATGAACATACTCCACGATATCGTTCCACGCCTCCTCATTATGCTTATCTGAAAATATCGGAAGGATGTAAAAAACGATGCTCATATTGTCTGATTCCCTCCATAAAAGGACCTCTTAAAAGTAAATCTCTCGAACAGATTCTTTGTGAGGTTAAGACTTTGTTAAAAGAAGGAGTATTCGAAATTATTCTCATCGCTCAAGATCTCGGTGATTATGGAAAAGATTTTTTGAAAAAAGATGCCTTGAGTTTTCTTCTAAAAGAGATATTGAAAATAAAAAAAGATTTTTGGATTCGACTTTTATATCTCTATCCTGATGAAATCTCTTCGGAACTGATGGAAGTCATCCGTTCAGACCCTCGTATTTGTCCTTATTTAGATATTCCTCTGCAGCATGTATCTGATGATATTTTGCGTTTGATGCAGAGAAAGACTTCTAAAGACAAAATGGAAAAACTCCTCGATACCCTTCGGGATAAAATACCGGAATTAATCTTAAGAACTACTTTTATCGTGGGATTCCCGGGAGAAACTGAGACCCATTTTTCTGAATTGCTCGATTTTGTCCAACAATACCGATTTGATCATGTGGGTGTTTTTGCTTTTTCCCGTGAACGTGGAACGAAAGCTTATAGTTTGCCTCATCAAGTGCAGGAAGAGATTGCTCAAGAACGAAAAAAACTCCTGATGGAAACACAACGGAACATTGTGCTACATAAAAACAGGTGTTTCATTGGAAAATCTTTGGAAGTGATAGTTGATGGTTATTATCCTCAATCAAATCATCTTTTGCTGGAAGGACGTTTTTATGGACAGTGTCCTGAAGTAGATGGCGTGGTCATTTTGAATGATGTCCAACAAGCTTTGCACGTTGGAGAGAAAATTCAGGTGCAAATCACCGATATTTGTGAATATGACCTTATAGGGAAGCAAACTCGTTAATTTTTTATATTTTTTTATCAAAAAGCGCCGAAAAACCTATTTCTTATCTTTTATCGAAAGAGGCTTTTTGACGCATTTTGATAAAAAATAGTATGATGCGACTTATACTATCCATAAGACAATAGGTGGTTTTTTCATGAGAGTAAAAACGAGCGGTTTTGTTCTTTTTGTCACAGTGATTGCTTCTGTAGGAGGGCTTCTTTTTGGGTACTCTACAGGGATTATTTCCGGGGCCCTATTATTTATGGGGCAAGAGTTTCATTTAACGGTTTTTGATGAAGAGTTGATTGTAAGTATCCTTCTTGTAGGAGCTTTGATAGGAGCTGTGATTGGAGGGACTTTTGCCGATAGACTTGGGCGGCGTAAAACTCTTTTCATAACGATTGTGTTATTTATATTAGGAACTTTATTCATCATTATGGGTGATTCTTTATTTCCCTTTTTATTAGGACGATTCGTCATAGGCCTTGCAGTTGGTATAGTCTCTTTGACTGTGCCTCTTTATATTTCTGAAATGTCTCCTTCTGAAAGTAGAGGGGCTTTGGTGTCCATGAATCAATTAGCTATCGTAATGGGTGTTTTATTGGCTTATAATATCAATTATCTTTTTTCTTCAATTACCGAATGGCGTTGGATGTTTGGTTTTGGACTTATTCCGATTTTTGCGATGCTAGTAGGCCTTTGTTTTATTCCGGAAACCCCTAGTTGGCTGGCGGCACATGGAAAAAATTCTTTAGCTCAAGCCATCCTTCGCAAAATCCATCGAAATCAGCAAAAAGAAGAAAGCGTGATAGAACCAAAAAAAGAATCGCCTCAAGAAATCGTGAGATGGAGCCATCTTCTGGAGAAAAATATTCGGCCAGCCTTGGTCGTAGGGGTTATGTTGAGCGCTTTTCAGCAACTCACCGGCATTAATACGGTTTTTTATTATGCTCCGAAAATTTTTCAAAATGTAGGTTTTGCTTCGGCTTCCTCGGCAATTTTTGCCACCTTGGGTATCGGATTGATAAACGCGATCATGACTCTGGTAGCCCTTTGGCTTCTTGATATTGTAGGAAGACGTTTTTTGCTTCTTTTAGGAATGAGTGGCATGGTGGTGAGCCTGGGATTTCTTGGCAGCGTCTTTTTTATCCATACAGCATTGGTAAAGACTATTGCTGTTGTGAGCATTATGATGTACGTTTCTTTTTTTGCGATTAGCATCGGTCCGATCGCTTGGTTAATCATGGCAGAAATTTATCCCATGGGTGTTCGGGGAAGAGCTATGGGTATCGCCTCTTTTTCAAACTGGACATGTAATTTTTTAATCTCTATAACATTTCTAACGCTTGTAGATCTTATCGGGAGTTCAGGAACATTTTGGTTGTATGCTTTTATTGGTATTCTTGCTATATGGTTTATATGGAAAAAGGTTCCTGAAACCAAAGGAAAAACTCTCGAAGAGATCCAAGAGTTTTGGAAAAAAAGACAATAACTAAGGAGAGAATATGTCATTTGCTCAAATCCAATCCTTTCTTGGTGATGAGGCCGAGTTTTTGCTGAATCATCAATGTAAAATTTCTAAAGATAAAATTCACATTCCTCAACCTAATTGGGTCGATGAAATTTTTTCTCCATCGGATCGTAATATTCGGGTTTTGCGCTCTTTGCAAGCTCTTTTTTCTCAAGGACGCCTTAAGAATAGCGGCTATCTCTCTATTCTTCCTGTCGACCAGGGAATTGAACATACTGCCGGTGCTTCATTTGCCTTAAATCCCGATTATTTTGATCCGGAAAATATTATCAAGTTAGCGATAGAAGGGGGCTGTAACGGGGTGGCGACCACTTCAGGAGTTCTGGGGGCTGTAGCTCGTAAATATGCTCATAAGATTCCTCTAATTTTAAAGATAAACCATAACGAACTTCTTTCTTATCCCAATACTTATAATCAAGTGATGTTTGGCTCTGTGCAAAAAGCCTATGAAATGGGTTGTGTTGCCGTTGGGGCTACCATATATTTTGGGTCTGAAGAGAGCCGTCAACAGCTTGTTGATGTCAGCGAGGCTTTTGAAATGGCTCATGATCTAGGTATGGCAACGATACTATGGTGTTATTTGCGTAATTCTTCGTTTAAAGCAGAAGGAACGGACTACCATACTGCTGCTGATTTGACCGGTCAAGCCAATCATCTCGGAGTGACCATTCAAGCGGATATTATCAAACAAAAACTTCCTACGAATAATGGAGGATTTAAGACTATTAAATTCGGTAAGTGGAAAGAAGAGATGTATACAAAACTTTGTTCTGATCATCCTATTGATTTAACACGGTATCAAGTAGCCAATTGTTATATGGGACGTATGGGACTGATTAATTCAGGAGGAGCTTCTGGAAAGAATGACCTGGAAGAAGCCGTCAAAACAGCGGTCATCAATAAGAGAGCCGGTGGTATGGGACTTATATTAGGAAGAAAAGCTTTTCAAAGGCCTTTAAAAGAAGGTGTTAAAATTATTAACGCTGTGCAAGATGTCTATCTATGTAAAGAGATAACCGTGGCATAGTTTTATTAAAATACGCGGAAAGACTTAGTTCTTTAGAGGGAAGAAAATTAATTTTCCCATGGGAAGGGTCTTTTCGGCGAAGGAACATCGTCTTGATTATCGAGTTTTTGAACAAACAGCCCTAAAATACCGGCGATTCCTTTTTGTGAGGAAGAAGCTTTTAGGGCTGCGATCTTTGCAGCCGCAGTAGTAGAGTCGATTTTTATTTTTCCGATTTTTCCTGTAATGGGAACTTTCATTACGTAATCATTAGAGAGCATTGTGATTCCAAAAGCGTGCTGTAAAGTGTCTGCATTGATACCAAGTGTCATTTGAATCTTATCGTTTTTCCAATCAATATTTCCCCAAGAGCATATATGGAGGGATCGATCGACCAAAATATCCACCCTTCCTATAGAGATGTTTTCTTGTTGCATCTGAAACTCTAAGGGAGAAAACCACATCTCTGTTCTATCTAACGAAGAATGAATTGAAAACTTTAATACATGGAAAAGGGAGAGTAATGCAATTTGGCTGGAAGTTGTCATTTGGCCAAAGTCGATGATTCCTTTTTTGATAGTTATATTTTTTTTATGATCCCAAGGCAAAAGAAATCCTTCCTTGTCGATCCACAGATGGATAGGGGTTTTAGATAATATGTCTAAGGAGGAAAAACCAGGAATGGAGCTTCTTAAGGTTTGCAATAAGGAAGGAGTTATCATAAGAGATGCCTTAAGGGGTGCTCGCAAAGTGATGAGATGATTATTTTTTTGTAGAGATAGTTGTAATGAAGCTCTTTCGGCTTGGATGCTTAATTCTATAGGTCCTTCGTTCTTTTGAAGGGTTCCAGAGCAGGTAATGTCTGCTACTATGCCTAAAATATTGGACGGCGGTGCTGTTGGATACAAAGGATCTAGAAAAGATGTAGGAAAATTTTTAGCAATCAGATCAAAAGAATAATGATCGTTGTGTAATTGTGCTTGTAAAGAGAAAGTTCCTTGTTGTTGTTCTTGAATTGCCTTGCCTTCTATATGGGCAACATATTCGTCTCCTCTTGCGGTAATGGATCCGAAAAAATCAAAAACTCCCAGTTTGGGAGACGAAAGGGAAAGAGTTCCGCCTTCTATAGAAGCCTCCGCATGAATGTTTTCCATGTTTTTAACCAAAAAATTCCAAAGAGAAGAAGGGGTTGTCAACCGTTTTATCGATAGGGAATAATCGGGAGATGTGATCACAATATATGAGATGTTTTGAGGCCCCATCCAGTGAAGATCGAGTCTTTCAATAGATATTTTTTTATCCGTTTTTTTTTCTAGGTAGGCAATTACGAGTTTTGTACCAAAAGGGGAAGAGAGTATCTTCGGTAAAAGGACAAGGATGGTGATAATCAATAGAGATAAAATAAAAAGGATTTTTTTCATTGAACGGTTACCGATTTGGCCAAATTACGGGGCTGGTCAATTTCCGTTCCTTTTTCTTTAGCAATGTAATAGGCGAGCAATTGGGCGGCGATGGAAGAGGGGTATGTTGCCAATTCATCAATGGTAGGAGGAAGCCAAAAGACGTCATCAGCAATTTCTTGAACTTCATGGGCTCCATAAGGGGCAAAGGCCAAAATAGGGGCTCCTCGTGATTTTACTTCCATAAGGTTGCCGAGGATTTTATCGTAGGTTTGATGATTAGCACAAAAGGCAATTACAGGTAATTTGGGGCTGATAAGGGCAATAGGACCGTGTTTTATTTCTCCTGCTGGGTAGCCATTGGCATTAAGATAAGAAATTTCCTTTAATTTTAAAGCAGCCTCTAGAGAGGTCGTATGCATATATCTTCGTCCCAAAAAGAAAAAATCGTGAAACGTGCTGTATTTTTTAGCTAAAGATTGTATTTGTTCATGTCGTTGCAACACCTCTGTAACAACATCGGGGATTTTTTTCAGCTCGTCTAAAAAAGCTTTGCCATCTTCTTTACTCATGTGACGAAGTCGTGCCATGTAAAGAGCAAATAGGGCTAATACAGTAATTTGAGAAGTAAAAGCTTTTGTAGAACAAACGCTGATTTCCGGACCTGCTTTTAAGAAAAGGCAACTATCGGATTCGCGGGTTAAAGTAGTATTTTGGGCGTTAACGATACCCAATATTTTGGCTCCTTTGGCTTTTGCTTCACGAACAGCTGCAATCGTATCGGCTGTTTCACCGGATTGGCTAATAGCGATAACAAGGGTATTATCGGAAATGATGGGGTTTTTAAAACGCAGCTCAGAAGCTATTTCTGCTTGTGTGGAAATACGTGCCATATCTTCAAGCATAGATGCTCCGATACTTCCAGCATGCCAGGAGGTGCCACAGGCGATGATTAAAATATGGCGGGTAGCCATGAGTTCTTGATTGGAAAAATTTAAGTTGTCGAATATAGCTGTTCCAAAATTTTCGGAATAGTGTCCTAACATAGCCTTTTGTATGGTGTTAGGCTGTTCGAAGATTTCTTTAAGCATGAAATGCTCATAACCCTCTTTGGTCGGGAACGTAAGAGTGGAGTTAAACTTCTCGGTTTTTTTGATAATGGGAGATAAATGGGCATCTAATACTTCAATTTTTTGCCGATTGATAACGGCAATCTCATCATTACGCAAATAAAATACGTTCAGATTACGCCCTAAGAAGGCATTTGGATCTGAAGAAATAAGTCGTTCTTTTTTTGTATGGTTATAGCCTATCGCTAGGGGGCTTTCTCTTGAGGCGGCGATGATCTGGTTGGGAAAATCTTTATGAATAATCGCAATGGCAAAAGAACCTTTCAGTAAGGAAAGTGTTTTATTAAGAGCTACAGTGAGATTTCCCTCATAGTGATAGGCGATCAATTGAGAAATTACTTCTGTATCGGTTTCGCTACGAAAGGAGATATTTTTTTGTTTTAGAAATGTTCGAAGGGAATCGAAATTATCGATAATTCCATTATGGACAACTGCAAGAGTTTCTTTACTATCGATATGAGGATGAGCATTATTTTCTGAAGCAATACCATGAGTGGCCCATCGGGTATGGCCGATTATGGGGGCTAGCTCCAGATCTTTCAGCTGTATTTTTTTTTCAAGATTAACGATCTTGCCTTCCGCTTTAATAGATACAAGCTGTCCTTTTCGGATGCCGGCAATACCGGAAGAATCATAGCCTCTGTAGGCCAGCTGTTTTAATCCTTCTATGCATGTTTTTACTGCATTCTCTGTTCCGATATATCCAAAAATTCCACACATGTAAAGTATCCCTCATGATTGAGATCTATAAGCATCGATAAATTAGCAAAATATAAAAATATTTATAACACAATCTAACGAAATGCAATGTTTTTAATAGTCATAATTACCTGTTGTAGTATAGAACATTCAGTGTGATTAATGTCAACTAAGAGAAGGCGCAAATTGGTAAAAAACACCGATTTTTACATTGCTTCGGAGTTTAACAGAGATTATTCATTTGAAGGTTGTCAAAAAAAATATGATAAGTTAAAAAAAATGTATGATGGGTAAAGAAAATCATATTCCGGTTCGAGATATTGTTCGTCCAGTTGCCTCCATTGTTTATGAAGATCAAACAGTTGAGGAAGCGCTGGCTGATTTGCAGCACAAACATATCGAAGACAAGGTCATTTATTTTTACGTTCTGGATCGAGATGATATATTGAAGGGGGTTGTCTCTACTCGAAAATTCCTTCTGTCCGAGGGGTCTAGGCCTTTGCGAGATATTATGAGCGACGTGGTTATTTCGATAGAGGAAAACAAGACCCTTCATGAAGCTTTGGAAATATTTGCACAACATAGCCTTTTGGCTTTGCCTGTAGTGACCTCTGAAGGCAAGTTTCTCGGAGCTATTGACGTTGAAATGTATATTGAGGAGTCTTTTGATATCGCCGATGCTCGCCATCGTTCCGATATCTTCCAAATTATCGGACTTTCTTTGGAGGATGAAAAAAGACGTTCTGTTTTCGGTGATTATCGTCTTCGTATGCCTTGGATTTTTTGTACCATGTTTGGAGGAATAGTTTGTGCTATTATTTCTAATATTCATCAGCTTGTGTTAAGTAAAATCTTGATGTTGGCGATGTTTATCCCATTAGTTCTGAGCTTAAGCGAGTCTATTTCTATGCAGGCAATGACCCATAGCCTTCAATTTACCCGTCGTCCGAGGCTAACATGGCGCCATATAATAGCCAAGGCGATAAAAGAGTGGCATATTGTAGCTCTTATAGCCTTAACAGCCGGTGTCTTAGTGGGAATTATCTCTTTGTTTTGGGGCGAGGGAATAAAACCTTCTTTAACACTTGCTTGTGGAATTGGGATCTCTGTCGTGACCTCAGCTAGTTTTGGTATTTTTTTCCCGATTGTTTTGCATAGGGGACGGTTGGATCCTAAAGTAGCCTCAGGACCGGTGGTATTGTCCTTAGCGGATATCGTAACAACTACAATCTATCTTTCTTTGGCGACTTGGTGGCTTTTATAACACCAGAACATCAGGATGTTTTTCTATTTTGTCACGTGAAGATCACTTCTCTTTTTTTCTGCACGATCAACGAATGTCTTCGATGAACAACAATCGACTTTCTTCTTTTACTGCGCAAAGCCGTATTCAATAAGGAATTTAGTGGAAAGTGTCAAAATGCTATCTTGCAGATGGCTGCGGTTTTAATGCTAGCTACACCTCTTGCTTGGGCGAGGATTGTAGACTTGATTGAATATTTTATGGCTTGTTGTTTGAATAAAAGGAAGTTTTTCAAAAATTGAATAAACAAATTAATTGATATTGAGGAGTTACTTTTGATGGATTATAATTACCTCTATTTTTGTGATAGGAACATGATCAAATTGACATTGTTCTTAACACGATATTAATTTCGATTATCTGAAACTGATACGAAAGGAAATTGAAAGATATTCGCTGTTGATGGAAGAATTTTCAGATGAATATCATGTTTATGTCTATTTGGAAGATAAATGACTGAAAATGTTGCTTTTATAAATTCTTTTTCTCAACAGTCTCTCCAAGAACAACCATTTTTATTAAATGATTGCCCTACTGAACTGGTCATTAAAATCTTATCCTATGTAGGCAATCCATGGATTATCCCGAAGGTTTGTCACTTTTGGAGAAATCTATCATTAGATATAAATTATGAAATGTTAACGAGACTTTTTCAAAGAGTTCCTGCTTTTTCAAAATGGCAAGCACAACTGGATCATGAATTACAATATTTACAAGAACAGGAAGATAGTTTGATTCAAGAAAAGGCATATCAATACGATGTTCTTTTGACAAATGTTCTTTCTCCTATGATTGATGCCATCAGAAAAGAAGTATTGGGGGCTTGTTCTTGTTGGGGATATATATATGGAGTTGGATTTAGAGAGGGAAGTGTAGAACAGATGAATGCAGTGCTGTATCCTAATCAAACTACACTATTAAATGTTACGGATTATTTATATACGTTGTCGGCATATATAGAAAATTGTAATCTTTGTGTTTTATTTGAAGCCGTGCAAGGGCAAGATGATCAAATTCAATTATCCTTAGTGGAAGGATCTGTAGAAGAACAGGCACAAGTATATAGAGGATATTTTTTGAATCCGGATAATGCCCGGATTTTTTTACAAATCAAAAAATTGCATATTAGTAATAAATTAACAAGAATTCCTCGTGAAATATGTTTTCTTAGAGGATTACAAGAGTTAAATGTTTCAGAAAACCTAATCAGTTATATTCCCGAGGAAATCGGTGAATTAAGAGCCTTGCAAAAATTAGATCTTTCTGGGAATCAGATCCGTACTATTCCTGCTGCAATACAATATCTCAGCAGTCTTTTAGAATTAGATCTTTCCTTTAATCAAATTACCGAGATTCCTAGATTGGATATTATTCGACGATTAAAAGTTTTGGATCTTTCCGGAAACAGAATGTAATGCTGTGAAATTTTCATAATTGAATAGCGTTCCTCTTTATAATTCCTTTATCTTTAGCATTTTCTTGGAAAAGTATATAGTCTTTTGATTTGTCAAATAATCTTTTGATGTTTTACATATGGTATATAGTAATATGAGATAAGAGATATGCAGGAGTTTTTTTCGAATTTTTTAGTGGCGGTCATTATTGTTATCGCATTGACACGTTTTATAAAATTTTGGTTAGTTCGAAAAGGGAGCGAGCAAATCACCGCTTCGTACGTTACATTTTTTATAGGACTGATTCTTTTGCTGCCTCTTGCTTTTTACTTGGGATTTGATGTTGTCGTATCAGAATATGCCATCATTTTAATTCTTTGTTTGATCTATGATGTGATGAGGGCAGAAAAATGAGAATTTTTCGATATGTTATTGAGGGAATCGTTCTTTTTGGGGGAATTTGGATTTTAAATGCGGTGCTCAATCATTATTTACAAAAAAAGATGAAACCTACAGCTGCGGCTTTTTATGTTTTTGTCCTTATGGGATTGTTTTTGTTTCTAACAACTCCCTATGTCATTGCATTTGTTAATCCGGCATGGATGTATATGCCTTTTTTATTATTTTGGCTGGTCATGAATTTAATGGAGGCCAACAAGAATCTTTAATCAGTCAAAGAGCTCTTTTTCGATGTCTTTGATATTTTTTTGAGCGGCGGGCATTAGTTGTCCTGGCATAAATTCTTCACAGAAATTATGTTTTTCCCGATCATAAACGGGCTCGGTATCGGGAATGAGACAATCATTCGGTTTTCCTACTGAATAGTAAGCACAATTTTTGCATACATGAAGATCACTTGAGCATTGGAAACATTCTGCTCGAAAAGGAACTTTTTTTTCTAAAAGCCTATTTTGAGCTTTGCAGTGAAAGCAAAAAACTGTAGTCATTATTTTTACTCTCCAATAATGCGGGCTTTAATTATTGTTCCTGTTTGACAATTGAATAAAATATGTTTCCATTGACTTGAATTTTTAGGTCCTTCCAATCCAATGATAACCGTGTCATCTTGTATCCATTGTTTTAGTCTTTTATTATCAGTGGGATCTGTTTTGCATCTAAATACAACATTTTGATTTCCGAAACAAAGAGAGTTATTACTCTGGTCGATATCTACAATGATATAAGTATCGGGATTGTCAATAAAGGGACCAAAGCTGATATTCGCATAGGCAAAATTTCCTTTGTACAGATTGTAAATTTTGAATTGATATTCTTTATCGAAAAAGAAATTGGTATTGGGGCAAAGAGCTAGATTATCATTCATTTCCCATTCTTCATGCGTATCTTTTAAAGACCAGATGGATCCGTCTTCCAATTCTATCATTCCGTTCGTGCTATCTTTGCCATTGAGAAGATGATATTCATGGGGAAGCAATCTGCTATCGATGCTATATCCTGCTTGATACGGAATATCTTCAGAGGCAAAAGTTTCGGTAGATTTTTCACTTTTTGTGGTCGAATGTATAGAAGAGGGTCTGGTTTTTATCGT
Organism: Parachlamydiales bacterium; assembly: GCA_016931275.1. GTDB lineage: Bacteria > Chlamydiota > Chlamydiia > Chlamydiales > SM23-39 > JAFGFA01. The sequence goes on from JAFGFA010000027.1 coordinate 18,747, forward strand.
TACTCGGTTTCCAGGATGGATTTCATTTGCAAAGAGGGGAATCATAAATATACATGCAATTATTAATTTTTTCATAAATTTGCCTCATAGGATCGTATCAATACGAAATCATAGCATGGAAAAAAATATAGGGCAAAAATTTTTCTAAAAAAACCTTGGCTATCGAGATGGCTTTTTAGAATCAACAGACGGTTTTTGGGTAATTTCTTTGATGGAGGTTCTAGAGCCGATATCGGTTCTCTTTCCTCCGCGAATTGCGGCATAACTGGTAGAGCATAAAAGGAAACAAAGGATAATGAGCATTCGAAAAAACATGTTTTATCTCCTTATTTAAAAACTATAGTAAACAAATTGAAATTCTTCTCCAATATTTTTTTTGATAAAAAGCTATCCAAAGAATTGTTCGGCAGTTATATGAGAAAAATAGGAGGCTTTGTGAAAAAACTTTTCTTTTTCGCTCTGATGGTTCCTTTTGTTCTAGTAGGAAAAGAAAAGGTAAACCTTTTATCGTATGGAATTGGGATCTATAATGCCCTTCGCACTCATCAAAGAACCGGAGAGATGCGTCTTGAATTTAAATCTCGATATGAATTTGCGACTTTTCGACCCATGGTAGGGATCATGTCGACGTTTCAGGGATCCATTTATGCTTACGGGGGATTTGGGCTTGATTGGATATTCAAAGATCATTTGGTTCTTTCTCCTGATTTTGCCGCTGGATATTTTCATAAAGGGGGAGGCAAAGATTTAGGCTGTAAGTGGGAGTTTCGTTCGGGAATTGAAGTAGGTTGGCAGTGGAAAAATTTATCCCGCTGTGGGCTTCATTTTTATCATATTTCCAATGCGAACTTAGGTCATAAAAACCCGGGAGAAGAATCCTTCGTGTTATTTTATGCTATTCCGATTAAGGGGCTCTGACATACTTTCACAGCTAAAGCCTAAGGGTTCTTAGGATGGAGTCTTTTATGTCACTTTCTCGTTGGGCAAGAAAGAAATGCCCTTCTCTAATATCTTTGTCTACCGGAGATTGCAGAATGCTTTGATGTCTATACGAAATAACAAAAGATGCATAAGCAACATATCGTAAGAACATATAAAATTTAATAAGTAGCCACTAAGGAAATGACTCCGGAAATAAAGTCTGTACTGTTTTTCCCGGCCAGAGAAGTCCACACACCGCCGATAATTCCAAAATTCCGATTGAAATTATATTCCAATGCGGGAGCAATGCTAAACCGATAGGCTTCCGGAGAAGTCATGGTCGCCAAAGAACCATCATTGTTTGTTCCGACATTTCCCGAAAATCGTATGGAAGAGTTGTACGTGAAGACAAAGTCCATAGCGTAGACAAATCGGCCTGTAAAACTATATTCAAAGGCAAAATCTGCCGAAAGCAATTTTCCCGGTTTGACGGTCCCGTTGGTATTATATCCTCCTCCATAGGTGTTAAACCCTTGGACATGAACATTGGATGGAAAAGAATAGGCCAAAGACATCCGTGTATTAATAGGATGTTGTTGAAACCATTCTAGAATTTTCGATAGGTTAAAGGCACATGTTGTGACATAAGAGCCCGAACCTACACCGTCAATACCCTCTTTTTGGGGGGCTAGCTTTTGGTATTTGCCTGTTGGAAAGGATTCGGAAAGGGTAATTCTCATGTCCGGAATATGAGTTGTTTCTCTAGAAAGCTGTATGCCAAACGTGATACTGGTATCTCCATATTTGAAGGTATCTTCCTTGTCTTTTTTATTGTAATATCCATTGAAAACTCCTGTCACATCGAGCCATTGAGTTATTCCGGTTTGAACAAAAATAAGAGGGTTTACAGAGAAGCTTTTTGTCGTTGAATGTTTTTTCCATGCATGATTATATTCCCCATAGTAGTCAAAGACAAAAAGATAAGGCTGTAGACATATTTCTTTGGGAATTAAATTAGAAGCAGAGGGAGTGATAAGGGGCCCTGTATAGAAAAAATCTTCAAGATCATAGCCTGATTTTTTTGCATAAACGTTTGACACGCAAAGCATTAAGGCAAGAAAGCTAACAAGAATTCTCATGATCCCTCGATCTTAATTTCATAATAGTAAAACGTATTTTTTTGTTCCATAA
>JAFGFA010000028.1 GCA_016931275.1 Parachlamydiales bacterium
GTAAATTTCGAGTAGGAATAGGACAGGATAGTCATCGGTTTTCGCATACAAAGAAGGGTTGTGTTTTAGGAGGGATAATACTTCCAGATGCAGCAGCTTTTGAGGCTGATTCGGATGGAGATGTGATCCTTCATGCTCTTTGTAATGCCATCTCTTCTCTTAGCGGCGTCTCTATTTTAGGAGATGTTGCGATTACCCTGTGCAGGCAAGGGATCAGGGACTCCAACATCTATCTTCAAGAGGCTTTGAAGACGCTCCAAAGCACTATTGTCCATGTTGCTTTTACGATAGAAGGAAAAAGGCCTCGATTAGAAAACAGGATTGTTGCGATTAGAAAAAATATAGCGGCCTTGTTGCATATTTCCATGGAACAAGTCGGATTGACGGTCACTTCCGGAGATGAATTAACCTCTTTTGGCCGGGGAGAGGGAATGCAATGTCTTTGTCTTTTGACCGCGTACGATCAATAAACGTCTTTTAAAAGTCGGTTTTCTTTTTTCAAAGTTTGCATATAAGCATAAGCTTCTTTTTCTTTTAAAGAACCCCTTTCTCGGATGATTTCTTCTAAGGCCATCAAGACATCTTTTGCCATCGTTTGAGCACTGCCGCAAAGATAAATATAGGCGCCCTTTTCAAGCCATTGCCAAACAGTTGCGGATTCTTGGAGCATCAGATTTTGGATGTAGATTTTTTTCTCTTGATCTCGAGAAAAAGCGAGAGATAGTTTTAAGAAATCTTCTCGTTCGAGTTTTTCAAAAAAATCTCGATAGAAAAAATCATGTTCCTTATTTCTCTGCCCCATAAATAGCCAGTTTTTTCCGGAAGATTTATTGGTGTAGCGATGTTCTAAGAAGGCTCTAAAAGGAGCAATCCCTGTCCCATTGCACAGAAGAATGATGTCCTTGTCAGGTGCCGGGAGAGAAAATTTGTGGGAAGGATGAATATAGCAAGGAAGCGGAGTGATTTTTTCTTTTGCCCCCAAGCAGAGAAAATGAGAACAAACGCCTTTTCGGGGTTTCCCTGAAGTCGTATAGGTAACGAGAGCGACGATGAGATGAATTTCAGAAGGGCAAGTTTGATGGGCAGAGCAAATAGAGTAAAGGCGAGGAAGAAGAGGAAGCAATTTAGGGCATACTTCTTGATAGGTTACCGAAACTTCTGGATAGGCAAGAAGCAGATCCCATAGTTCGTGAGAATGTAGTAAGGCTGTTAATTTTTCTTGGTTTTCAGGAATAAGCAGGAATTCGAGTTCTTGTTTTTTTTGTGGTTGAGGATGACGTTCGTATAAAAGGCGGATAATACTTGAAGAACAACGGGTGATATTGGCATGAAATAAGAGATAATGTATGAGAGAATATGTTTTTTTTGTTCGAGGATCCTCTACAAGTTCATCCCCAGTGGCTTTGAGAACCTGTAGTGTTTTTTGTACGGTTTCCGGATCATTTTGAGGAAGAATGGCTAGGCTGTCCCCGGGAGTAAAGGGAGAGGGAAGATTTTTAGCATCGAGGATGAGATGATAGGTAGGTTTGCCCAGTGTATGGGGATTTAGCAGTTTTCTCGATAAGAGGGTTGTTTCAAAAGAACCTTTTTTTTTCATAATTTTTCTCTAGACATGGATCCGTCTTGTTTGTACTATACACTTAGATAATAAAACTAAAAAGGTTATGCGAGCAATTTTATTTTTTTTATTATTTCTTATTTTTTCTAGTTGCGGTCTCGAAAATGGAGTTGAGAGAGGATATATTATCTCTGAAGGAGAAAAAACAGAAAATCCTGCCGAGAATATTTCCGATCCGTCAAATAACTCACGTTTTTAAAGTGTTAGTGATTTAGTAGAGAGCAATCGCCTTTGGTAAAATTCTTGTTGAGGAGATCCAATTTCTTTTTGGAAAGACCTCCAAGAAATTCGATAGCCTGCAATAATCGGGCTCTTGCACGTTCTTTCCCTAAAATTTCTATAGAAGCAAAAAGAGGGGGGCCAAACTGTTTTCCCATGATTGCTTCATAGAGAAGGGGAATGACTACTTTCTTATGAGGGACCTTAAAAAGTTCTGCAAGATCGTGAGAGGCTTTTTCAACAGCGTCTTGAGACCAAATATCCGTTTTTTCCATGATCCAAAGCATTGTCTGGAGTAATGAGGCGCTTATCTCTGGAGTGATGTTATGTGGTGTTAAAAGCTCGGTGGACAAAGGAATGGTATTGATAAAGAAGAAATTACAAAGGTCAAAAAAATCGCCGAACGTTTTGATGCGTGTATGGGCTAATGGCATCAGTTTTTCCATAAAAATATCGTTGAATTGCCATCGTTTTAGATGTTCTAAAAGGGTGGAAGGGGTTGTCGTTTCAATGATATATTTTTGATTGAGCCAGTTTAATTTCTGGATGTCAAAAAAGGCCCCGGATTTACCAATTCTTTGCGGATCAAAGTTTTGAATAAGTTCCTGTAAAGAATAGATTTCTTTTTCTCCGGTCATACTATAGCCCATGAGAGTTAAAAAGTTTGCAAGGGCTTGCGGTAAATATCCACTGTCTTTATAGAAAAAAATCGATGTGGGGTTTCTTCTTTTAGAGAGTTTTTTGCCATCTTTTCCTAAAAGGAGTGGAATATGTAAAAAGGAGGGTTTTTCCCATCCAAAAGATTCATAGAGGAGAATGTGTTTTGGTGTAGAAGAGATCCATTCATCCCCACGGATCACATGAGTGATTTGCATCAGATGATCATCCACTACATTGGCAAAATGATAGGTGGGATAGCCATCAGATTTCATCAGGACCTGATCATCGACATCGGCCCAGGGAGTCGTAATTGTTCCTTTGATGCCATCTTCAAATGTACACATTCCTGTTAAAGGCACTTTCAATCGGATTACATAAGGTTGTCCTTCTTGTTCCCTTTTTTTGATCTCTTCTTTTGAGAGGTTTCGATATCGGCGATCATACCCTACTTTTTGCCCCGTTTTTTGGGCGACCTCTCTCATTTCCCGTAATTCTTCAGGGGTAGCAAAACATTTATAGGCTTTTTCTTTTTCGAGAAGGATCTGAATATGTTTTTGATAGATATCTAGTCGTTCTGATTGTCGGTACGGTCCAAAATTACCCCCGATATCAGGACCTTCATCCCAATGAATCAGTCCCCATTTCAAAGCCTCAAAAATATTTTTTTCGTATTCCGGACGAGAACGGGTTTTATCCGTATCTTCAATCCGAAGGATAAATTGTCCTCCAAAGTGGTGTGCATAGGCGAGATTTAATATCGCTGTATAGAGGGTTCCTACATGGGGATCTCCTGTGGGGGAGGGGGCTATTCTCGTTCTAACTACCATAACATATCCTTCGTTAAAAATTAGCGGCTTCGCTCATTTCTTTAGCATAAATAAGATCTCTCATGATATTGACCGTTTCCGATAACTGGAGATCGGTTTGATTGAGCTGGGAGACCTTATCATAATTGTACTCTTCTTTTTTTGTCTCTTCTAGAAGTTGTTGATAGGCCTCATTGGTGGTCAGTCTTTCTTGAGAGTTTTTTTCAAGAAGAGGAAGATAGGCATCATACATGGTTAATATTTTTTGCAAATTATGTTTGTAGAGTAAAATAAACTCATTTTTATGTTCTTGGGGGATGTCGTTTAGCGTATCTTCAAAATTGGAGGAAATAGAAGATACTTGTAAGGGATATTTATTGTATTCTTCTCCTATTTTTAAAGCAGAATAGATGCCTGGAACACAAATATCGGGAGTTACGCCGCGTAGCTGAGGGCTTTTTCCCGATACTGTGTAATAGAGCCCTCGAGTAACTTTATATTCTCCTAGAGAATTAATAGAACTGTTAGGGTTCATATTGATCGTACAATTTTGAAAACTTCCTTTGCCAAATGTTTTACTGTCGCCGACGACAAGAGCTCTTTTATAATCCTGTAAGGTTCCTGCGACAATTTCCGCGGCAGATGCGGTGATGCGATTGGTTAAAACAATAAGCGGTTTGTCGGAGAGAATTTTTCCGTTAAAGTTGCGAATATGTTGTATAAAGCCATCAGGATATTGCACAGAGACCATAATGCCTTTAGATACGAAAAGTCCCGCCACTTCGACGGCTTGTTGGATTTGCCCGCCACCATTATTGCGAACATCCAAGATAATTCCCTTGATCATGTTTTTTTCGGCAATCTCTTCAAGAGTCTTTTGAATATCTTTAGAAGAAGATCGGGAAGGATCTTGATAAAAACTCATCAGATGGATATGTGCGATCACGCCATCCCCAAATGGAATAATAGAGGATTTTATGCGGGATTCTTCTAGAAAAATTTCATCACGAATAATATCAATTTCTAATTTCGTCTGTTTTTGTTCTTCAGTTTCTCGAAGAATCGTGAGTTGTACTTTGGTCCCTTTTTTTCCCCTGATCAACTCGACCGCATCGGAAAGGTCCATTCCAATGATAGGCTCGTTGTTCACGGCAACGATTAGGTCTCCCGCTTTAAGGGCATGGCTTTTCTCGGCAGGGCCGGAAGGAATAATACGGTCAATTTTAAGGCCGTTGACGGCTTCTTGTAATTGCGCTCCTATTCCTTCTAAGCGTTGTTCAAGATGAATTTTTAAAGACCGGGCCTCTTTGGGGGTAAAATAATTGGTATAGGCATCAAGAGAAGAGGCAAAAGCTTTTAATAGGGTCTGGTGCATTTCCTGGGTTCGGTCATTTTCTGATGTTCCAAGTATCGTTTTTTCTCGGTTTAGTCGCCTTCGTGTAGCTAAAAGGAGAAAATCTTTTTCATTAAGATCTTTGGCAGCTTTTTTTTGTAAAGATCGGACCATGCTCAATCGGTCCATGAGCATTTTTTCAGAGGAGCACCATTCAATATTCTTTAATTCTTTATTATCAACGACTTCCGGAAGTTCCTGTTCGTCAATTTTACTCTCAAAATCATTGCGCCTTTGTATGGCATGAACCATGTAATCATAAATAGTAAAAAATGTTCGATAAGACCCTTTTTTGAGTTCTTGCAAGACAAGATCTAACTGTTGCTCTTCAGGATGAGTCCATTTGGAGATTTCAGGTTCCATCATGTAAAGCTTAGTAGGATCCAATAATTCCAAGAAATTTAGCATCATCCTTTGGACAATTTCTTGATTCAGTTCGTTATAAGTGACATGGGAGGCTAAAAGAATTTTCATTTGCTTTTGAACATCACCACTAGTCAGTTGCTCTGATGGAGAGATGGTAGCCTGGAGGGAGCAAAACAAAAAAAATATAGAAAAAAACACTCGACGTAACATGCTTACTCCTAAGGGATTGCTTGATGTGTTTTAGTATAGCAAATAGGAATTTTCTAAGAAACTTTTTTTAAAATATTGAGAATGAAGGAATAATGCTTTTTGTTGAAAAAGGTTAAGATTTTATTAAGATGTTTATTGATTTGAATTAATGTTTATGAAATAATTAATACTTAAAATTGTTTAATTAAAAAAATATAAAAATTATAAATAGGAGGAAGTAAAAATGTTTGAGGAAAATATGGAGCAGAACTTCCATGATAGATCCAATCGGGATGCTATTGAAATACGCACAATTGATGGAGTCGCCGAACACTCTTCATCAAAAACCGTTGTTTCTATTACGGAAGCCGCTCGCTTAAATAACGTCACACGACAGGCTATTTATGTCGCAATAAAACTTGGAAAATTACAAGCATCAAAAAACGGAACGCGATGGATGATCCGCCTGGAAGATTTGAAAGGTTATAATGAAAGCAAATATTCGAGAACTAAATCCGTTCATAATGGAGAACTTGTTTTTGATAATACAAAAGGATTTTATTCTATTAATCAAGTAGCAAAAATGTTGGATGTTCCCGCTCAAAAGATTTATTATGCAACTCGAATAGGACAGCTCAAAGCATCTCGTAAAGGAGCTGCTTGGGTTATTCATATCGGTGACGTTAATAATTATAAAGCGAATTATCTCAACCGTTCTCGATTTTTTGATGAACAAGTGGGATAATAGTAGTAGTTTTAATGAAATTTAATTGTGCTATTAATTAGCCCGCTGATGATGCGGGCTTTTTTATAATAAAAAATAAAGGAAGTTTTTTTATGTCTTGTTTATTCTCCTTCTGGCGAAGATCTACCGATCATTTGCCCCCTGTATCACCAAATCCTTCGACTGGTCTTTCTATCCAGGATCTCCCACCAGAAATCCTATGGAATATTTTAGGGAGAGCCAATCCGGATATTTGTCAAAGAGTTTGTCAAGAATGGAATAAAATTGTACAGTCACATTTTTATGCCTATGGACAGTTAAAGACCTTTTTGGAAGCTCTTCCCGATTCCCATCCTAAAAAAAATAAATGGCGTAAACAATTTCAAAAATTAGAAGAAAATTGTTCTAGTGAAGTGTCAATAGTAGCGCAAGACAATCCTTGGAAAAAGATGATCGCAAAGATTTTTCAAGGAGCTGTCGAAACATTGATAAGAGCGCAAAGAGAATCTTACTTAAGCCGGATTGAAGAGGAGAGAGGATTGCTGTGGACAAGGGATAAAATATCAGAGATTCTAAAGCGAGCGGAATTTCGAACGTGCTCTTTAAATGATATTAGATTGCTCCTTCAAACAAAGATAGTCAGTTATTCACCAATGAGAAGTTTATAAACGAAATGATGCTCCACAAGCTGGATGATCAGAGAAGCTTTGTTACAATAGATCTGGATCCTTGAGAAAGATCTATTGTGATGATGATTTTTCCTTTACGGGAAAAAGATTGTCATGCAACCCGAAACAACAAATTTTTTTTTTATTGTTTCCCCTTCATAAAAAATTATTGAGTGAGTTTTAGATCTCGTATTTGCAGTTGAATACTGGTTTTGTTCTGAAAGGTATTGATCACAGGAGTAAAGGCTACGCGGACACAGGAGTCTTTTTTTGCGAGGAACCTTCTTTTCCAAGATAAATTAAATCCAATGCCTTCAAGGATTTTGTCTTTTTGTTCTAAATAAATTTTTAAGTGAATTTTTCCCACCGTTTTGGGAACCCAGGGTTGTTTGGCGTCCGTATATAACACAGGAGGAGGATTTTCATTGCCATAGGGTTCTAAGAGTTTTAAGGATTCCATGAAATCAAAAGTGAGATCATCAAATTGCACAGGAGCATCGAGATACAGTTTGGAAATGACATCTAGGTCTTGTAATATTTTATTGGCCTCTTTAATAAACTCGGTACGAAAGATCGCGATATTATCTTTTTTGATCAAAAGACCGCAGGCATAATCATGCCCCCCAAAATTGACTAAATGTTCTTGATGTTTTTTAAGGATCCATAAAAGAGGAAATTCAGGAATGGTGCGAATAGATCCTTTTCCCAAATCTTTTTCAATGGCAATCAGTAGAGCCGGACGATTGTATTGCTTTGCAAGGCGGGCTGCAATTATAGGAATAATTCCCGGATGCCATTTGTTGGAATGAAGTACTAAGGCTTTGTCGGAAAGAAGCTTGGGATGATTTTTGATAAAGTTTTCAATGTCTAAAGAAGCTTCTCTTTCGATTCTTTGCCGTTCTACGTTATATTGATCGAGTTGTTTGGCTAATGTTGCTGCACGATATTTATCCTTAATTAATAAGAGTTCTACCCCTTTCATAGGATCCGCAATGCGTCCCAAGCTGTTTAGACGAGGAGCAACTTTTGAGGCAATGTCCATAGGAGTGATGTCGGCAGCCTTTAGATCGCAGAGTTTAAATAATTGCAATAACCCGATCCTGCGAGTGTTTTGCAGTTCTTGTAGACCGTAGCGAACTAAAATGCGGTTCTCTCCAAGAAGAGATCCCATATCGGAAATAGTGCCTAAAGCAACAAGATCTAAATAACTTTTTAAATTGATTTTGTCATCAGGAATGATTTTATGGTCTATAAGGAAGTTTGTGACAGCATGAGCAAGCTTAAAGGCAACACCGACGCCAGTAATTTCTCTGTTTGGATAAGTGCTATTGACCAATTTGGGATTTAAGGTTGCAATACAGTGCGGAATTTTGGAAGTGGGTTCATGATGATCGGTGACAATAACATCAATATTTTGGCTGACGACATTTTGGATCTCTTGAGCGGCCGTAATGCCACAGTCCACCGTGATTAAAAGGGTACAGTGTGCTTGTAAAGCAAAGGTTAAAGCATCCCCGAAAATACCCTTTTTTTGGAAGGAAGTGTTGGGGATATAATAAAAGGCCTCTAATCCAATTTCTCTGAAAAATTCGGTAAGTAAGGCTGCCGCTGTCATTCCATCGACATCGTTATCCCCATAGATTAAAATTTTTTCTTTTCGAGCAAGAGCTTTTTGGATGCGCGCTACCGCTTTGTCCATATCTCGAAAAAGATTAGGAGAAAAGAGGTTGGGAAGTTTCGCATAAAGAAAATGATGAATGTCCTCTAAAACAGTGAACCCTCGAGAAACCAGTATTTGGGCCATCACAGGGTGAATATTAAATTCTTGGATGATTTTTTGCGTCCATTTCGCATTTTCTTCCGGATAGACCCATATTGGCTCTTGATGATGTTGCCACTGCGAGATCATTCAGCGCGCTGTTCCTTTTTTTCTTTTAATCGATGAAAAAATAACATTAACGGCGATGCGATGAATATCGAAGATAATGTGCCATAGATCACTCCGAGCGTCATGACAAATGCAAAGCTGAAAATGGTCGAACCGCCAAGAATGACCAAGGCAAGCAATACTAAAAGAGTCGTTAACGAAGTGATCGTCGTACGACTGAGAGTGATGTTCAAGGAACGATTAATAACTTCTGTGAAAGATGTTTTTCGCATGACATCCACATCTTCTCGAATTCTGTCAAAGATAATGATTGTATCATTTAAAGAATATCCAATGATCGTCATCAATGCTGCCACAGTGTTTAATTCAATCTGTAAAGGAGCCCCAAAATAATTGAGAATCGCAATGGTTGCCAAAGTGATCACAACATCATGTACAAGGCATATAATGGCGCTTATAGAATATTTCCATTCAAAGCGTACCGTGAGGTAAATTAGAACAGCAATAAGCGCAAGCAATAATCCCCAAGTAGCATGGGATCGCATGGTCTGAGACATTTTACCACTAATCGCTGTCCAAGATGTATCGAGCTTTGCTAAACTGGATGGCTCAATGTCAATCTCTGCTCGTTGCAAGGCTTGGATTACCCATACAATGCGGGGATTATTTTCATAAGGATAGAGAATATTTTCGTTCTCTTCTTCTAAAGGCATTTCATAGAAAGGTTGACCCGATTCGTTCATTCCTTTAGCTAGGTAAATACGCAGATTGTTTTTGGGAGTCAATTCTCGTACTTGAATGTTATTGGAAGAGGCTCCAGCTTTCGTCAAAGCATTTTCAACTTTACGGCGATAATCATGGTCTTCTGTAGGGGTTATTTCAACACTAAGAGAATATCCTCCTGTAAAATCCATTCCCAACAGATGGCTTTTTTGGTGCAATGCTGTAATAGATCCGAGGAAAATCATTATAATGGAACCAAAAATGACAAATTTGGCTGCTTTGAGAAAATTGAAGTTACTTCCTTTGATCCAATCATGCATGTTCAATTTTTTATGTTGAGGATTTTCTGCCCATTTTGTGAAGAAATAACGAGTCATAAATAGCGCAGTGAACATCGAGGAGGCAATTCCGATAATTAAGGTGATGGCAAATCCTTTAATAGGACCCGCATCGAAATGTAATAAGATAAGAGCTGCTATAATAGTTGTAATATTAGAATCTGCAATCGCACTAAAAGCTTTCTGATAGCCTGCTTGCAATACAGCAGAGAGCCTCTGCGATAACTTGGATTCTTCTTTGATCCGTTCAAAGACTAAAACGTTCGCATCAACGGCCATACCGACTGTTAATATGACACCTGCAATACCAGCCAGAGAAAGAGTAGCCTGTAAATTCTGCAATGTTGCCCAAATAATCAAAAGATTAATGAATACAGCCACTGTGGCAATCATCCCTGCAAAACGATAATAGCCTATCATTGCTACTACAACGAGAAAAAAGGCAACAATGGTTGCTATAATTCCTTTAGCTCTTTCGGATTTTCCTAGTTCAGGGCTGACATTTTTTTCTGAAAGTATTTGCGGAGTAAAACTTAGCGATCCCGCTTTTAAATCAGCGACAAGGCGATTAATTTCGCGCATTGTAAAACTTCCTGTAATGGTCGCGCTGTCGGAAACGGCGTCTTCTAAATGAGGAGCACTGACAATGTAATTGTTCAGGATAACAGCCATGCGCCATCCCTTGCCATGTCCATAGGCTTCTAAAGGAGTCTGAGAAATTTTTGTTTTAGCAAAACGAGAGGTCCATTCATATAAAACCGTTCGAGGATTCATTTTTTCTTTGGAATCGGTCGTATAGCTTCCTCGAACATCAAATCGCAAGAAATTACCACGGGAAGGATCATAAGCAGATTGTATGTTGGTCAAATTGGTTCCTTCCAATGTAAAATTATAGAAAACGATCATTAAAGGATGTGTTTGTCCTCCCCATTGGGAAAAATCGTCCCCTCGTAATAAACCGATTTTGGAAAGCGAATCATCAAAAAGCGAAGAAGGTTTTTCTTCAAAAGGAGAAGCAAGACGTAGTCCATGGTCATAGAGAATTTTTGCCGAAGCCGAACGGGGTTGAATAACATCCGCATTGAGCGGATCTCCATAAAGATGTTTCCAGGCAATACGATTGATCGATTCACTGTCTTTTCGGTTCGTAACAACAGCTTCATTCCAAATTTCTTGTAAAAACCGGTTTACATGTACGGCAAGATCTGTATTATTAGGGCCAAATTTTTCGTTGACAATGTGAAAATACATTGAAGATGCTTGAATAAGATCTACTGCTGAAAAATTTTGTGAGCCCGGAAAGTCGAGAATAATACTGTTGTTGACAGTTTGAATGGTCACCTCCGAGATGCCCATTTTGTTGACTCTTTGATATAATTCATTCACTCCTTGCTTAAGATCCGCTTCGTTAGTAACTACCTTATTATTGTTGTCTCGTAACTCTATAAGTACGGTTTTTCCTCCGGAAAGATCCAGTCCCCAATGAAGAATTTTTCTTTCATCCCCTCGAAAATATTTTCGTAGGCTCAAAGATATATTATCCCAAAAAACACTTCGTATGGGAGGAGGTACTTCTAATCGACGTTCAGGATTGAGACTGACTTGTGCCGAATGATATTCATCTTTGGCTTTCAGCAGATCTTCATGAATGGCTGATTCGATTTTATTGAGAGTTAGAATTCTTTGCTCTAAATCGGAAAATTCTAGCATTGCATATTTTTTAGTTCCAAAAACTTGAAAATTTTCCCGTGTTGCAGCAAGGATTGTTTGGTAATAGTCCCCTTTTTCAAAAATAAAATCGTTTTTAAAATCGGAGAAAAGATAAGGAGAACTGCCGGCAAATCCGATAAAACCATTTTGGGTCAGTAAATTTTGAAGTTTTTTAAAATCTTCTAAAAAGGCTTGAGCCAACGGAGTATCAGGGTGCGCTTCATATTTTTTTATAATACGGTCTAATCCCTTAGCTATTACGTAAATAGAGTTGGGACGGGTTCCCGGAAGAGGAATAGAAGTATGAATAGAGGGAGTGTAGACGACCAGGCATAATGTTTTCTTTTCAGGGGGAAGAGTCGAATAGGTGGTATAATCATATATTGGAAAATTTTGTGTAGATAGCTCGTCATGCTTAGGATGCCATCCTGATAGAATAGCATTCATGATTCTTTTCGTTTGCTGCTCAGCAATTTTGGCAAGATCCAGCGTTAAGAAACTTTTGCTGCCAGTAAGAGTAGGCAAAGAAACGCTAAAAGTAGTTCCTTTAGAAAGAATGTGTTCGTCCGTATTTTGCGTAATCAGGGCTATTTCGTTGATCAGAAGTTGATCATATTGATCTTGAGCATTACGTGTGAAGGTTTCTTGCGCTGTAATCAAGTCGTCATGAAGAGCAAGAGAAATAGTTTCGTTAGTCCAGTCCAGGGCGATTGTCGCTATAAAAGGATTTTTATCTCCGACTGTTAGAGTTAATATTTTTTCTGAAGGATCTTTATGGAAAAGAAAATCTAACTCCGATCGCAGAGCATTAAAGCTCCAAGGAATCTGTCCTTTCATAAAAATCGATTTATATTCATTGCAGAGAGCCAACGTATCGGTAAGCAGTTGAAGTTTGTGATCTAACAGCTGAAGCTTTTGACTATCGACAAAATCATTTTTTTGATGGTTCAAGGATGCTTTTTCCATGCGGACTTTGTCTTTTAATTGATCCAAAACCGTGATAAAGCTAGAAAAACGATCGCTTTTATTTTTTATATCCCCTTGGGTAAACGTAGCAAAATATCGTTGTGCTATAGAAGAATTTTTGGGAAATACTTTGGTAAAGTCATGAAGGTCTTGAGCAAGAGCTAGGGTAAGATCTTCCGCAAGAGAGGTATTGGGATTTTCTAAAACAGTCTCTATCATTAACGCCGGTTGACTGATTCCTCCTATAGCAATGGCTATTTGCGCCATTCGATCTAAGGTCACTTTTTGATAGAGATCCGATATTTCTCCGTTAGGAGTTTTTTTGAAGGAAAAAGAAAAATATTCGTCATTTTGTTTTGTGTCGAAATGAATGCCAATTTTTCTTTGAAGAATTATTTTTTTCGTGTCGCTTGTAACTATGGGGGCAAGACTGAGTTGAGAGGGAACAAAAGGGATCAATACTCCTGCCTGAGGCATATATTTGCTCAATTTAGCTGCATCAGCCTCTTTGGAAAAGTTCACTTCAATTAAGAGAGGATTTTCTTTAGAGCATTCGATAGATAAGGGGGCCACCTTAAGCAAAGAACAATAATTGCGAATCCAACGGATTGATTCTTCTTCTAAAGAATTAATACGCTCGGCTATGGAAAAAGCAATAGTATTTGCTTGTTTTTGCCCTATTGGTTTATGGAGAGGTTTAGAATAATAAAAAATAGTCGGTAAAATATTGTAAACGGTCAGAATAAGTACAGATAAGATAAGAATGAATTGCCATGTCTTTTTTTTTTGCATCAGTCCTCTTTTTCTTGTTTAAGTCTAAATAACTTACTGCTCAAAATACGAGCAATTTTTTAAAAAGTCATTATATGCTATCGAAACATTCCAGGCTACCTAAAATATAAATACCTATGGAGAAAAAACTTTGACGAAATTTTTATTACATTATTTAGGATGCTTTACAAAATTCCTTGCTTATGAAAATCTTTAAGGTTCTTTGTAGGAAAAAAAATGGCTCTAATAGAGAAATCGTTATCGGAATCATGTCTTGTGCCTGATCCAGATCATATTCCAGCTCATGTGGCAATCATTATGGATGGGAACCGCAGATGGGCAAAAAAAAATCATTTGCCGATATCGGCCGGTCATTTGGAGGGCGCCGCTGTTTTGAAGAATCTCGTACAAGTGGCCATAGAATACGGAGTAAAAATTTTTACTGTCTATGCTTTTTCTACTGAAAATTGGAATCGTTCTGTTTTCGAAATTGAGTCCTTGATGGAACTTTTTCGCGTTTATTTGCAGCAGCAAAAAAACGATCTAATCGCTCAAAAGGTTCGCTTAAAAGCGATTGGAGATCTCTCCGCCCTTCCCGTAGAATTGCAAATGATCCTTGAGGAAGTGATGGAAGCGACCGCTGGAGGTTCTGTGTTCGATTTGATTATTGCAGTCAACTACGGAGGGCGTGATGATATCACGCGGGCTGTGAAAAAAATAGCGCAAGATATTGAACAGAAAAAAATCAGAAAAGAGATGATTGATGAGAGTTTGATTGCATCCTATCTCGATACCGCGCAATGGAACGATCCGGATCTTTTGATTCGGACAAGTGGAGAAAGGAGATTGAGTAATTTCTTGTTGTGGCAGATTTCTTATGCTGAAATGGTTGTTAGTGATGTCTTATGGCCTGAATTTACCCAAAAACATTTTTATGAAGCTATTTTGGAATATCAGGCCAGAAAAAGGAGATTGAGAGGATCATGATGAACAAATTTTCCGATTTAAAAAATAGGCTTTATTTTGCCGTGATTGCCGTTTTTTTTGTGGCGCTTGTAGTGGCTTTTCTAGACAATTTTTGGGATCGTATCATCCTTTGTATTGTCCTGGGATGGTTAAGTTATAAGTCCTGTGGTGAATTGATAACAATTGCTCAGAAAAAAGGGATCGATATTCATTCCCGGATAGTTCCCGTAGGGGCGTGTGTTATTATAGCAGGCTTTTTTCTCAGCAGTGAATTTTTTTCGTTTTCTTTGTTGCCTCTCTTTTTCCTCTTTATTTTAGTCATGATCATTTTCCTTTTCGACTTTCGAGCCATTGAAGGCGCTATCGTTCGGGTAAGCACTTCTCTTTTTGCGATCTTATATGTTGCCTTTCCCTTAGGCCTGATTATGTTTTTTCGCAATGATTTCTGGGGATTTTCCAACGGACAATTTTGGCTGATCTATCTTCTTATTGTGACGAAAGGAACCGATATTTTCGCATATTTTGGAGGAAAAATCTTGGGTAAACACAAATTAGCTCTACAGTTGAGTCCTAAAAAAACTATGGAAGGATTTTGTATGGGCCTCTTGGGATCTTTAGGGTTAAGCCTTCTTTTTTTGTGGAGTGGAAAACTTTTATGGTCTGATGCAATTGTGCTGGGCATCATTATAGGTGTTTTGGGACAAATAGGAGATCTGGCGGAATCTCTTTTGAAAAGAGATGCCGCCCTTAAAGATAGTAGTACCATTCCAGGACAAGGCGGTTTTTTGGACATGGTCGATTCATTGCTTTTTACTGTTCCTTTGCTATATTTTTATTTAATGCTATAAGAGAAGTATATGATTATTACCATTGATGGGCCTGCAGGGACGGGAAAGTCGACTATTGCTAAATTATTATCAAAAATTTTGGAATTTGACGTGTTCGATACAGGTGCTATGTATCGTGCTTTCACGTGGTATCTTTTAGAAAAAAAAATAGAGATACATCATTCCGAGCAGATCGAACGTGCTCTAAATGATTTTTTTTTAGATATTCACAAAGATGAACAAGGGGACAATCACTATTTTGTCGAAAGCCAGGAAATAACACAGGCTATAAGATCTAAAGAAGTCACTGAGGTTGTGTCTCAGGTTTCTGCATTAGAGGTCGTAAGAAAGAACCTGGTAAAATTGCAAAGAGCTTTTGGAAAAAAAAGAAATGCTGTTTTTGAAGGAAGGGATATGGGTAGCGTTGTTTTTCCCCATGCCGATCTTAAGTTTTTTTTAACGGCGACACCGGAGGTTCGTGCTTTAAGACGATATCGAGAGCTATTGGCAAAATTTCCCGATCATAAAGATTCTATTCAATATCAGAAAATCTTTGATGAAATACAATTGCGAGATCATCGTGATTCGACGAGAAAATTGTCTCCGCTTCTATGTCCTTCCGATGCCTATCTGATCGATACGACAGAAATGTCTATCGAAGAAGTGCTGGATGCCATGATCGATAAAGGGAGAAAAAAGTTGCGTTCTTTTCTGTTTCCCCGAACGAAGATGCGTGGGACTTATCGGAATGTTTTGCGCTTTTTTTCTTTTCTTTTTTGCTGGCGCTATCATTTTTATCTTCACGGGAGGATGAATATTCCTCGAGGAGCCTCTATTCTTGCTGCGAATCATTCTTCCTATTTTGATCCTCCTGCTGTAGCGATTAGTTTTTCAGAAGAAATTCATTTTTTAGGAAAAAAGGCTCTTTTTAAAATTCCAATTTTTTCTTCTATCATCAAACATCTCAATACGCATCCTGTTTCGGGAAAAGCTGGAGATGCTCAGACGATAAAGGAAATCATAAAATTGTTGCGTAGCGGTAAAAAAGTACTCGTTTTTCCGGAAGGAGGACGCGGTATTAGTGAGAAAATTAGAGAGATGTTACCCGGGGTTGGTTTTTTATCGTACATGACTAAGGTTCCTATTGTTCCAATATATATACAGGGAACTCGACAGATTTGGCCTACTCATAAAATGTTTCCTCGATGTTCGGGTTCTTTGCATTGCTATATAGGAAAGCCCATTGTCTTTGCCCATGACACTCATTTAGACAAAAAAGAAACGCTTAAAGCTATCGATGAAGAACTTCAAACTGCTTTGAGGACTTTGCAGGGGCTGGCTAAGTAACATTTTTTCTTATGGAAACATTCGAATTATCTTAGCAATCTTTATTGTTTTTGCTGAGGTTGTCTTGTCGAAATTTTTTCTTTACATTATTTGAACTCTAGTTATTCTGAAAATTATCAAGGAATGGAGGAAAATAATTATGGATGCACATAAAAATTTTAAAGAACTCATTAAATGGGGTTCAGAAAATGATAAAAATCGTCAAAAAGCGATACGAGGAGCTTTGTTCGTTATCAATGTAATGAATGAGACGAGAGGAAAAAAATTGTCAGACAGTGAACTGGATAAAATTGCCGGGGGCATTGCAGGTTGTTATGATTTAGATAAGCCTCTTGGATTATATGATTAAGTGAAATCTTTATGAGAATCTCCTGTTGTTATAGGAGATTCTCATTTTGTTAGGGTTTGTAGATCCCCTATACCACTTAAAATAGGTACATTTTTTTGTAACAGAAAACGAATAATTTTTTTCAAGGCAGTGGACTCTGCAGGATGGTCGAAAATTTCTGAAGAGGTTATTGTTAGCAAATTTTTTTCTGCATCGGAAGGTAATTTTTTTACAGCATCTTGAAAATGTTTGACCATTCTCTTTCGAAAATCTTGGTTACCAGAACGAATGTTGTCTTGAGAAAAATGCAATACCTGAGTATCCGGTTCTACAAGAACAATAGCATGATAGGTGTCCATCCATTGGAGCATCGCATGTTCTAAATGATAAAAATAGTCGTTAGGAAGGTTCCGATCTATCCAATATTGAATCGCATCCCAAGACCCTCGATCACATATAATGATCTCATATCCATGTTGATAGGCTTCCAATTCTTGGATAATTTGCTGATGACATAACCAATATTCGCATTCGGGAGGAGCTAGTTCGTTGATAGGGAAAGGAGAGGTTCGAACGATTTCATCAATAACTTTTACATTTTTTTCTTTAAATTTAAAAAAAGACGCTAATTGAAAAGCAAGAGTCGATTTACCTACACCATGGGATCCAGAACAACAAATTTTAACAGGCTTTCTTTTCATCGAGATGCCATTGTACAAATCCCCAAATGCAAAGTCCTAGATAAATAGAGAAAAGAGTCGCAGCAGCCCATTCGTGATTTTTCACGTTATACCAGATCCATCCCACATTGGCCAACATCCAAAGAAGTTGCCCAACTTTTTGTTTCTTAATGACATGAATATTTCCCCAGATGCTTAACGCTGTAAATAGCCAACTAATATTTTTACTGAAAAACTCTTCCATAATTCCTCCTTAAAAAGCGTAAAAAAGAATAGCAAATTTGGGGGAGATGTCAATGTTTTTGCTGCTTCGCAAGAATGCTTATGTGAGAATATGGACAGAGAGCTTGGGTATGGTTTAAAAATTCTGCGACCAAGATGACTCGAACATCCACCGAGCTATGCCCGACTAGATCCTGAATCTAGCGCGTCTACCAATTCCGCCATGGCCGCGAAAAATAATAGCATTTGTCAATATTTAAAAAATTGCAAGAAAAATAGCTCTGTTCGATAATAAAGAAAAGTTGGAGGCTTTCTATGACAGAAAATGAGCATATTTTGACAGATGATAATTTTGAAGAATCGATAAAAAAAGGGGTTGCTCTTGTAGATTTTTATGCATCTTGGTGCGGTCCTTGTCGCATGTTGGCTCCTATTATCGAAGAATTAGCAGCCCATTTTTCTGGGAAAGCTCTTATCGGAAAACTCGATATTGACAGTGAACAAAAAACTGCTATGAAATATCGAGTTACTTCTGTTCCTACAGTGATCCTTTTTAAGGAAGGAAAAGAAGTGCAGAGGGTAATAGGTCTTCGCGATGCAGCGACCTTGAAAAAACTTATACAAGAAAATTTATAATATGATCCGCTTTTTGATGTGGATGGCTTTTTTTTTAATTGCAGGCGGAGTGTTTTTGCATTATCACCTTAGCTTACCATTTCTCGATCTGTGGGTTGGAAAATTGCCCGGAGACTTGCGGCTTAAGAATGCCAATATTGTGATTTATCTTCCCTGTGCTTCTGCTTTTGTTTCCGCTCTTTCAGTGACCATTATAGGATTGTTGTTTCGATCTTCTTCTAAAGAAAAATCAAATTGACGTTGTCGCAAGGCTTCATAAAGTCCGATAGCAACAGCATTGGAGAGGTTTAAACATCGGGCATTTGGATGAATCGGAATAGTGACAAATCGATCCGGCCATCGTTCGAAAAAGCATGGAGGAAGGCCGCTGGTTTCATTTCCGAAAATTAGTTGGCTTTTTTCGGTATATCGGACATCCGTATAAGGAATGTGTGCTTTGGAGGAAAAAAAATAGAAGGGATACGAAGATTGGTCTAAATATTCTTCAAGATGGTCAATTTCTAGGATCGGAACATTCTTCCAGTAATCTAATCCAGATCTTTTTAACATACGAGAGGAAGTGCTAAATCCAAGGGGTCTTACTAAGATTAGTTCACTATGAGTTGCCGCACAGGTTCGGACAATATTTCCGGTATTTTGAGGGATTTCAGGACAAAATAAAATAATCTTCATCGGTAACATTGGTTTTTTTGGACGATGTCTTTATAGAAGAGATTGTCTGCAGGAGAAGAGATGTTTAATAATTCTACTTCCAAGATGACTAACGAGGAATCGTTTGCTTGGTTCCATAAGTCGGGATGGATGAATATCCGGCGGATTTCTCCTTCCCTCATGTTTTTGGTTCCTTTTTGAAAGGCTTGAAGGGTTTCTTGCAAGGGAACGATTTGTTTTTGCGGAGGATAAAACATGGTTCCGTCTAGAAAATGACCTGAGATTTTCAATAATGGGGAATGGTTTTTTTTAAGAACAGCCCCTGTCCCTGTTTTTATAGTCGTATAATGCAATTTGCCAGAAATAATTTTCGTAGATTTTTTTTGATGTGTCAAAAAGCGGGTTGCTTTCATACGGTTTTCTTGAGCAAGGTTTTTTTGTTGCTGTGCATAGACCTTGTCAAGCTCTTGGGCATATTCTGTATCGGAAAGAGGAGGCTCTTCTCCGGCATGGGCTTTTTCAATTCCCTTTATAAAATGATCCATATTGAAATGGACAGCTCCGGAATTGATGTTTTTTCCAACCATATACCCTAATGCTTCAGAGAGTTTTTCAATATCGATCTCATTGGAATAAAGAAAAAAAGAACAAAAGAGCAGAAGACTAATCGTTTTCATGAGGATTCTTTCAGAGTGTCAATATCGATGGGTTTGTCCACTTGTATGTGGAGTTCTTGCAATTGTTGTACCCATACTTCACTAGGTGCCTGGGTCATTAAGTCTGTTGCTTTTTGTGTTTTGGGGAAAGCGATTACATCTCGAATATTTTCGGTTTGGCATAATAACATACAGAGGCGGTCCGCTCCCAAAGCAATGCCGAGATGAGGAGGGGTTCCATATTTTAATGCTTCTATAAAGTATCCGAATTTTGTCTCGATATCCGATGGAGTAAGCCGAAGTAAAGTAAATATTTGGGATTGAAGATCGCTGTCATAGATCCTTTCCGACCCCGAAGCAACTTCATGGCCGTTAATGACAAGGTCATATGCTTTGGCACGTACTTTAAGAGGATCTTTGTGAAGAAAAGCAAGGTCTTCCTCATTAGGAGCTGTAAAAGGATGATGCTCGCTCTGTATCTGTCCTTGGTCGTCTAAAGAGAAAAGCGGAAAATCCGTTACCCATAAGAATCGATATTGGCTAGGATCTATTAAATGAAGTAGAGAAGCTATATGGCGTCGTAAATGGTCGAAGGATTGATTGAGAATATTTTCCGGTCCAGCTCCGATAATGATAAGATCCCCGACTTGAACATGAAGTTTTTGTTCGAGCTGTTCTAAAAGAGCAGAAGAAAAAAACTTAACGATGGAGGAGGAAAAACCCTCCTCTGTTTTTTTCATCCATGCAATGCCGGCGAGTTTAAATTTTTGGACAAAGGAAGAAAAATCATCAATAGTACGACGAGAAATTTTTGCTCCGTCCTTGACGACAAAGGCTTTAATCATACTTCCTCTTTGTATTTCGTCGAGAAGAACAGAAAAGTGGGATTGTTGGATAATCTCATCAATACGATGAAAAGTCATTTCATAGCGGATATCGGGCTTATCGCATCCATAAAGATCCATGCATTGTTTATGGGTCATTTTAGGAAAAGGGGTTAAGATATCGAGATCAACGGTTTGTTTGAAAATGGTGGCAATGAGTTCTTCCACGAGAGAAAAAACTGTCTCGCTTTTCTCAAAACTCATCTCCATATCGATTTGTGTAAATTCCGGTTGCCTTTCCGCACGGAGATCTTCGTCTCGAAAACATTGTGCAATCTGAAAATATTTGTCGACTCCCGCGATCATTAAAATTTGTTTGAAAATCTGGGGGGATTGAGGTAACGCGTAAAAACACCCTGTATGTAGACGAGAAGGGACGAGATAGTCACGAGCCCCTTCAGGAGTAGACTTGGACAAAATGGGTGTGGCGATTTCCGTAAAGCCTTTTTGGTCTAAAAAATTGCGGGTAGAAAGAAGTACGCGATGGCGCAGAGAAAGGTTGGAAATCAGCGTTCCTCTCCGCATATCCAAATAACGATAGGTAAAGCGAAGCTCTTCATTGACGTCAATAAATTCATCGCAAATGGAGAAAGGAGGTGTTTTCGAACGAGACAGGATCGAGAGCGTATCTACTTGAACTTCAATTTCACCGGTTGTTAATTTGGGATTGGCCATTCCTTCGCTTCTGGAGATGACGACTCCCTGAATCGAGATGACCCATTCTTGACGCAAAACGCCGGCTTCTTCATGAGCTTTTAGAGAATTTTTGGGATCGAAGACTAGTTGGGTAATTCCCCATTTATCACGAAGATCTACGAAGATTAGTCCTCCATGATCGCGCCTTCTATGAATCCAACCGGATAAAGTAACCGTCGTGCCGATATGGGATTTGTTTAAAATATTACAGTGATGCGTTCTTTTAAAGTTTATCATTGTTCTGTCCATAATTTTTCAAGAGTTTTCAAGAAAGAGGCCATGGGAAGAGCTTGTTGTTCCCTTTGAAGAAGATCTTTGAGGATAATGGTATTGTTTCTCATTTCTTCTTCTCCAAGGATTGCAGCATAGCGTGCTTGCAAATGGTTTGCTTTTTGTAATCCTTTTTGAATTTTTTTTGCTTCAATAACTTCTGAAGAGATCTTTTTGTGCCGTAGTTGCATCGCCCAAAAAAAACAGGAGTGAAAGGCTTGCTCTTCGAGAGCAATAAAACAGATCCAAGGAGATGTTTGGTCTTTTACAGAAATTCCTTGGGAAATCATGGTCTGTATGACTCTTTCGAGACCAGTTGCAAAACCGATTCCGGGTAAATGAGGACCGTGAAAGGATTCAAGAAGATGATTATATCTTCCCCCTCCGCCTATAGCATTTTGGGCTCCCAATTGATGGGATATTACCTCAAAGACCGTACTGTCATAATAGTCAAATCCGCGGACTAATAGGGGGTCTATCGTAAAGGAAATGTTAAGTTCCGTAAGGAGGCGGCATAAAACGTCAAAATGATGTTTTTCTGAATCTTCGAGATAATCGAGGAGGCTGGGAGCCTTTTTTAAAAGAAGCTGGTCGTGGGGATCCTTGGAATCTAAAATACGGAGAGGATTTTTGGAAAAGCGCTCTTGACTTTCTTTGGAAAGTTGTTGAAAGGAGCTGTGTAAATATTTTTTTAACGCTTCAGCATAACGAGAACGACTATACGGAGTTCCTAGGGAATTGATGCGTATCGAAAGATCGACAATGCCCAAACGATCATAAAATTGTAAGAGCAGATCGATCACTTCCGCGTCTAAATAGGGGGAAGGATCTCCTACAGCTTCCACACCAAATTGATGGTGCTGTCGATAGCGGCCCGATTGAGGTCTTTCATAGCGGAACATTGGTCCACAATAATAAAATTTATGGTGTTCTCCTAAGGTATTTAATTTATGTTCGATAAAGGCGCGCATCAGTGCCGCAGTCCCTTCGGGTCTTAAAGACATGGAACGCTGAGCCCGATCAAAAAAAGTATACATTTCCTTCGAGACGACATCTGTTGTCTGTCCCATGCCATGATGAAATAATTCAGTACGTTCAAAGATAGGAGTGCGTAGTTCTTTGTATCCGTAATCTTTGACAATGTCATGAATAACCGATTCGACAAAGTGCCAGTAATGAATAAGCTTCCATTCTTGATCTACTCCATAAGGAAGTATATCGAAAAGACCTTTAGGAATTTGATAAGTCATAAGTTTTTTATTTGTTATTATAATCGCAGATAAAGATGTTGTAAAAAGCTTTTTGCTAACAATTATCTTTTAGATAGGTTAATTTATCGATCCATTGGGCTAGTTGTGAATTTTTTCCTTCCATTTGAAAATCTCTATGGAGCTTTTTAAGAATATCCATATAGGGAAAAGGAGTCCATTTGAGGCCTGCATATTCGGAGAGATAATAGCCGAAAGAATATTTTTCTTGAGGGGGATAGTTTTTGGTCTCTTCTATGAACTTAGCAAAGGAATCAACCAGGGGGTTTTTCTGGTGGGATAGGCTCTGAAAATGGCGTAATAACTTCAGCCAATGATGAGACATCTCTTTTAAAAAATCCGTGTCATGGCTCAAATCTTGTTGACTCAGGGATATAAAGGAACGGAGCAAAAGATCGAAGTCTTGTTGCAAGACCGCTTTTGGAACCGTCGTATGAGAAAATTCTTGAAGTTTTTTCTGAAAATAATACAGAGCGGCCGCAAACCATTTTTTCTGTTTTCCTGGAGGTAAAGAAGCTTTTTTTTGCTCCTCTTCTTTCTTTTCTTCGGGAGGTTCGATGCGGACATGGGCAAAAGGATCAATAGGAGGAATATCAGGCATAACATTCTCTTTTTTTTATGCTATCAAATGCCTGTAAATATGTATTGTTAAAAGGTAAGAACGTTCTTGTAAAGAGAAGAAGAAAGGGGCAAGGCGGCAGCTGCTGAAGAATAGCTGCTTTGACCTTTAGCGAATCGATGTGAAAAAGTGAATCCATAGGTTTTTTGGAAAGTTAGCGGCTTGGTTTATATTTCAGGGCCGGAAGATAATGAATATTTCCCGAGAGGAGAGCCGTATTGGGAGGAAATGTTCCCCACCAGTTATATAAGGCTTGGATTAAATCAGAGGCTTCAGAGCTGATATTCCATTCGCTATTGGCATAAAAAGAATTATTGCCGCGGACATCAGAAGATCCTAAATCGATATCCATCCCTCCTGAAGAGGCGTTATAGAATCGAGCTCCGATCCGGTTTGATTCAAGGATGTTGTTATAAATAATGGCTGACATGGTTCCATTGTTAGAAAAAGCGAATCCTTTATCATTATGGTGGCTATAATTATTAGAAAAAGATACATCAGAAATTGTTCCGCTGCCTTCTGTCTGCAAAACCATTCCGGCAAGGGTATTGTCAACGATATTGTTCTCGACTTGGCAATGCTTAATTTCTCCGGTGCTTTCCAATAAAATTCCTGTTGCAATTCCTGCTGTACAGTGGTTGTTGGTAATCCAAACATTAGAAATAGAGCAAGCGTCATTTTGTGTTTGAAGATGAATGGACTCGCCACAATTTTGGACCTCATTATTGTTAATAATGACTTGGGAAATTGTTCCATGAGCTACAAGCATAGTCCGAATTTGAATGTCGCTTTTATTAGAGCAAGCGTTATCAGAAATGGTGATGTTCTCCATAGTACCGGAATTCGTGAGAAGAAAGGCTATGCCGCCATAGAATTCAGCGGATAGATTGTCTAGAACGATATTATGATCGACGACTACATTGCTGACTCCTATTCCCACGATGCCTCCATTGCCGTTTTGAAGCTTCATCCCGAAAATGGAGGAGTTGTCTGCCATTTCAATTCTTCTGGAAAAGTTTCCTTCAACGGTCGGATACTTGTCGGAAGAAATGCCATAATATCCTCTATTATATCCTTCTCCCCATAAGGTCGTGCCCGAAGTTAACGACACATTTTCAGGATACACGTCATTCCCTTGAAATACATAGACATATTGATCCCCAATGGCGTGGTCAATTCCTCCTTGGATAGTGTGAAAAGGATATTCCAACGATCCGTCTTCCGCTCCTGTTTTTGAATTATCGACAAAAGTTATGTCTTCCAAAATACTTTTGTTTTCTGTTTTAGAGAAAGTAGAAGAAACTATATATAGATCCCTTTCTACTCTATCGGTCATGCGGTGAGATAGAAATCTGGGAGGAATGGCATTTTTCGCATGAAAAAGAGAATGAAAGGCTCGCTTGGTTTTTTTTCGGGAAAAAGAAAAAGGCAAGGAAAGATAGGTCTCTATGAAGGAGTGGGAAGCTTTATCCGTGTATTGGAACCATCCAATATTACAAGTAAGAAAAGGGAAGGGGCGTAATTCTAATCGCGTTTTTAATCCATTTTTTGTTGGATGGTTTTTCCAAAAATAGTGAGCTCCTCCAACGTAGACTTTTGTCTCTATATACTTAGAAATTTTTGGGATCAGTACTCCTCCTTCATAATCGAATCCTTTTAAAGGCTTTTCACCGCGATCGAGGCTTTGTTGCATTAAGGAACGATGCTCAAAGTAGTAGAAGAAATCTTGGTCGATATATTTAGATCCGGATAATGGAAAGTACCCATTGATTCGCATATCGACCCATCGACTTAAGGCTTCCAATCCAAAGCCTAGTTGATGAAAATGGTTTTTGTAGGGACTTTTTTGATGATCCCAAAATATATTGGAACCCCCGATCCATTTGTTTTTTCCCAAAAGAGACCGGATTCCAAGGCCATAGTTTTGTTCTGAAATTTTATCGTTCCATAAAAAACGGGTATCTAGAAAAGTCAGCCATTTTTGCGTTCCCAAAAATGGATATAATAGATCTAATAAAAAAGTATTATTATAGCTTAAATAGGAAGGGCGCAGCTGGCCAGGCCATTGCTCAGGAGATATCCCATACCATATTTTTGAGGTGTTTTGAATCGGTTGTTGGGAAAGCGTTGCATGAAGAAAAAAAGAAATACAGCAAAGCAACGTTATAACGTATATTTTCATGTTCGTATGGTGTCATGCCTATAGAAATTTGTCAAAAGCTAAACCAGGGTTCTTAAAAGGAAAATAAATAAGTTCGAAGGTGATGCATGCCAAGCCCTCATTGCGTCGGAGGAAAGAAAAAAGAGAAGAAAATCTTCAAGATCTTACAAGATTTTTTTCTTGGTTCAATGAAGGACATTATAAACAATGCGTTCGTTTTTTGAGTCGGTAAATAGCGAGCGTTCCAAAGATTCCAATCCAAAGCCATATGGCGGTGAGGCAAATCCAAAAGGGTAAATAGCCTTCCGGGCCAAACATGGTCCCTTTGGTTCCTTCTACTATATATAATATAGGGTTAAGAAGATTGAAGTAGCCGATCCAGTGAGATACATTATAGGCCGATTGCCAGGTATAAAAAAAACCGCAAAACATATAAAGGGGATTAATCACTCTGGTCCATAGCCAGGAAGTATTGCGTAATGTGGAAATAAGGCTGGAGATAAAAAGCGCAAAAACTCCGTAGAAAAGATTTCCTGAAATAAATATGAAGAAAAATTTCCACCAGGATACATGAGCAATGCTAAACGAATTCCATAAGAGAATTTTTCCGATGGGCAGTAGCATAAGTATGAGCGTGCTGGTGCCTATAGCCCAGGCAATAGCAGTGGAAACAAAAACCCAGGTGGAAGACAGAGGCAAAATTAAAAAATTATTGATCGTTTCGTCAGAAATATCTTGAGCAAAAAAAGTCGCACGGGAAGTGGTCTCCCATAGTCCAAAAGAGGCGATCGCTCCGGCCATAATAAAAGTACCGAAATCTTTTGTCAGCCCCGATTCTGCCATGAGATAGCCAAACACCAATACCCAACTGGCAAGAACAACGATTTCATCAATAAGCCTACTGAAAAACTGTTGAAAAAACAATTTCAGTTCTCGTTGAGTTAAGGCATAAAAACATTTCCATTGAGATCTCATCAGGACTCTCCTTGGAGAAGATGTAAAAAGACTTCTTCTAAATTTTTCTTGTTCCAGTTTATTTTAAGTTTTTCAGGGCTTTCAATGACTTTGATTTTTCCTTTGTCGATTACACAGACCCGGTCGGAAAGCATTTCCGCTTCATCGAGGTAATGGGTGGTAAGAAGAACACTGATTCCTTCTTGTTTTAATTCGAGAATATAATTCCATAGTTTGTGACGCACCTGGGGGTCGAGTCCTACAGTCGGTTCGTCTAGAATGATCAATTTCGGATTGTGCATTAAAGTGCGGGCAATGAGAAAACGTTGTTGATAGCCGCCGGAAAGGACGTTGATCGTCGATTGAGCATATTCGGTCAGTTCAAAACGCTCAAGAAGATAGCGGCTCCTTGCGCGGATCTCTGAAGGGTTCATTCCATAATATCGCCCTTGGAAAATAAGATTTTTTTCCACCGTTAAGTTGGCATCCAAATTTTTTTGCTGGGGACAAAAGCCTACAATCTTGCGGTAAGCATAGAGGTTTTTATCGACAGGATAGCCTTCCCATTCCAAAGATCCTGTTGTGGGGGGATGTAGAGTCGCAATAATAGAGGAAAGGGTCGTTTTTCCAGCTCCATTGACCCCTAATAATCCGAAGATTTCTCCCTCGAACAGATCAAATTCGATATTGATTAGCGCATGTTTAATTTTCTTTTTATTTAAAGAATAATCTTTGCTAATGTTTTTTATTCGCAATAAAACTTTTTTCATAATTTTTTAATAAATATCCGTTAAAAGCTTCGTGATATCCTTCCTTCATAAAAAAGGAGTTATATAAGTAAGATCGAATAATATCATTATATAGAAAGGTTTATTAATCTCAAGATCTTGTTGGAGAAGTCCTTATTAGAGATTATTTTTTCTTAAAAATTTGTTTCACAGAAAAATAAGGAGTAGGGATGATCCTGTTTTCTCCATAGAATAAAAAGTCTATTATTTAAATAGTGTATCCAACTATTTAAATGATATATCCAAAGAGGGCTCTTTTTCATAGAAGCGGATTTCATACAATAAAACAAAGAACAGCGATGTTTTTGCGTATTTTATTCAGGATCTATGCGCTATCTTAGTTATCCTTATGAAGACAAGAATTTTTTTTAATCAGTTCAAAGGAATGCAAAAAAGAGATGAAATTTATCTATTAATTATAATAAAATGCTTATTCATGTGTTTAAGGGGATAACTTTGATATGGAAAACTTAAAAAAATATGTCAACGGACTGAATGTTACCGATAATTTATCTGAGATATTAGATATAATGGATACTGCTAAACCAAGGGTAACTTTCTGGGGTACTAGAGTTATTGAGGTAAAGGGATATCGAGGTTCTTATGGGGTACGAGAACTGGCTCAGAAAATTTTTCAGGAGATATCAGAGGAACAGTTACAGTCAGAGAGATTTTTAGTGGAAAAAAGGTGTTTGGTTACGATACAGCTTCTGGAAACTGAGTGTTCTGATCAACTATCCCATAAAAATTGGATAACTCGGATTATTGCCTATATAAGAAGTTGGTTTTCTTCCAATCAAAAGTTTCTCAAGGAAGTTCAGCAGAAAGTTGTTTCTTTAGACAAACCTGAAGAGGTGAAAATAGGAGCTCCTGAAGAGGCCCCTTGTGTGGGACTCGAGGCTTTTTGGAATAAAATACAAGAAACGCGTTCTCTGAACCCCACTGGTTCGCTGACTATTCCTATTGCCGATAGCCGTCTTGTAGTAGAAGAAGAATTGTCTGAAGAGAACATTGTTGCGTTTGTTTTTAGGGAATGTCCTGTACTTTTTAATCGTTCTTTTGTGGGGACTTCTCAACCTACAATCTTCCTTAAAGCTACAAGGTGCACTATTAATTTCCGTTGGCTTACTATCATGGAGACTATTTTGAACGTTTTAGGCCAAAAGCTAATCCTTCATGTTGAAGATTGTTCTAAAGAACAGGAAGAGGTGAAAAGTGAGTTTTTGAGATCTCTTTCCAGTCAATTACGGGCGAAAAGAACGGAATTAGAACAAACCATTCGAGTGAAGAGACAACAGAAGGAATTACAAGATCTCGCAGCTTCCTCAGGGGAGGAAGAGATATAGTTCCTTGCCGATTTGTTTTCGGAATTTTTGGCCTTAAATCTTTTTGGCTATATTTGTATTTTTAAAATCTACGGCATCTCCAGGGATTTTTCTCATTTTTTTGACAAAAAACTTAATTATTCTTTATAAAAAACGCTCAAAGTTAGAGTTTTAATGAGTGTTTTGCTATAATTTTTGCCTACATGGATTGACTTATGAGGAAAAAGTTATTAACCTATAAAAAAAAATAGAGGAGAGACAATGAGCGTTTTAGATATTTTAAAACCTTCTCCGCCTGCTAAGAAAATTACAGATGAGAAGGTTATTAAGAGAAGCTATCGCTATTGGAGAATTCGTACTTTTTATGGCATGTATTTAGGATATGCCTTTTACTATTTTTCTCGAAAAAGCTTTATTTTTGCCATGCCGGCCATGATTCAAGATCTCGGTTTTGATAAGGCTCAGTTAGGTATTTTAGCGAGCATTTTATCGATTACTTATGGACTGAGCAAATTTTTCAGCGGTATTCTTTCCGACCGTTCCAATCCACGATATTTTATGGCTTTTGGGCTCATTATCACAGGAATTCTCAATATTCTTTTCGGTCTTTCCTCAACCCTGATATTTTTTGCCTTTTTTTGGGGGCTCAATGGGTGGTTTCAAGGATGGGGATGGCCTCCTGCTGCAAAATTATTGACGCACTGGTATTCCCAGTCGGAAAGGGGGCGATGGTGGAGCGTTTGGAATACTTCTCATAATATAGGAGGAGCGTTTATCCCTCTGATTGTTGCCTATTTGGCCCAGCATATGGGATGGAGATACGGACTATATGTCCCTGGTATTTCCTGTATTTTAGTGGGTTTTTTTATTATGAACCGTTTGCGCGATACTCCTATTTCTTTGGGGCTGCCGCAAATAGAGAAATATCGCAATGATTTACCGGAAGATATTAAGTCGCAAAGAGAGGAAAGAACTCTTTCGACTAAAGAAATCCTTGTGGATTATGTGTTAAAAAATAGATTTATATGGATTTTGGCTCTTGCTTATTTCTTTGTGTACATTATTCGAACAGCTATCAATGACTGGATGCTCTTGTTTCTAGTAGAATCCAAAGGATATTCTTATCTTGCAGCCGGAGGAACCGTCTTTTTCTTCGAGATAGGTGGTTTTTTAGGGAGCTTGGTAGCCGGTTGGGCCTCGGATTATGTTTTTAAGGGAAGGAGAGGTCCCGTTAATGTCTTGTTCAGCATTTTTGTGTTAGCCTCTATTCTTGCTTTTTGGAAAGCCCCCGGAGGGATGATTGCTTTTGATACAGCCTTAATGTTTTTAATCGGCTTTTTTATCTTTGGCCCCCAAATGCTTATAGGAATGGCCGCTGCAGAATTATCGCATAAGAATGCAGCAGGTACGGCGACGGGATTTGTCGGCGCTTTTGCCTATGCCGGCGCGGCTTTTGCCGGTGGGCCTTTAGGAATATTGATGAAAAGCTGGGGATGGGACGGGTGTTTTATAGCCCTCTGTGTGAGCGGAGTTTTATCGGTATTGCTGCTAACGCCTCTTTGGTCCGCTAGATCGAATCCGAAATTGGCTGTAGAATAGAATCCTTCTTTTTCTAAATTTTTTTCTTCGTTAGAATACTTGGAAAGATTGGACAACAGAGTGTTTATGAAAAAAAATTATAAGACCTTAGATGGAAATAGTGCTGCTGCTCATGTGGCGTATGCTTTTTCAGAAATATGCGCTTTATATCCGATTACCCCTTCTTCTACAATGGGGGAGCTTATAGATGAATGGTCTTCTCAGGATCGAAAAAATCTCTTTGGCACTACTGTTCAAGTTATGGAAATGCAATCGGAGGCTGGTGCGGCCGGTACGTTGCACGGAGCCCTTTTGGGAGGAGCTTTTGCTTCTACCTTTACGGCTTCGCAGGGTCTTTTGCTGATGATTCCGAATATGTATAAAATAGCGGGAGAACTATTACCGACTGTTTTTCATGTCTCGGCTCGGGCCCTTGCAGGACATGCTCTTTGTATTTTTGGGGATCATCAGGATGTAATGGCAGCTCGATCCACAGGTTTTTGTCAGATAGCCTCTGGGTCGGTTCAGGAGATTATGGATCTTGCTCTTGTTGCCCATCTTGCCACTTTGAGAGCTTCTCTTCCTTTTTTGCATTTTTTTGACGGATTTCGAACATCGCATGAGATTCAAAAAATAGAGGTAATTTCTTATGAGCAAATGGCATCCTTGTTGGATCGTAAGAGTATTGAAAGACATCGCGCGCTCTCTCTCAATCCTTCCGCACCTAAAATTCGGGGAACGGCACAAAATCCCGATGTCTATTTCCAATCTTTAGAAGCGGCCAATCGTTTTTATCTGGACGTCCCCGCGATTGTTGAAGAGGAGATGGAAAAAATTTCCGGACTCACGGGAAGATCGTATCATTTGTTTGATTATGAAGGGCCTGGCGATGCTACCGATTGCATTGTCATTATGGGATCCGCTACTCAAACAGTGGAGGAAACCATTCGCTATTTACAGAAGAAAAATCAAAAAATCGGGTTGTTGAAAGTACGTCTTTTTCGCCCTTTTTCTGCCGAACATTTTTTAAGAGTATTGCCCAAGAGCGTGCAGCGGATCGCAGTCTTAGATCGGACTAAAGAAGGGGGCGCTTTGGGACAACCTTTATATTTAGATGTTCTGGCCGCCGTGAATACCTCTTCCCATAAAAGAACTGTAGTAGGAGGCCGATACGGTCTTGGACAAAAAGAATTCACGCCAAGCATGGTGCAGGCGGTGTTGGACAATCTTTTGCAAAAGGAACCCAAAAATAATTTTTCTGTAGGGATCGAAGATGATGTTACCTTCAGTTCCTTGCCTATGGATCAATGTCTTCTTACCTGCCAACAATGCGTGCAGTGTAAATTTTACGGATTAGGCGGAGATGGAACGGTAGGAGCCAACAAAGAAGCGATTAAAATTATTGGGGATTATACGGAAAAGTATGTACAAGGCTATTTTTCTTATGATTCTAAAAAATCAAGCGGCCTCACCGTCTCTCATTTGCGATTTTCAGAACAGCCGATTCTGTCATCCTATTTAATTCAAGAGCCGGATTATGTGGCCTGTCATCATCCTTCGTTTATTTCCAAGATCGATCTTTTGGAAGGGATGAAGAAGGGTGGTGTTTTTCTTTTGAATGCTCCTTGGAATAGAGAAGAGATAGAGAGGGTTTTCCCGGATAACCTGAAAAGGGAAATTGCAGAAAAAGAAGTCTCTTTATTCCTGATCGATGCGACAGGTTTAGCAAAAGAACTTGGCTTAGGAGGCCGTATTAATACGATCATGCAGGCGGTATTTTTCTTCCTTGTTCCCATCATTCCTTTTGAAGAAGCGATGGTTCTTTTGCAAAAGTCTGTAGAAAAAGCGTATGGTAAAAAAGGGACGGCTATTGTCGATATGAATAAGAAGGCCATTCAAAAAGCGATAGAGTATGTCCATCAAATTGAATGCCCTGCTCATTGGGCTTCTTTGAATGTATCAGAAGAGAAAATATCGGATTCTTCCGATTTTATTAAGAATGTTGCTTGTACGGTGAATATGGGGAAAGGAGATACCCTTCCTGTAAGTGCCTTTTCTCCCGGCGGGATCTTTATGACCGCAACGACAAAATATGAAAAAAGAGCGATAGCGACTCAGCTTCCGGAATGGATAGCGGACAAATGCATTCAGTGTAATCAATGTGCTTTTGTATGTCCTCATGCGGCAATTCGTCCTGTTCTCCAGAAGCAAGAAGAACTTTCCTCTGATTATCCTACTCTTCCTGCAATGGGAAAGGGAATGGAAGACTATCGATATAGTATTGCAATCGATCCCTATGACTGTACCGGCTGCGGCAATTGTGTTGCGGTGTGTCCTGCTGCTAAAGGGAAAGCCTTGGAGCTAAAAAGTGCAGAAGAAGTGTTTTCTAAAGAGAAAAAATTTTGGGATCATGCCGCTACTTTGCCTGTACGCTCGGAATTTATGAATAAATTTTCGGTTAAGGGCTCACAATTTCGACAGCCGTTTTTAGAATTTTCGGGTGCCTGTGCAGGATGCGGAGAAACCCCTTATGTAAAATTGATTACGCAACTATTCGGCCCTCGAGTTGTTATCGCGAACGCTACCGGTTGTTCTTCGATTTGGGGAGGTTCTTTTCCTTCTTTTCCATGGGCTGTAAATACAAAAGGAGAAGGTCCTGCATGGGCAAATTCTCTTTTTGAAGATAATGCCGAATTTGGCCTTGGAATGCATTTGGCGATGCAGTTTCGAAAAAATGAGTTGAAGACGTTCGTGCAAAAAACGATAGCGGAAGAAAATGATATGTCGTTCAAAGAGTTGTTAGAACGATGGATGAATACTCATGATGATAAAGAGGCCAATACGCTTGTAGCGGACGAGATTATGAAGTTTTTAGACCATCATCAGGATAGATACCACGACATGCAGGATCGAAAAGATCTCTTTTATCCTTCTTCTCTTTGGATTCTGGGAGGCGATGGGTGGGCTTATGATATTGGGTTTGGAGGCCTTGATCATGTGCTTTCTTTGCAGGAGAAGAGTAATATTTTGGTCTTGGATACAGAGCTATATTCCAATACCGGAGGACAAGCCTCTAAAGCCACTCCAAAAGGTGCTGTGGCCAAATTTGCAGCCTCCGGGAAAAAAGGCGCTAAAAAAGATTTGGCCTATATGGCTATGAGCTACGGACACGCCTATGTGGCGCAAATAGCCCTTTTGGGAGATATGCAGCAGACCGTACGGACTCTGAAAGAAGCGGAAAGTTTCCCAGGGCCCTCGCTTGTTATTGCCTATGCGCCCTGCATTGCCCATGGAATTAAAGGAGGGCTGGAAGCCTCTATTCAAGAAGTGAAAAAAGCGTTGGAAGTAGGATATTGGATTAATTTCCGTTATGATCCTAGAAACGAAAAACCTTTAGTGATTGATTCGAAAGAACCGACTTTTGCCCTTGAAGAATTTTTGCAAAAAGAAAATCGATATAACTATCTTTTACGAACGCAGCCGGATAAGGCACAAAAGCTTCATGACGCTCTTAAAAAGGACCTTCAAAGAAGGTATTTTCGCTTGAAAAATTCCTCTTTATAAATAATTTAATGAGAGTTTCTTGTAGAAATCTTGAAGATTTTCTTGACGTCTTCCTTTTTTGGCCGATATAGTAAAAAGTACTATGTCTTGGGTTCCTTTACATGTGCATTCTCAATATTCAATTTTAGACTCCACTATATCTATTAAAGCGTTGGCCAAAAAAGCGCAAGAAATGGAGTTTTCCTCAGTGGCGCTTACAGATAGCGGCAATATGCATGGGGTGGTCGAGTTTTACAAAACCCTAAGAGGAAAAGGAATCAAACCCATTATTGGATGTGAATTGTCCATGGCGCCCACTTCTCGCCATGAAAAGAAGAAAATTGTAAAAAGAGCGACTTCCTATCCCCTTATTTTATTGGTGAAGGATAAAAACGGATATCAGAATTTGTGTCAGCTCTCGTCTATTGGCTATATTGAAGGATTTTATTATCGTCCCCGCATTGATAAAGAAGTATTGGAAAAATATCGGGAAGGATTGATTTGCCTTTCCGGACCTTATCATGCTTTTATAGCCCAGAGTATTATTCAGGGAGAAGAAGAGGAGGCGGAACAAGAGGTCCTTTGGCTTCGTCAGATTTTCGGAGATGATTTTTATCTCGAATTGCAAAGGCATCCTATGACGGAAGCGCATTTGCAGAAAGATGGGATGACTAAAGAGCCATGGCGTATGCAGCGCTATCAAGAATTTATCCAAAAACAGGACTTGGTCAATCAATATCTCGGAACGCTATCTCAAAAATATTCCATTCCTTGTGTCGCTACTAATGATGCGCATTATTTGGAACGGGAAGATTTCTATGGTCATGAAATATTATTAAATGTTGCTTCTGGAGAGACTTGCGAGATATGGGAGAGGGATTCTCAGGGAAAACCTTTGCGTCTGATCCCTAATCCTAAAAGAAAGACTTATGCAAGTCATGAATTTTATTGTAAGTCTTCTCAAGAAATGCAAGAGCTTTTTGCCGATTGTCCCGAAGCATTGGCTGTATCAGTGGCCATTGCTCAAAAATGTAATTTCGAATTTGACTTTTCTAAAAAACATTATCCTTCCTATGCCCTTCCTGACGAAGAGAATTCGACAGGGACAAAACAAGAGAGAAAAAAAAGGGTGGAGGATCATTTGCATACGTTATGCAAAAATGCGTTGCCTCTGCGATATAAGGAAAAAGATCTGCAAGAGATTGCAAGACAATATCCGGACAAAGATCCCAAGCGTGTTATTGAAGAGCGAGTCGAATATGAATTTCATATTATTAGCAGTAAAGGGATGTGTGATTATTTATTGATTGTTTACGATTTTATTGCATGGGCCAAAAAGAATAATATTCCCGTAGGTCCTGGTAGGGGGTCTGCAGCAGGATCTATTTTATGTTATCTTCTAGGGATTACCGATATAGAACCTCTTCGTTTTCATCTTTTTTTTGAGCGGTTTATCAATCCAGAACGTCTTTCTTATCCTGATATCGATGTGGACATTTGTATGGATAGACGTCAGGAGGTGATTGATTATACTATTGCTAAATATGGGAAAGATCGTGTAGCGCAAATCATAACCTTCGGTACTATGAAGGCGAAAATGGCTATTAGAGATGTAGGGCGTGTGCTCAACATTCCTTTGTCCAAGGTGAATGCGATTGCAAAACTTGTTCCGGAAGATCCCACGATTACCCTGGAAAAAGCCTTGAAATTAGATCCCGAGCTTAAAGAATTGTATGAGCGCGATCATGAGGCTAAAAGAATTTTAGATGTTGCCAAAGCGATAGAAGGATCCATTCGCAATACTTCTACCCATGCCGCAGGTGTGATTATTTCTGCCAACCCTATTACAGAACATGTTCCGGTTTGTTTTGCGAAAGATGCCGATATGGTGGTAACGCAATATTCGATGAAACCTGTTGAACAGGTGGGAATGCTAAAAATCGATTTTTTAGGATTGAAGACATTAACCTCCATTCAGCAGGCGGTTCATTTTATAGAAAAAAATACTCGGCAACAGATTGATTGGAACCGTTTACCGTTAGATGATCCAGATACGTTTGCTTTATTAAATCAGGGAAAAACGTCAGGAGTTTTTCAGTTAGAGTCTGCGGGTATGCAGGAATTGGCAAAACAACTCCATATCGATCGTTTTGAAGAGATTATTGCTGTCGGTGCACTATATCGCCCCGGCCCTATGGACATGATTCCTTCTTTTATTCAACGAAAGCATAAGAGGGAAAAAATCGAAATAGAACATCCTTTGATGCATGATATCTTGGAGGAGACATATGGTGTGATGGTCTATCAAGAGCAGGTGATGCAAATAGCAAGCGTATTAGCCGGCTATTCTTTAGGGGAAGGGGATGTTCTTCGAAGGGCTATTGGAAAAAAAGATCGTAAAGAGATGCTCCTGCAGAGAGAAAAGTTTATGCAAGGAGCCTTGAAACATGATATAGCGGAAGATGTTGCCGGAGCTATTTTTGATAAAATTGAAAAATTTGCTTCTTATGGTTTTAACAAATCTCACGCGGCCGCTTATGCCTATCTCTCTTATGTGACCGCCTATCTAAAAGCCCATTACCCTCATGAGTGGATGGCCGCTCTTTTAACCTGCGACCGTGATGATATTTCCAAGGTAGCAAAGTATATTCGAGAATGCCGTAGTTTAGGAATCGCTATTTTACCGCCGGATATTAATGAAGCTACGTTGGAGTTCTCCCCGACAAAGGAAGGGATTCGTTTTGCGATGACGGCCATTAAGGGAATGGGAGAGGGCATTGTAGAATCGATCATGAAGAAAAGACAAGAACATGGCCCTTTTTCTTCCTTGTATGATTTTATTTCCCATGTTGATACGACTACAATAGGAAAAAAAGCGATTGAACTTCTGATTGATGCCGGAGCTTTTGATGCCACTCAATGGAGTCGTGATCAACTAAGGGAAAGTGTCGATGCAATGTATGAGGAGGTATCTCGACAACAACAGGAAAGCAGTCAGGGTGTCTTGAATTTCTTTTCTCTTCTGGATCAAAAAGATCGCTTTACAGAGCCTCCTCAAGTTGTTCATGCAACAAGAGAAGTAGATAAATTGCGCCGTGAGAAAGAGCTTTTAGGGTTTTACTTAACAGGACATCCTATGAAAGCCTATGAAAAAATACTTAAAAAATTATCGTGCATCCCTTTAAAGGAAATCGAAAAATGTCCTCTTGATAACGCGGTTGTACGCGTGGCGTTTGTCATTGACGAAGTAAAGTTTAAAATCGCTTCCAAAACTCAGAAAAAATTTGCAATTATCACAATTAGTGATGGAGAAGAACGTTTAGAGCTCCCTGTATGGTCGGATCTTTATGAAGAAGTGGCACCTCTTTTAACAGAAAATTCTTTGCTTTACGGCATCATTCAGATGGAGAGAAAAGATCATCATCTACGGTTGAATGTACGTCGTCTTTTTGATTTGACGAAGATCGATGATGCCATGATTCCTCAATTGGAAGGATTTGTCGATAAATTAAAAGAAGTTCCTTTGCGGAAAAAAAATTTTACTGCATCTCAAAAAGAGTTGGGACCTGCATTGTTGCATCTTAAAATTAATGCTGATGCGATCAGCTTTTCTCATATTCTTTTATTGAAAAAATTATTTCGAAGTCATCCCGGACAGACTGAAGTAACTCTTTCTTATTTTGCAGGTCAAAAAAGCATAGGAACCATTCATATCGGGAAAGATTGGGGAGTGGCTGTTCAGGAAGATCTGCAAAGAAAAATTTTAGAGATTCCGGGCATTGAAGAAGTGCGTGCGCAATAATGTAATCCATTTTTCTGGTTTCACAAAACAGAGAAGCTTGCTTTCTCCCTTCTTTAGAGTCTTCTCAGTTAGAGAGAGGAAGAATATCTGGATGGGCTCAATAGCTTCTTTTCCTTGACAGAATATGAAAATTCCATTAGCGTTTTTTTGATTTTTATCAGAGCTTAAGAGATGATATGATACGATATATTTTAATGATTTTTGTGCCTTGTTTTTTTGTCCTGGCAGCTCCAACAAATGTTACAGTGGAAAATGCATTTGAAAGGGTTGTTCAGACATATCAAGAAAAAAAATGGAATGAGTTATTAACAACATCCAAAAGGATAGTACAAGAGTATGCCCATACATCGTTTGCTGACGAGGCTCTTTTCTATCAGGGAGTAGCGTATTTTCATTTAAAAAATTATGAAAGAGCCAACCATTTTTTTTCGAGATTTTTGAAATCTAAATCGGCCGCAAACCATTTTGAAGAATCTCTTTCCTATAAGTATCATATTGCGGAAGCCTACAAAGTCGGAGTGCGCAAACATCTTTTTGGGGTAAGTTCTTTTCCCAAGTGGGTGGGAGGTAAAGAGGATGCTATACAAATTTTTGATGAATTGATTCGAGCGCTTCCTCAAGATGATCTCGCTGCAAAGGCCCTTTTTTCGAAAGGGGAGATTTTATTGACCACCGGAGAATATGATGAGAGCTTAGAAGTATATCAAGAGTTGCTTCGAAGATTTCCGTCTCATGATCTCGCCGTAGAATCTTATTTGAATATCGGACGTATTTATCTAGAGAAGATTGATTCCAAGCAGCAAGATGAGAGTTTATTACATTTGGCCCAATTAAACTACGAACGATTTGCAACGGCTTTTCCTCACGAAAAACGATTGGAAGATGCTAAAAAAATGATTTTCGATATGCAACAAAAATATGCCGACGGTCTTTATGAAATTGGCCGTTTTTACGAAAGAACCAAAAAAAAATCGGCGGCCGGTCTTTATTATGAAAGAGTAGTGCAACAATTTCCAGAGACTAAAGCAGCCCGTTTATCTCAGATGCGTTTAAAAAAAATAGGCTTATCTAATAAACAATGAAACATGTTTTTGCCTTACTCTTTTTTTTTGTCGCCGGATGCGGTTATTATTCTCCTTCTTCTCAAGTTTCTATTCAGGTTCCTTATATTGAGGGAGATCATAAAGGGCTTTTAACTCAGGAGCTGATTTATCAACTATCTTCCTCGGGATATTTTACTTATTCTACAGGCAGGAATGCTTACCGACTGGATGTTAAGCTCCTGGATAAATCTCATAATCAGATAGGATATCGTCATGATCGGGAGAAAGCGCAGAAAAAGAGGAAAAATGTTGTAGCTACAGAAGGAAGAGAGGTTCTTGTCGCTGAAGTAACTCTGTTGAATGCGGATGGGGAAACTCTTTTGGGTCCGATCAATGTGTCGGCGGATATAGATTATGATTATATCGATCAAAATGCGCTTGCTGATCTGGCGTTTATTGATTCCTCAGGGCAACAACGATCGGTCTTATCCTTTTCTCTTGGACAACTAGAAGGAATCGATGCGGCACAAGCAGCAGCAGAACTTCCTCTTTATCATAGTCTAGCAAAAAAAATTATAGAGACGTTGATGGAACAAGGTAACAGGGATGATCTCGTTATTTTTTAGAAGAAATGCCAAGTCTTGCTCTGCGAAACTTTCTTGTCTTCGATCGATGCTTTTGTGGATTCGTAAAAAAGCAAAAAATGCAGGCTTTAATGATTCTGAAACAAAAAAAATTGAACTTGTTTGTGAAGAGGCTTTAGTCAATATTATTCGTCATGCGTATAAATCTCGAAGAGGGAAAATTGAGATTCATACGAGGAAAAAAAGAGAATATTTTGATATTGTCATTAAAGATCAAGGACCTTTTTTTAACCCCTTGTATCAAAACAGATCGATTGATTATTCTGCCTCTCTTGAACAGAGAAAAGCGGGAGGATTAGGCATT
Organism: Parachlamydiales bacterium; assembly: GCA_016931275.1. Lineage (GTDB taxonomy): Bacteria > Chlamydiota > Chlamydiia > Chlamydiales > SM23-39 > JAFGFA01. The sequence goes on from JAFGFA010000028.1 coordinate 39,232, forward strand.
TTACTGATGTGCCAATATATGGATAAAATTGATTATCATCGGGAAGATCCCTATAACATTTTAATTTTGCATAAAAAAATTTATTGATCGTGTTCGAACGCTGTCAAGGTTGCTTCCGTCTCTAACATATCTAATAGAAAATGCTGTAATACTTTTAAGACATATTTGGGTGTGTTATATACCCCTGATGTGGTGAAAACCACTTCAAAGGAGGGCTTTTTGTTATTGATAGAAGCGATCAAAACATAGGTGATAGGAATATCCTGTTCCATTTTGGGAACGATCCATATCAGAAATTGCTCATTAAACAGGGTCACTTTTTCGGCACTTTCTAAAACATGAAAATACTGCGTTAAATCATCAGGTTCTTCGTAGGCTTTATGTAAATCTTTTAATAATCCCAATTCGTTTAATAGAGTTAAGTCAACATTAATAATTCCATCGTGAGCAATATTGTTTAAATCTTTACTATATTCTCTAAAACAATCCTCTATTTCCATGGGATTAAGCATATAATTAATAAACCTCTTTTTATTACGTCCCTTATTATTATTGTAAGATTAAAAAAAAGTTCTGTCAAGAAGAGTAATAAAAATTGAGGAAGGATAATATTATTTTTTTGATTATTAATTACTTGTGAAGAACATGTCTTGAGACTATGAAAGCTGCTTGTCAACTTTTATTCTTTCCCCTACAATAAAAAAAATGTGGAAATGGTTCTTTTTATTAGTTGTTTTTTCTTCTATCTATGCCCAAAAAATTGATATTTCCGTGGCTGCTGAAGGGGCCATCTTAATCAATCCCCATAATCAGAAAGTTCTTTTTGCTAAAAATGAGCAGGAACCCTTTTTTCCGGCAAGTATTACCAAGATCGCTACTTTTATATATATTCTTGATAATGAGCACTTTGATCCGGAAGCAATTGCGATAGCTTCTCATAAAGCCCTTACTTATGTGGCGCCAAGACAAAAACAGGAGGGTCAGTATCAACTTCCTCCTTATTGGCTTGAGACGGATGGATCTTCGTTAGGCTTGAAGCCTTTCGAGAGGATGCCCATCAAAGATCTTCTCTATGCGCTGATGCTGCGATCCGGCAATGATGCTGCGAATGTTTTAGCGGAAAATTGTGCAGGTTCTATTGATGTTTTTATGAATGGAGTCAATCAGTATCTGGCACATTTGGGTTGCACTTCAACGCATTTTGATAATCCGCATGGATTGCATTTTCCTACCCATCAAACGACAGCACGGGATATGAGCCTGATTATGGCAAAGGCATTGACAATTCCCTTTTTTAGAGAGATTGTATCTAGTGAGTCCTATTTGATCGCGCCTACCAATATGGAAGAGAAAAGAACCATTAAGCAATATAATCGTTTATTGAAGAAAGGAAAATACCATTATCCATGGGCGATAGGGGGTAAGACCGGATATCATTCCAAGGCGAGATATAATCTTGTTGTTGCGGCAGAAAAAGACGGAAGGATGCTTATAGCTGTTTTATTAAACGAGCCTTCTTCAGAACTTTGCTATAAAGATGCAATAGCACTTTTTGATCGTGCTTTTTCAGAAACAAAGAAGCATAAACTTTTATGGGATACCGAAAAAATATTTACAGTAAAAATAGTGGGAGCGACGGCTCTTTTGGAAGCATCGCCCTCTTTACCGGTGTCCTATAGTTATTTTGCTTCGGAAGAACCTCAAATTTTTGCATCGATTGCTTGGCAGAATGTCGCTCTTCCTATACGAAAAGGGCAGGAAGTTGGGGTGATTCGCATTCACGATGAGAATAATATTTTGCTGGTATCTATGCCACTTCTTGCAAAAAGCTCTCTTGAGCCTCATTGGCTGTCCCGCTTAGGGCTGTTTTTCTCGAATCTTTTGAAACAGTAATCGAAGTTCTTCTAAAGAACATTCTTCCGGCCGTGCTGTAAGGGATAGCTGTAATGTGCGTAACGCCTCTTTTATTGTTTCCTCAGAATAGAGTTTTTTTAATATGGAAACGATCTGTTTTCTCCTTTGATGAAAAAGAGTTCGGACCATGAGAAAAAAATCTTCCTTATGATCATCTTCGGATAGATTTTTGATATCCAGATGGATAAAAGAAGAAGTTACGCGAGGACGGGGAAAAAAGCAATGAGGAGAGATATCGAATAAATAATGAACGGTTGCATGGTACTGCACAAAAATGGAAAAAGAAGAATATGTTTTGGTGTGCGGTTGCGCCGCCATTCGTTCAGCAACCTCTTTTTGAACAATAAAAGACATAGAATCAAAAAGATACGAAAAAGAAAGCAACTTGATGATAATAGGTGCGGCAATATGATAGGGAAGGTTGGAGATCACTTTCATTTTTTTATTGTAATGCTGAAGAGACTCTAAGGGAAATTGAAGAAAATCCCCCTCATACACGGTAATGGTATTGCCTAAAGAACGTAGATGGGGAATGAGCTGATGGTCTTTTTCAACGGCAATAATATGGGCTCCTCTATGGCACATGGCCTCTGTCATGACCCCTAATCCAGGACCGATCTCTAGGATAAGATCATCAGGAGAAATTTTTGCACTCTGTACTATTTTGAAAACAATATTTCCATCAATAAGAAAATTTTGGGAGAGTCTTTTTTTGGGGACAACGTTCAATTGCTGGAGTAATGCTTGAACTTCCGTGGGACGATATAGGGGCATTAGCGTATGATAAAGGGTTCAAAATCTTGTGGAATGGATTCTTGCAGATATTGAGTATCATAGCCGTAACGAGAACGGAGATAGGTATAATAATTACTGGTTTCCTGCATAATCACTTCGTGCATCAGTTTGTTTTTTAAGGAATTGCTCATAGCATCAAAAGATTGCGCCGCTTCTTTTTGGTAGGCACTTAAATAAAAAAGACGATAGGCGAAAGAATGGTTAGCTGTGGCTTGTGCTATAGGAGCACTCAGAGATTGAGGAGTTAAAGAGCGAAGAATTTCTTCGCGTTCTTTTGAGACTTCTTTATTGGTAACTGTATAAACCGGAGAGATCGTAATGGACACGTCTGGAAATTCCTCTTTTAAAGGATGCAATATGATTTCTGCTGTCGAAAAATCCCTAGATTTTAATAAATCATACGCTTTTTGTGCAATTTGTTCATTTTGTTCCTCGGAACTGCTGACGGTAATCATTTGATAATCCCATTTTTCAAGAGGAGGATTCTGTTGTTTATATAATTGGTAGGCCTCTTTAATTTTTTGGGGGGTAATAGCTTGCAATGCTTTGGCATGGATGTAAAACCATTGCATGCGCTCGATGGTCATCTCTTTTTTTATCGCATCCCAGGCTTCGTCGAAGGTAAGATTTTGCTGTTTTAAGCTAAAAGCAATGTTGGGACCGAATCTTTTTTCCAAGACTTCTCGGATTTCTCCATCGGTAATGGTAATTTCCTTTGTTTTGGCATCGAGTAGCATCAGTTCATGATGAAGAAAATCTGCTAGAACGCGCTTCCAGCTCATTTGATAAAATTCGAAACGAGCATCTACCGAATTTTTTAAATGAGGAAAATTTTCATCAAAAATGATTTTCAACTGTTTTTCTAAATCCAATACGGAGATTTTTTTGCCGTTAATATCTACAAGGACACGGTTATTGAGTTGTATTTCTTGAGAAAATAAAGAATTGGCGCAAAAAATAAATATGATAAAAAATATTTTTTTCATCCGATTTTTTGGGTTAATTAGCAATACAATAGCAAAGAAGAGCGATAAAGATCAATTTTTTTAACTTTAGATTCTAAAATCCGGAAAAAATGATTTTGGATCAATTCTCTATAGACTGTGTAATCCGGGACAAAAATGTGTTATGACAGGATATTTTGCCCCTTTCGGATTGGATGGCCTATGGGAGTCATCCCTAGAAGCCTTCGCATTTAGGCGAGGGAGCAGTCACACTTTAAGATTGTGGATCGTATGCCTTTTTAAGGAAAAAGAACGAACGATAATTGCAAGAAGATCAGCGTAGCATTTTGGTGAAAACGGACGCAAAGAATCCGTCTTTTCCATTTTCTTGGGGAAGCCACCCATAGGTTTTTTCGAGAGAAAGTGGATAATGCTGTAAAAAATAATCCACCTGCTGTTTGTTTTCCTGAGGTAAAATGCTGCAGGTCATATAGATGATAGTGCCGCTTTGTTTGGCATAGGAGAAACCTTGGTGAAAAATAGAACGCTGCAGCTGAACTAATTCTGTGAGATGAGAAGAGGAAAATTTCCATTTCATGTCAGGATTTCTTCGAAGAGTTCCTGATCCGGAACAAGGAACATCCAAAAGAACGATATCCATTTTATGGAGAAGTCTTTTGAGATGATTTTCTGTGAGAAACTGTACGTTTTGTATCCCGGCTCTTTTAAGACGCTTCTTTGCCTGCAGAAGGGCTTTTTGGCGAGTGTCGTAGAGATAGATTTGTCCTTGATTTTGCATGCAAGGTCCAAAAGCTAGGGTTTTTCCTCCCCCTCCAGCACAGTAATCGAGTACCTGATGATGCAAAGAAGGATTCACGAGAAAACTCATGAGTTGACTTCCCTCGTCTTGGACTTCAAAAAATCCTTTTTTAAATTCTTCTAAAGAAGAAAAAGGAATCCTCTTGGAAAAAGTGATGCCTAGAGGAGATTCGGAACAACAGATCCCTTGCCACGATTTTAGTCGATTTAGCAGGTTTTCTCGGCTAGTTTTTAGAGGGTTCACACGGATAGTAATAGGAGCCGGAGTATTACAGGTTTTTGCGATCTGTTCTGCTTTTTCGATTCCGTAAGCATCGACAAAAAACTGGTAATACTCAAGAGGAAAACTGGTTCGAATATGCGGGGGGAGGGAAGGATCATCCAAATGGCGAAAAAAGATTGCTCGGGAGTATTCTTCGATTCTTTTCTCCCAGGTAATAGGCGGGGTACAGAAAGAATCGATCAAGCCTTTGTGCCTAAAAATGACGTAGACTGTTTGGGCGATTTCCTGGCGGTCTTTTGAGCCAATGCTTTTGTGAAATCTAAAATATTTTTGTATAAAACGGTCTAAAGGCTGTTTTTGCAGTTCATAATGGTTAAGAATTTCACAAATATGGTAATATCTAAATGGGGAGCGCATAAAAACTAGTAACATTAATATTATATTAAGATGGCGTTAATTTCCAATTAAAAATTTTTTTGAGGATATTTATGAGAGCGATTCAGTGTATTTTGTTATTTCTTGGAAGAATGATGATCAGTGGTATGTTTTTAACTTCGGCCGTACATAAGATCTTGAACTGGCAAGAAATCGAACGAGGATTAGTAAGCCTTTTTTGTGACTGGCATGGATTTGTCTCCTTTTCTCCTTCCTTACAAAAATTATTCGCAAATGTTCTTCTCCCATGGGTTCCTCTGATTTTAGTATCCATGACCGCCTTTGAGTTGATTGGAGGCTTGTTAATTTTTTTAAAAATAAAAGTTCGTTTGGGAGCGGGACTTTTGTTGATTTTTACTCTTATTGTGTCTGTTTTATTTCATCATTTTTGGTTCTTAGAAGGTCCTGAAAGAGAAATTCAAATGGTATTTTTCATTAAGAATTTGGCGATCATGGGGGGATTGTGTTTTATTCTTGTTTTTGGATCGGAAATAAAAAGAGAATCGGTTATACTGCCACGTCCGGAAGTTCATATGCCAGATAGGGATGAATAAAAGTTTTTTTAGTTCGAGGTTTTTTCGATTCGTTCTTTGTGTCCTCAGTTTTGGGATAGTTGCCTGGTCAGAAAAGGAGGCGCCTTTTTTTCAAGGCTGTGCCGCTTTTTTTGGCTACGCGCTTTTTTGGTATGCGATTTCTTTTTCTTCGATTAAAAGGATTGTTTTCTATAGTTTTTTATGGTTTTTGGGAATAGGAGGAATATGGCTTTTTTGGATGGTCTCTTTGCGATATCAGCCTATTGCCATTATTTTTCTGTACGGTTTTTTATGTTGTTTGATCGCAGCCCAATTTGCTTTTGTAACGTATGTCCTTTTTTCTGCAAAAAAGATATCTGTACTGCGACTGTTATCGGTCGCTTCCTTATGGGTTCTTTTAGAATGGGGTCGTCTCTTTATCTTATGCGGGTTTACCTTTCATCCGGTAGGCTTAGCTTTGTCTGGCCATTATATTCCTTTGCAGTTTGCTACGGTCTTAGGAGTTTTTGGTTTAAGTTTTTTGGTGATCCTGACCAATCTTTTTGCTTTTAGGGCCTTTCGTTTTGGAAATTGTCGTAACGTTTTTATGTGGATAAGTCTAGGGATTTTCCCTTATTTTTTTGGTCTGATGCATGTGGCCTATCAGAAACGATATGCTCATGAAGAACATAAAAAACTAACAGCTGTTTTAGTGCAGACGGGGTTGCGCGTAGAGGAAAAAGATCCGGTAATAGAGATGGGACATCTCTTTGTTCCTCCTCAAGAACAGTGGACCCGTATTTTTTCCTATGTACAAGAGGCCGCTAAAGGCTCTCTGGATTTTATAGTACTGCCGGAATCGGCTCTTCCTTTTGGGCGGTTTCTTCCGGTATATCCTTGGAAGAACATGGAAGAGCATTTGAAAGGCATCATAGGTTCTGAATATGCGCAATACTTGCCTCCTTTAGATTCGAAGTATGTTCAGAAAGTGAATGGTGAAATGAGAGTGACGAATGCCTTTTATGCCCAAGTCTTGTCCAATGTTACCCGTGCCGATGTCATTATCGGATTGGACGACTATGATGGCGAACATTATTTTAATGCGGCATTTTTCTTTAGGCCGGATCAAGTGCAGCCCATGAGATATGAAAAACGAATCTTAGTTCCCATCGTCGAATATTTTCCTACGCATCTAGCCAAAAAAATAGCGGCATTGTTTGACATCATGGGAGAATTTTCTCCGGGAAAAGACATGACAATTTTTCCTTCACAGGTTCCCATCGCACCTTCCATCTGTTATGAAGAGACATTCGGACATGTTATGCGAGAAGGGCGAAAAAAAGGAGCCGAACTCTATGTGAATCTTACAAATGATGTATGGTTTTTTGCCTCCTCATTACCTCAGCATCATTTTGCTTTGGCAAAATTGCGTACCATCGAAAATGGCGTTCCGCTTCTTAGGGCTTGTAATACAGGAGTTACCTCTGCGATTGACAGCTTAGGAAGACCGATGGGACGGATTCAAGGAGAGATGACAAAGGGTGCTTTGCGGATAGAGATTCCTTTGAGAGTATATCCGACCTTATATACTCTATGGGGGGATTACGCTATTGTGGGGCTTTCTCTGGTTTTTATAAGTCTTTCCTTATTGAAAAACAGACGTTTATGAAGAAAAAATATGTTTCTCCTTGTAGTTTTTCAATAACTTGCATAGACTATTTCTTTAGCTAGGAGAAATTTTTCTGGGGATGAATGAGCATACAGTTTTGTGGCAAAAAACAATCAGAAAAGAAGTTGTTTTTTCTGGAAAAGGGCTCTTTTCAGGGAAGAGAGTTTCTCTTCGGCTTATTCCTGCTCATGAAAATCATCGTATTGTGTTCTGTCGCACAGATTTGCAACGCAAACCTTTGATTCCTGCTAACTTGCGTCATGTTATGCATACGCATCTATCGACGATTTTAGGAAAAGATGAAGTTCTTATACAAACGGTGGAACATCTTCTGTCCGCTTTGCATGCTTATCAAATAGATAATTTGTTGATCGAGGTAGATGGCCCTGAGATTCCTATCGGAGATGGGAGCGGTCTGCCTTTTGCCGAATTGATTGAAGAGGCGGGAATCGTGGAATTGCCTACTAAAAAAAGAATCTATTGTCCTACCCATCCCGTCTATTTTTCTCATAATGAAGTTCATTTGGTTATTTTACCGGCGCCTCATTTTAGCATTAGCTATACTTTGCATTATCCGCACTGTTCGGTGATTGGAGCCCAGCATCTTTCCACTGTTGTGACATCGGAGAATTATAAAAAATATATAGCTCCTGCTCGAACATTTGCCATTTATGAAGAAGTAGCGCAACTGTTGGATACAAAGATTAAAGGGGGAGGCCTCGATAATGCGATTATCGTAAAAGATAATAAGATATTCAATGCGGAAGGGATGCGATTTAGTGATGAGATGGCTCGACATAAGGTTTTGGACCTTATAGGGGATTTATCGCTTTTAGAGCATTCTATTCAAGGACATGTTATCGCTATTCGATCGGGGCATGCCTCGAATATTGCGTTTGCCAAGAATGTAAAAAAAGATCTGAAGGAGGAGAATGCAGACGTTATTGAATATCAAGCAAATTGCTAATATTTTACCTCACAGGTATCCTTTTCTCCTGGTGGACAGAGTAGTTTTTCTCGATGTTGAAAAGGGAGAGATCGTTGCGCAAAAAAATGTCACGATAAACGAACCTTTTTTTCAGGGACATTTTCCGGAAGTTCCTATTATGCCCGGAGTTCTTGTTATTGAAGCGTTAGCTCAAACCGGGGGGATTCTCGTTCATCAAAAAGGATATGGAGACAAAATAGCTGTTTTATTACATGTTTCGAACGCGAAATTTCGGCAACCGATTCGTCCGGGAGATGTTGTGAATTTGCATGCTTTTCTTTTACATGTGAGTCATAAGGGGGGAAAAATTGTCGCTAAAGCCCTCGTCGACGAAAAAGTGGCTGTTGAAGCGGAAATCACATTTGCGTTGGTAGAAAAAGATCGACTATAAAGAAGGGGACTATGCCATCTAACATACATCCTAATGCGATAATAGAGCCCGGTGCAAAAATCGGAGAACATGTAACCGTAGAGGCTTTTGCAGTCGTAAAGACCAACGTAACTCTTAAAGATCATGTTGTTATAAAATCCCATGCCTATATTGACGGTTATACAACTATTGAAGAAGGCACTGTCATATGGCCTTTTGCTAGTATTGGAACCAAGCCTCAGGATTTGAAATATCGTGGGGAAAAAACCTACGTGACTATCGGAAAACAGTGTGAAATTCGGGAATATGTGACGATCAACGCTTCTTGTCAAGAGAACTCTTCTGTTTCTATTGGAGATCATTGTTTGATTATGGCGTATTGTCATATTGCCCATAATTGTGTTTTGCAAGACCATGTGATCATGGCCAATAATTCGATGCTCGCGGGGCATGTTTTTATAGAACCGTGCGCGATTATTGGGGGATTCACGCCTGTACACCAGTTTTGCCGTATCGGCTGTCATGCTATGGTGGGGGGGTTGAGCCGTGTATCTCATGATGTTCCTCCTTATACGATCGGGGGAGGGATTCCCTATGAATTTGGCGGAATTAATATTGTAGGGTTAAAGCGACGAGCTTTTTCTTTAGAAGTGAGAAATCAGCTGGCAAAAGTTTTTAGGATTACCTATAGAAAGGGATTGTCTTTAGATAAGGCGTTGGAACAGATCCAAAAGGAGGTTCCGATGATTCCAGAAGTGATGCACTGGATTCAATTTTGTCGTTCCTCAAAAAGAGGCCTTTTAGGCATGAATGGAATTACTCAAAGCAAATAAATGTTCTCCGTAGTTTTTTTTGGATCACCTCCTTTTGCTGCTCATGTTCTTGAAGATCTTTTAGAAAAAAAAGTTCGTGTAATTGCCGTTGTGACACAACCGGATCGTATCACAGGAAAAAGGGTACAAAAATCAGCTGTCAAACAACTGGTAGAGCAAAAGCATCCTTTCATCCCTATTTTACAGCCGGAAAAAGCATCTCAAAGTGAATTTTTATTGCAGCTGCAACAATTTTCTGCGGATATATTTATCATTGTGGCCTACGGACAGATTCTAAAACAAACTCTTTTGGATATCCCGAAGGTGGAATCTCTCAATGTACATCTCTCTTTATTGCCCAAATATCGGGGGGCTGCTCCGTTGCAAAGGGCGGTGATGGACGGAGAAAAAGAGATCGGCATCACGATTATGAAAGTAGTTTTAGCATTGGATGCTGGTGATATTTTAAAAACTAAGAAGATCGCGATTCAACCGGATGCAACAGCGGGGGATCTTTTTGCCGAGATGGAGCGATGGGCGGCTCCGTTGCTCATCGAAGTTATGCGGGAACTTCAAAACAACACAGCGGTCTATTCTCCCCAAGAGGAGGCAGAAGCGACTTATGCCAAAAAAATTAGTAAGGAAGAATGTCGTATCGATTGGCATCAATCTGCAGAATCTATCCATAATCAAGTTCGAGCTTTGTCGCCTTCTCCGGGAGCTTATAGCGAGATCATGTTAGGGGAGGAAAGAAAACGAGTGAAAATTTTACGGACGAAAATACTCGATTTTTCTCTTCCGGAACGGCAATGGGCTAGTGTTTCTAAAAATTTATTTGCGATTGGTACGAAAACATGCGCTTTAGAGCTTGTATTGCTTCAGATGGAAGGGAAAAAGGTGCTTTCTTCTCGAGAATTTTTTGCGGGATTAAAACAACCTATTACTTTTCGGTAATTTTTTATCATAAATATATTATTTAGTATGCTTTTAACTGTTTTTTTGTTATCTTGTAATACATAAATTTAAAAATGTGAGGACTTAATGTCTGTGTCTGCTACAGAGCATCTATCTTTTACCTCTAAGCTATGTTCGGAATATTTAGAACCGGGGATTGCTTATCTTCGTACTGGAAAAGGAATGAGTCGTATTGCTAAGGGAGCTCTACAGCTTCACAGTGTAAGTTCCGTATATCCTATAGAGGAATTTTTACCGATCACTTGGACTATTTTAGGAAAAATAGCAGCGCCTCTTAAGGAAGGATTAAAATTTTTTAATGTGGTGAATCTTGCAGTATCTGTAGCGCAACTGGCTAAAAAGTCTTTAGAAGCCCATCAAGTATTTTATGACAAATGGACGGATGATGGCAAAGATTTTCTTCGATGGTTTGTCGAAGTGACGGTCTATGGGGCGGAACTTGGTATAGAACTATTTACGCATGTGGCCTTTTCCGCTATCGGATGGTTTGGACTGGCTGTTGGTTTATATAGCGATGGAAAAGAATTATTAAAAGTTTTTGATATTCGCGTGATTACGCATTGCTTTGAGATTTTGAATAATGACGAGGTTTTTGGCAAAATAGTAGAAGTGGCCAAAGCGGTGACCGGCATTGCCAAATCGATTCTTTTTGGGGTGGGTATGGCTTTGGGTATTTCTTTCCCGGCTCTTGGAGTATATTGGGCGTTATTTGAATTTTCTGTGAAATCGATCAATTGGGGTATTGGAATGGTCTCTGAATTCCGTAAAGAACGTACTCGCATAGTAGAAGAGAAAGAACAGAAAGAAAGAGCTGCGTTGGAACACGAGTTAAATGCGTGTTATGTTCAATTACAAAAACAACAACAAGAACAACAACAAGAACAACAAAAAGAAGCTGCTTCAGGTGACCAGAATTCTGAACGTACTGATTTGTTATGCAACGTTGATCGTTTAAAAAAACAACTTGAGACAATCTCTTCGACTTCTTCGCCTTCTGTTAAAGCGTAGTAAAATTTATTCGTTTTTCTATTATATAATAGAAAAAATCTTGAGTTTTTGAAAAAAATCTTCACGTTTATATAAGTCCATTTTTTAAAAGGGCCTTTGTTTCTTTTAAGGAAATCGAAATAAAGAAAAATTTATTATGTTTTTTAGGGTTCCCTGAAGATTTTTTTTTGTTTTTTTGTTTTTTTTTGATAAATTGAATCACTAAAAATCTTGTTGAAAGGAAATTGATGAGCATTGCGATTTCTCCTTATAAGGAGGTCGGTTCCATTTCAGGAAATCATCTTCAAGCGATTGTGAACTACAGCCGAAGCGCCAAAGGTCTTTCGGAGTATGCGAAAGGTATTGTCGTTCTGTTCAGTTTACATGAGGTTTGGCCCGATATGTCGGAATGGGTTCCTCAGGCATACGAAATCTTGGGGAAGATGACCCAGCCTCTGAAAAGCACATTAAAATTTTTTAGCGTCGTTCATTTAGCAAATGCGATCTTGAAAGCCGCTTACGATGTTTTCCGTGGTGAATGGTATCAATGCTTTAAAGAAGATTTGTTAGAGGGCGTTTTACGGTGGGTTTCGGATGTAACGGTGTATGGAGCGGACCTTGGCATAGCAATATTCACTCATATCGTTTTTGGGTATGTCCGATGGTTTGGGTTAATCTATAAAACATATTCAGATATTCAGAATTTAGTACAGGTCTTTGCAGTTCTGCCTCAGCGCAGTGTTGGGAGCCGCATGATGGAGATCGCGAAGATTCTGACAAACCTGGCCCGTTCGGCAATCATTGCTGTTGGATTGGCCTGGGGCATTTCTTTACCTGTTTTAGGGGTCTCTTGGGCTGTTTTTGACTTTTCGATCAAAACGATTCATTGGTGGGCATCCTTTTTCTGTGGGATAGAGGATGAACGCAGAAAAATCGGTGAACAAGAATTGCAGCATAGAATTTATGATTGCGAAAAGCATCTTTTAGAGGCAAATCAAATTCTTCGTTCTATTAATTATCTTACGGATTTGGAGGAGAAGCAGAAGGAAATAGAAGGGATTCGTAAAGAGCTGGATAGAACACAAAAACAATTGGATATTTTGCAAGGCAAAAGGTCTTCTATTTCAGTGCACACGAAATAGTTAGGAAGTTGTTTGCATGAATCGTGTCTTAGAAATAGGCTTTTTTGTGTTTCTTTCAGGATTAATAGGCGTAATATTTCTCATTTCTATAGTATCTCAGCACCAATCATCGAGAGTCTTTAATATAAAGGATTCTAAGGCCCCATTTTGGATTCATATTGACGGCGCTGTCCGATTTGCCGGGACTTACGAGTGTATGTCCAGTATGAGATTCGAAGAGGTTTTGCAACGAGCGTTACCATTGGATCAAGCAGATCTATCTTTTCTTCCCCTGCATCGGAAAATAGATCATTCTTTTTCTATTTATGTTCCCTATAAAGAAAAATTTTCAGATCTGTGAAATAGTTTCTCTTTAGAATTTTTCTTGTAGTCAAACGGTAATTGCCGTATAGTATTTTTCAAAATTGTTACTAATATAAAGGTTGTCCAGGGATATTTCGTTGAGAGAAATTGCCCTATTTGATAACCTTTTGAAATTGTCCTACTTTAGATAGGCTTGCATATTAATTTTATTAAGGATTAGAGATATGTCTTTGCGACTTATTGGAAAAAAGAAAGGAATGACCAAAATTTTTGATGAAGAGGGGAATGCCGAGTCTTGTACGGTAATCTTTTTTGATCAAAATTTTGTAACGCAAATTAAAACAGAAACATTAGATGGATATTCTGCTATACAAATGGGAAGTATTGCAAAAAAACATCCAAAAAAACCGGAGAAAGGTCATTGTGCTAAGTCCAATGTGGCTCCATGTCGTGTTTTTATCGAATCGAAAGGGCTTGATGTTTCTCAATATACATTAGGTCAGAAAGTGGATATTTCCCATTTTTCTGTCGGAGATTATGTAGATGTGACTGGCATTTCTAAGGGAAAAGGATATCAAGGAGTCATGAAATTACATGGTTTTTCCGGTATGCGTAAAAGTCATGGTGCGGGACCGACTCATCGACATGGGGGATCTACAGGGATGCGTACGACGCCAGGTCGTTGTTTTCCTGGAGGAAAAAGAGCCTCTCATATGGGTAGTGATACGGTTACGGTGCAAAATCTTTTAGTGATGTTAGTCGATCAGGAAAATCAGGCGCTGGTGATCAGAGGAGCCATTCCCGGAGCGAATGAAAGCGTTGTTTTTGTGACAAAAGCAGTGAAAAGGGGGTAATGTGGCTACGTTAAAGAAATATGATTATACGGGAAAAACGTTAAAAGAAGAAGTGTCTGTAGAGGATAGCTTGTTGAAAGAATCAGTGAATAAACAGGCTTTTAAACAGTATATGGTTGCGATACAGGCCAATGCTCGTCAATGGTCTGCCAATACCAAAGTGCGAAAAGAGGTAAAGGCGACAGGGAAAAAACCCCACAGACAAAAAGGAACAGGGTCTGCAAGACAGGGATGTTTTGCTGCACCGCAGTATCGGGGAGGGGGCGTTGTTTTTGGCCCTAGGACCAAATGGGATCAGCGGGTGAAAGTGAACAAAAAACATCGTTTAGGAGTAATTCAATACCTCTTATCACAAAAGATTGCTGAACAGCATCTTCATGTGATGCAAGATAAGGAATTAGAAACTCCTAAGACAAAAGTAGTCGCAAATTTTTTGCAAAAATTAGATTTTTTGGGAAAAAGAATTTTATTTTTAGCTTCTCATGTATCTCCGGCATTTGTGCAGAGCATGAGAAATATTCCCAAAGTTGAATTTCAGCTTATTGGTAATGCCAGTGGCTATAGCCTTACGTTAGCTCAAGAAGTGATTGTTTTGGATAGCGCACTGGGCAATCTTAAAGAGATTTTAGGAAAGAACAATGAAAAAAAGAAATCCGTTTGATATTATTAAAAGCCGTCGAATGACGGAAAAAACGAATATGTTGGCCAATTTGGCCGCGTCACAAAGCAATGCATGTGTCCGCAAGTGTACGACACCTAAGGTTGTTTTCTTAGTGAATGTGCATGCAAACAAAAAAGAAATAGCATGGGCTATTGAAGAAATTTACAAAGACCGAAAAATAAAAGTGAAAAAAGTGAATACGATACTTGTGAAGCCTAAGGAAAGAAGAGTTCGGGGACATTTAGGAATGACAAAAATGATCAAGAAAGCCATTGTTTCTCTCCAAGCGGGCGATAGTATTGAAGAGGCGGTGTAAAAATATGAAAAAATTTCGACCGGTTACTCCATCTCAACGTGAGTTGGTTTTATCTTCTTTTGATGGGTTGTATCCTTTAAAAAAAGGTCCTAAGAAATCTCTTACGCGAAAGATAAAATCTCATAGTGGACGAAATCATCATGGACATATTACCTGTAGGCATAAAGGTGGGGGGCATAAAAGAATTTTTCGTGAGATCGATATGCGTCGGGATAAAGAAAATGTGCCTGCAAAAATTGTTTCTGTAGAGTATGATCCTTATCGATCCGGTTATATAGCCCTTTTGCATTATGCAGATGGAGATAAAAGATATATTTTAGCTCCGCAGGGAATTAAGATCGGGGATATGGTTATGACGAAGGATGCTCCTCCATATCATGTGGGAAACTGCATGCGCCTGAAAAGCATGCCATTGGGAACGGTCATTCATAATATCGAATTGCGTCCCGGTAAAGGCGGAAAATTGGTGCGTTCTGCTGGATTGTCCGCACAGCTTGTGGCCATAGAAGAAGGAATGGCGGTTATACAACTACCGTCTAAGGAAGTTCGTCGTGTTGATGCGGATTGCCGTGCTACTATAGGCAGCGTATCGAATCCGGAACATAATTTACGTGTTGAAGGAAAAGCCGGTCGTAGACGTTGGCAAGGGGTTCGGCCTACGGTACGGGGAACTGCGATGAACCCTGTGGATCATCCTCACGGAGGTGGTGAAGGTAAGAGCAAGGGAAATCATCCTCAGTCGCCATGGGGGCAGTATGCGAAAGGATACCGTACGCGTTCTAAGAAAAAGAGTCGAAAGTGGATTGTTCAAGAGAGGAGAAAATAGAATATGGGAAGATCGTTACGTAAAGGTCCCTTTGTAGATCATCATCTGATCGAGAAAATACAAAAGATGGAAGGGAAGAAAAAACCTATAAAAACATGGTCTCGACGTTCTATGATTATTCCGGAAATGGTTGGGTATACATTTGAGGTCCATAACGGAAAGAAGTTTATTCCGGTTTTTGTGTCGGAAAATATGGTGGGCCATCGTCTTGGAGAATTTTCCCATACGAGAACATTTAAATCACATCCTGTGAAGAGCTAGAGGAAGTAAGATATGCGTTATGCAAAAGCGATAACAAAATTTATTCGTATTAGTCCCAAAAGGGCACGATTTACTGCGGACATTATTCGTGGTTTAACTGCGCAAGAAGCAAAGATGCAACTTCAATTTTGCCGGAATAAAACGGCGCGCCATTTAGCTAAGACGTTAAATAGTGCTATAGCGAATGCGCAGACGCAACTTGATGTTAAGGAAGAAGATTTGAGGATTCATGAAGTTCATATCGATGAAGGGCCGCGATTAAAGCGTGCCAAATCGAGAAGTAAGGGAGGAAGATCTCCTATTTTAAAAAGAATGAGTCATTTTACTATAGTTTTAGCGAGCAAATAGAGGTAGTTAGATGGGACAGAAAGGATCACCAGTTGCATTTAGGATGTCACTTAGGAAGAAGTGGTTGTCGAATTGGTATGCCAGTAAAGATGAATTTGGAAATCTCTTAGATGAGGATAGAAAGATACGTGCTTTTTTAATGACTAAGCCTGCATGTGTAGGAGCTTCTAAAATAACAATTAAGCGAATGAGCGGAAAGATTGAAGTGACGATTCATACGGCACGACCTGGCTTAGTGATCGGAAAAAAGGGATCGGAAATTGAGGACTTAAAAAAGGAATTAAAAAAGTTTTCAGGAACGGATATTTGGATTGAAGTAGAAGAGATTAAACGACCGGATTTAGATGCACAGCTTGTTGCTAATTCTATTGCTAAGCAATTAGAGAGAAGAATGCCTTATCGCCGAATTTTAAAAAAGGCGATTCAGTCAGCTATAGATGCAGGAGCTTTAGGCATAAAAGTACAGGTTTCTGGACGAATTGGCGGGGCTGAAATTGCCCGAACAGAGTGGTATAAAGAAGGAAAAGTTCCTTTGCATACTTTGCGTGCAAATATTGATTATGCGATGGGACGTGCTGAAACTACCTTTGGTTCTATAGGAGTAAAGGTATGGATCAATCATGGCGAAGAAGTAGCGCAAAGCGCTTAAGGGTAAAAAGAGGGTAAGACAATGTTAATGCCATCGAAAACAAAGTATCGAAAACAACAAAAAGGACATTTTTCTGGAGTTGCTACGGCAGGAGTTTTTGTTGAGTTTGGTGAATATGGAATGCAGGCTTTAGAGCGCGGTTGGATAACTTCGCAACAAATTGAGGCATGTCGTGTAACGATCAATCGTTTTTTTGCGCGAAAAGGAAAAGTATGGATTAGGATATTTCCTGACAAGCCTGTGACAAAAAAGCCGGCGGAAACCAGAATGGGAAAGGGAAAAGGAGCGCCTACTGGATGGGTCGCTGTGATACGTCCTGGTAGAGTATTGTTTGAAGTTGGAGGCATCTCTAGGGAGGAGGCTCAAAAATCTCTTCGTTTAGCGGCTGCAAAATTACCGATTCGAACACGGTTTGTAGAGAGAGTAGAAAGGGTGAGCTAATGAAAAAATTACAAGAGATCAGAGAGTTGTCAGATCAACAACTTTCCAATAAGCTGGACGATTTAGATAAAGAAATATTTGCTTTAAGAAATGCTTTGGCGACGGCTCATAAATTGGAGCAGCCGCATTTGATAAGAGAAAAGAAAAAAACTAAAGCTAGAATTTTAACGATATTGACCCAAAGAGCTAAAGAAGGAGGAGTCCGCCATGAGAAATGAAAGACGCGTTATTGAAGGAGTAGTCTTGAAGGCTAAAATGGACAAGACTGTGGTTGTGAGTGTAACAAGACAGATCCGACATCCTCTTTATGGGAAGCTGATTCAAGCGAGAAAAAAATATTTTGCCCACACGGTGGATAGTTCCCTCAAAGAAGGGGATCGTGTAAGGATCGCGGAATGTCGTCCTTTGTCCAAATGTAAACGATTTAGAGTTGTAGAAGTAATGAGAGAGCAGCCATGATTCAACAGGAAACTAACTTAGTAGTTGCAGACAATACAGGAGCTCGTCGGGTTCGATGTTTTAAAGTTCTCGGCGGAAGTAAACGACGATATGCAAGCATAGGAGACGTGATTGTCGCTTCTGTAAAGGACGCGGATCCTCGGGGAAAAGTTAAGAAAGGGGAAGTTATAAAAGCCGTTATTGTACGGACGAAAGCTTCTATTCGTCGAGCAAACGGCTATGTTCGATTTAATGATGATGCATGTGTGATTATCGATGATAAGCAAAATCCTCATGGGACTCGTATATTTGGTCCTGTAGCTCGAGAGATAAGAGATAAAGGATATATAAAAATTTGTTCACTAGCACCCGAGGTTATATGAGTAAATGGATACGAAAAGACGATTATGTTCAGGTTATTACTGGTAATGACAAGGGGAAAATTGGTGTGGTGTTAATGCGCCAAAAAAATCGTGTTGTGGTGCAGGGGATTAATATTCGAAAAAAGCATCTTAAAAGAACGCAGCAAGAGCAAAAACAGCAGATTATTGAAGTGGAACGTTCTATTGATATTTCGAACGTACGCCTGTGCAATCAGGAAGGGAAGCCTCTTTATGTGAAAAAAGAGGTCTCGAAGACCAAAAAAGATCTCGTCTATCGTGATGGAGGAAAAAAAACGGTCTATCGAAATTTAAAAAAAATAGGTAAATAAATCATGTCAAGACTGTACAAAAAATATAAGGAAGAGATTCGTCCGGCGCTTAAAAAGAAATATCCCGATCGTAATGTGCAACAAATTCCTGTTTTGAAAAAAATTGTGATTTCTATGGGGCTTTCTGAAGCGGGACGGGAGAAAAATGCGATCCAAGAGCACGTGAAGGAACTGGCTTTATTGGCAGGGCAAAAACCGGTGATTACTTGTGCTAAAAAAGCGATTTCAAATTTTAAATTACGAGAAGGCTTTCCTGTTGGATTAAAAGTTACTTTGCGCAAAAAACGGATGTATGATTTTTTTGATCG
Source organism: Parachlamydiales bacterium (assembly GCA_016931275.1). Lineage (GTDB taxonomy): Bacteria > Chlamydiota > Chlamydiia > Chlamydiales > SM23-39 > JAFGFA01. The sequence goes on from JAFGFA010000028.1 coordinate 57,934, forward strand.
TTTTTGTAATATAGTAACTCCAAGGATACGAGACTTTCGTGGTTTTAAGACGAAAGGGGATAAAATGGGCTCTTATAGTTTAGGTGTGGAAGATCAGCAAATATTTCCTGAAATGAACCTCGATGAAGTGAAACGCACTCAGGGGATGAATATTAATTTTGTAACGACCGCTTCTACTAATGAAGAGTGTATAGAACTTTTACAAATGATGGGATTTCCATTTAAACAAGGATAAATCATGGCTTTTAATGATCCTATAGCAGAATTGTTAACAAAAATACGCAATGCGACTAGAGCACAACATCGTTATGTCGATGTCTCTTTAAGCAAGATGAAATTGGAAATAATAAAAATTTTACAACAAAGAGGCTTTATTGCTCATTATTTAGAAAGTAGCGAACGGAAAAAAATTCGTGTGTTTTTTAAATATTTACCGGATCGATCTTGCGTTATACATGGTGTGAAAAGAGTTTCAAAGCCGGGGTTACGACGATATGTCGGTTACTCAAACCTTCCCAAGATATATGGAGGAATCGGGAATGCGATTGTCTCTACGTCTAAAGGAATTATGGTTGATGAAGAAGCAAAAAGACAGAAGGTAGGAGGAGAACTCCTATGTTATATTTGGTAGCGAGAGGATAGAAAAAGATGTCAAAGATAGGAAATTCTCCGATAAAGGTGCCCAAAGGGGTAGAAGTAAAAGTACATTCTGGTGAGGTTCGGATTAAAGGACCAAAAGGGGAGCTGACGCTTCAAGTTCCTATGGGAATAATCATTACTCCCGATGGGGAAAAAGTTGGGGTTGGCGTAAAAGAAAAAGGATCGGTAAATGGTGCTACTCATGGATTATATCGTGCGTTAGTGAATAATATGATTCTAGGGACAAGCAGTGGATTTGAAAAGACTTTACAACTGGTGGGGGTAGGATTTCGGGCAGCAATGAAAGGAAAGCAACTGGAATTGCAGCTTGGTTTTTCCCATCCTGTTTTATTAGATGTTCCTGCGGGACTTCAGGTCAAAATCGATCAGTCGACGATGATTACCATTTCCGGCATGGATAAACAGTTAGTAGGACAATTTGCCGCCATTGTGCGCCAGGTACGGCCTCCGGAACCTTATAAGGGAAAAGGGGTTCGCTATGTGAATGAATATGTGCGTAAAAAAGCAGGAAAAGCAGCAAAGGGTAAATAAAGCATATGGATAATACTCTCAAAAGAAAGAAGCTATCACGGCATCGAAGAATGTTGCGTGTGCGAAAGAATTTAAAAGGAAAAAGCGATAAGCCTCGATTGAGCATTTATAAAAGTGGACGCCATTTATATGCCCAATTGATTGATGATGAAAAAGGAAAGACTTTAGTGGGACTTGGTACTTTGTCGAAATCTTTGCAGAACACGGAATTTAATAAAAAATCTAAGGATTCTGCTCGTCATATAGGGGAACAGATAGCAAAATTGGCGCAAAATCAGAATGTTAAAAAAGTAGTGTTTGACCGGGGTATTTACAAATATCATGGTATCGTAGCGGAATTTGCAGATGCTGCGAGAAAAGGTGGATTGGAATTTTAAGTTGAGGAAAAAATGGCAAAAGAAGAATTTTCTGGCGAGTTTGAAGAAAAAGTATTGTTTATCAACCGGTGTTCTAAAGTAGTAAAAGGGGGAAGAAAATTTAGTTTTTCTGCTCTGATTATTGTTGGAGACCATAATGGAAAAATTGGATATGGTTTTGCAAAGGCCAATGAAGTGGTCGATGCGATCCGTAAAGGAACTGATGCTGCCAAGAAAAATATTTTTTCGTTTGAAATGTCAGGAACGACGATCCCTCATGAAATTATTGTAAGTCATGATGGGGCAAAGCTTCTTTTAAAACCTGCTGGGGAAGGAACCGGTGTGGTAGCCGGCTCTAAAATACGAAGTGTTTTGGAGCTAGCGGGGGTAAAAGATGTTGTAGGGAAAAGTCTTGGTTCGAATAATCCTATTAATCAGACACGAGCTACGATAAAGGCCTTGCGACAACTTCGTTCTCCTAAAAAATGTTTAGAAGTACGAGGAGTGACGTTATGAAATTATCTGCATTACATGGTGGAGATCGAAAAAAGAAAAAGAGAGTTGGTCGAGGGCCTGGTTCTGGGTTGGGTAAAACTGCGGGACGTGGCCATAAAGGGTTTGGTTCTCGTTCAGGAAAACGAAAATATGATGGATATGAAGGAGGACAATTTCCTCTTTTTAGAAAAGTGCCGCATCGTGGCTTTACTAGGGGACATTTTTATAATCCCTATTTTGTTGTGAATTTTGATATGATCAATAGAATTTATCATGACGGTGATGTTGTTAGTGTAGAAACCTTAAAAGAAAAGGGAAGAATCCCGAAGGTTCATACGGGAGGAATCAAAATTTTATCAAGAGGAACTCTTGAGAAAAAGGTGCGTATTGAAGCTCAAGCGTATTCTGCTAGTGCTAAGAAGTCCTTAGATGAGAAGAAAGTTGAGTATAAAGTGATAGGAAAAGAATGATTGAGACTCTAAAAAGGATTTTTGTTGTTCCCGATCTACGAAAAAAAATTATTTTTACATTGATGATGCTTGCAGTATGTCGTATTGGGGCTTTTGTGCCAGTACCAGGAATTGATGCGGAAATGGCTCTTTCTTTATTTCGCCAAGCGACCGGAGGTGGACAAAACCTTTTTCAATTAATGGATATATTTTCCGGAGGGGCTTTTGCCCAGATGACGGTGATTTCCCTTGGGGTGATGCCTTATATTTCTGCCTCTATTATTTTGCAGCTTGTAGTCGCTGTTTTTCCTGGGGTACAACGTGAAATGAGAGAAAATCCTGAATTAGGAAAGAAGAAAATTACTCGTTGGACGCGAATGGCTACCTTATTTTTAGCTATGATGCAAGCGGGGATTTATGCTCGTTATGCAATTGGCATGAATGCTTCTACTCCGGGTATTGTCCTTTCTGAGCTTTTATCATGGAGAATATTTGATATCCCTTGGTTATTTTATGTCACAGTCATGTTAACCATGGCTACAGGAACTGTTTTTTTGATGTGGATAGGAGAGCAGATCACTGAAAAGGGTATTGGGAATGGGGTGAGTCTTATTATTACCATTGGTATTTTATCTTCTTTACCTGCGACGATTGGAACGATTATCAAACAACTGAATTTGGAATCTCAAGAACCGGGGCAGTTGACTTTCTCTTCTCTTATAGTATTGGCGGCTGTTTTTGTTCTTATCATCGTAGGAACTATTTTGATTATACAGGGACAGAGAAAAATACCTTTGCAATATGCCCGAAGGGTTGTTGGACGTCATGAGGTACAGGGAGGGAATTCTTATATTCCATTGAAAGTGAATTACGCAGGAGTTATTCCTGTTATTTTTGCTTCGTCTCTTTTGATGTTTCCTGCAACGATAGGCCAGATGATAGGTGGCGGAGGATTGTTATCGAAAATGTCTGTTTATCTTTCTCCGGGCAGTTGGGTGTATATGATTGTTTATGTCCTTCTAATCTTGTTTTTTACCTATTTTTGGACAGTTACTCAATTTCAACCGGAGCAGATAGCTTCAGACATGAAGAAAAATGGGGCGTTCATTCCTGGGATTCGTCAAGGAAAACCTACTCAGGATTATTTGGACAGTACTATGAGTCGAATCACTTTTATTGGAGGATTTTCTCTAGCATTTATTGCTATTTTACCGACATTGGTGAGCAGGTTTCTTTCCGTTGACGCTCGTATTAGTTACTTTTTTGGAGGGACCTCATTATTAATTTTAGTCGGAGTGATTCTCGATACTTCGAAGCAAATCGAATCTCATCTTTTGATGAAAAGGTATGAGGGTTTTATGAAAGCTAAAAAAAGATATTAATTAACAACGAAGGGAAAAAAATATGCCAAGGATCATTGGGGTAGATATACCAGATAATAAACGGTTAGAAATAGCTTTGACGTATATTTATGGCATTGGACGAAAAGTATCAAATGATATTTTGCACAGATTACACCTGGATCCTAATTTACGTGCTAAAAAACTTACGGAAGAACAGATTGCACAAATTAGCGATCTTATTCAAAAAGAGTATATTGTGGAAGGAGATCTCCGAAGAGAGATTCAAAATAACATTAAGAGATTGCAAGCTATTAATACGTATCGCGGAACACGGCATCGTAAAGGTCTTCCTGCACGGGGACAAAGGACATCCTCGAATGCAAGGACCCGTAAAGGAAAAAAACGTCAACCGGTTGCGATAAAAAAAGCAGTATTAAAAAAATAGATAGAAGGAGTCACTAGTGGCGAAAGAAGCACCAAAAGGCAAAGAGACAACTGTTAAGAAGAGAAAAAAAATTACTCGAACAGTTCCTGTAGGAAGGGCTTTTGTAAAAGCGACATTTAACAACACGTTGATTACGATTACGGATTTATCAGGTAATACTATTGCCTGGTCTTCTGCAGGAAGAGCAAATTTTTCTGGTTCACGAAAATCATCTGCTTTTGCAGCGACAGTAGCCGGTCAAGCAGCTGCCAAGGAAGCCCTTACTTATGGAATGAAGGAATGTGAAGTCACTTTAAAAGGACCGGGAGCAGGAAGAGAATCTGCCGTGAGAGGATTGCAAAGTGGTGGGCTTGTTGTTACTTTAATTCGTGATAATACGCCGGTACCGCATAATGGATGTCGTCCTCGCAAGAGAAGAAGAGTATAATAAAAAGTATTAGGAGAAAAAAATGGCTGTAAAGTATGGCAAATTTGAGATGCCGAAGAAAATTAAAATTGAGGAGATAGGACCTCATAAGATCCGATGTATTGCAGAACCCTTTGAGAGGGGATATGGCCATACGGTTGGTAATCTCATCCGTAGAATTATTCTTACTTCCTTGGAGGCTCCTGCAATTTTATCTGTTCGCATAGAAGGAGTTTCTCACGAATATACTGCGATTGAAGGGATTATCGAAGATATGACGGTGATTTGTTTGAATTTGAAAGAAGCTCTTTTGCGCATGAAAAATATCGAAGATGAGACGCTCATGGAACCTCGTATTATTACGAAAACTCTTGAGATCACAACGGATCAGATTGCTAAAAACAAAGGTGCCTATCAAGTGACGCTCGGAGATATTTTAGGAGAATCTCCATTTGAACTGGTCAATCCAGATTTTCCTGTGTTTACGGTGACAAAGCCATTGATTAAACAAATCGATTTGCGGATCGGAATTGGTCGGGGGTATGTTCCATCAGAGAGACATAACTTTGAGCCTAAGATGCATGAGATTGTACTAGATTCTATTTTTTCTCCAGTGCGGCTCGTGAATTATTTTGTGGAAAACACTCGTGTAGGCCAAGATACCGATTTTGATCGGTTGATTTTAGAGATCACAACGGATGGTCGGATTACTCCGAAAGAGGCGTTGAATTTCTCTATTGAAATAGGAAAGGCTCATTTGCAGGTATTTGATTCCTTGAAGAAACATGAAGTTGTATTTGATACCGGCGAGGTGACCGCGAATAAGGAAAAAGAAGAGATTTTAGAGAAGCTTGCCTTAAAAATTAATGAAATTGAACTTTCTGTGCGTTCTACGAATTGTCTTGCGGGAGCGAATATCACGACTATTGGAGAACTAGTAGTTATGCCTGAATCTGAAATGCTTCGGTTCCGTAATTTCGGTAAAAAATCATTATCTGAAATCAAAGAAAAATTGGCCGAGATGGGACTGAGCTTAGGAATGGATCTGAGCAAATACGGTATTAATCGGGGAAATATACAAGCTATCATAGAAAAATATTTGCAGGAAAAAGTGGAGAAGTAGTTGTTATGAGACACAGAAAGCATACTTTTAAAGTGGGAAGAGATAGTTCTCATCGACGCTGTCTTATTGCTAATTTATTAAAAGATTTAGTATTGCATGAGCGTATTGAGACAACGGTACCTAAAGCCAAAGAATTACGTCGGTATGCAGATCGGTTGATTACTTTAGCCAAAAAACACACTTTAGCGAGTCAACGAAGAGCGAAAGCTATGATGATGATACGATTTAATCCTTTGACTTCTAAAGAAAAACGAAAAGCAAAAGAAGGTAATACGGCTGCATATAATTCTGACCGTTTAGCCCTTGGAAAACTATTCGATCAGTTAGGTAAGCGTTTTCTGAACAGACAAGGGGGATATACGCGGATCATAAAAAAAGAATTGCGTATCGGAGATCATGCTTCAAAATGCATTATCGAATATCTCAAACCGGAAGAGAATAAAGCCTAACATCGTAGTAAAACGTTTCTTTACATTCTTTTTTTCCTTAAGTATGATGAAATGAAAATGATGGTGATCGGAGGATATAATGAAAAAAATTAAAATAGCTATTAATGGTTTTGGAAGGATCGGAAGATTAGTATACCGCATAGCTCATGGAAAAGAAAATATTGATATTGTTGCGATTAACGACTTGGTCCCTCCAGACAATCTCGCCTATCTTTTAAAATATGATTCTGTGCATCGTCCTTATGAAAAAGAGGTCAGAAGCGATGCGGACGGCATTATTGTCGATGGTAAAAAGACAAAAATGTTTGCGGAAAAAGATCCGACAAAATTACCTTGGAAAGATCTTGGTGTCGATTATGTCATTGAATGTACCGGTATATTCCGCTCTAAAGAAGGGGCTGAAAAGCATTTAACGGCAGGAGCCAAAAGAGTCATCATTTCCGCGCCGGGAAAAGATAGTATGACGACGATTGTCATGGGCGTCAATGAACACATATTCAATCCCGACAAGGATAAAGTAGTTAGCAATGCTTCTTGCACCACCAACTGTCTAGCGCCTATTACGAAAGTTCTTCTTGATAATTTTGGAATTGTTGAGGGATTGATGACGACGATTCATGCAGCGACCGCTTCTCAACCAACCGTTGACGGCCCTTCTAAAAAAGATTTTCGTGGAGGAAGAAGCGCTATGGGAAATATCATTCCAGCCTCTACAGGAGCCGCGAAAGCTGTGGCTAAGTGTATTCCGGAAGTAGAAGGAAAATTAACGGGGATGGCCTTTCGGGTTCCTGTGTTAGATGTTTCTGTGGTGGATTTAACGGTTCGTTTAGCCAAAGATACGACTTATGAAGAAATCTGCCAGGCAATGAAAATGGCATCACAAAAGTCTATGAAAGGTATTTTGCATTATTGCGAAGATGAAGTAGTCTCTTCTGATTTTTATAGCAGTTCCTACTCGTCTATTTTTGATAAACTTGCAGGAATCGCTTTAAATTCGCGCTTTTATAAATTAGTCGCATGGTATGACAATGAGATGGGCTATTCTCAACGAATTGTCGATTTAATAGAGTATATAGCTTCAAAAGAATAAACCCAGGGATACAATGCATTTTACTCGAGATCCTATTATAGAGACCATTATTACTCCTAAGGAAGGAAATGCCTTATTGGTCCGCAACTCTAAAAATCCTTCTCAAGATGATTATTTAGTCGATTGCGTGGAACTGGTTAATTTTGGCGGAGGAATTTTTTTTCGTTCCTTAGAAAAACCGAAGTCTTTTTTGCTTCCCGTCACCGATTATGAAGTGGTGGAAGTGAAAGAGGCAAAAATGGTGCTTAAAAATGCCGTTATGGAAAAATCGATAAAGATCGGTGGCGGAAAGCAGCAAGAAAAGATGCCGAAAAAATCGAAAAGGCGTAAGAATGAAAAGAGCGCAGTCTCTATAAACAATGAGGAAGGGCAGGAAGCTCCCGCTATTACCAGGAAATTAATTCCCCCTCCTACCACATTGATTAAGCAAAAGATCGTCCCTGTAAAAAATCCTGAATCCATCGAGGAGAATGCTCTTCCCGAAGAAGTGGTTGTAGAAAGACAACAAGAAGCTTCAGAAAAAATCGAAGAAAGGGTAGAGTAATATACTTCTGCTCGGGTGGTGGAATGGTAGACACAGAGGACTTAAAATCCTCTGGACGAAAGTCCGTGCTGGTTCGACTCCAGTCTCGAGCATCTATCTATAATGTTCATAAGCTATGACTGGCCTTGGCGATGTTCGGCGGTTGATCATCTTCTAGCATATTTTTGATACACTTACAACATATAGTAATGTTGCTATCCCAAAAAGAACTGGGACAATTAGAAATAAAAATGAAAATTAATTCTAAACTTTTGCTAACAAAGGATTGATTTTAGTTAGTAACTGTTCAATTGTCTCTTTTTGTTCTAGGATTCCCGCAAAAAAAAGTTCGTTTAGTTTTTGTCGACAAAGTATTGTAAGCGCATTTTGAAAGGGCAAGTTATTTTCAGTTTCTGTAATTGTTGCAAGCAATCCATTAAAATCACCGTTAAAATTTATGGAAAGGCTCATTTTTATTTTCCTGGTTCAAATGTCCATAATTATGACGATTTTTCGAAAATGAATCTAGGATTGATTTCCTTGTGAGGACTTTTATGTAGAAAAGAAATCCTTTACTTTATCAAAAAACCCTTTTTTCCTTGGATGATTAGCAGGTGTTTCCAGATCGGCAAATGTTTTTAGAATTTCTTTTTGTTTTGCAGAGAGCTTTACAGGGGTTTCTACTTGAATACGGATTAAAAGATCTCCAATACCGCGCCCATGGACATTGGGAAAACCCTTACCTTTTACTCGAAAGATCTTGTCTGTTTGCGTGCCTTCTGGAATAGAGACCCTGCAAGTGTTTTCATGGGGTGTGGGGACATCTTTTTTACATCCAAGAGCGGCTTCAGAGAATGAAAGGGGCAGGTCAATATAGACATCATCTCCTTCTCGTTTAAAAGTATCGTGCGGTTGTACGGTGACAAAGACGTAAAGATCCCCGGCTGCTCCGCCACCTTCTCCAGCATCGCCAAAACCTTTCATTTTTATCTGCATATCGTTGTCGATTCCAGGAGGAATATGCACTGTGACATGCTGTTTTTTTCGAACTTTTCCGGAGCCGTAACAAGAGGGGCAAGGATCGGTGATAATTTCTCCCCGGCCATGACAGGAAGGACAGGTGCTGGACATACTAAAAAAACCGCGAGTTTGAAATACTTGTCCTTGTCCATGACAGGTAGTACATTTTTGTATAGATTTTGGAGAAGCAGCTCCTGTTCCATGGCATTGTGAACAGGTGACAGTATTCATAACGGCTAATTCTTTATCAACCCCTTTGACTGCTTCCTCGAAAGAGATCGTAATGGAAACTTTTTTATGAGCCCCTTGATGCATTCCATGGCCTTCTTCAAAGCCGAAGAAAGAATCAAATATGGATCCTCCTCCGCCACCGCCGCCAAAAGCACCCATAAAAGTCCTAAGAGCTTCTTCCATAGAGGAAAAACCTCCTCCGGAAGCTCCCATGCCGGCTCCTTTTAACCCTTCTTCTCCATATTGATCGTAGATCTTTCTTTTGTTGTCATCACTGAGAGTTTCATAGGCTTCAGAGACTTTTTTAAATTGATCTGCCGAAGAGGGATCATTTTGGTTGCGATCAGGATGATATTTTAACGCCAGTTTGCGATAAGCCTTTTTGATTTCTTCGGAAGTGGCGTTACGGGATACTCCTAAAACTTGATAATAATCAGCCATATATACTTCGATTTTTTGCTACTAAAAATATACCATACTTTTAGAAAATCAGCAAAGGAAAATTAGCACCAAAAAACGACGAGTGCTAATAGAATTTTTTTCGCAGCACTGTTTTGAGTCTTTTTCGAGCTGCCTTAGATTTTGCGCGATCCCTTACAGAAGGTTTATCGTAGAATCGATGAGCTTTTGCTGCTTTCATAATCCCTTCTTTATCCACTTTTTTCTTTAAAGCTCGAAGGGCTTTATCAATAGGTTCTCCAATACGAACTTTTATAAATGTCATTAGTGTATCACTCCAATATTAAACAAAAACAAAATGGTATATGAAGAGGGATTTTCTCTGCAATAGAAGAGAAAAAAAAACTTTTTTGTAGTGGCAAAAAATGGTAAATATTTTTTTATCACCTAATCTTCTTGGGAGGGGCTAAGATATTGGATCGTCAGTTGCATTATTTCTATAAAAGATTTTCCCTCTTGGGCAAAGATTTGTTCGTAGAGATCGTTGTTTGCAACAGTATTAAAGAAGCGACAGATGTCTTGGATCACTAAAAATGTTTTAGAGAGCATTTTTTTCTTCATTTCGGTGAAACGGAGATTGCGGGCCATGATTTCTTGGTCAGATCGAAATATTTTTTGATAGACTTTTTGGATTTTTTCTGCAGAGAAGTTGTTTTGATGATGTAAAAATGCGTATAAAAGAGAAAGGGGGTTGAAAAGGAGATAGCGCAGCTTTTCTTTTCGACCTAAAAGACCAATATATTTTTTAAGAATATCCGGATAAGCTTGTTGTAGTTGTTCTTCTAGAGAACATAATTCTTCGAAATTGAGACCCTTTTCTAAAGAGGGATTGATGCTGGCTAGGGTATACAATATTTTGGATCGTAAATTGAAGATTTTAGAGGTTATTGTGAGAAATTCTTGAAGGAGAGGATTTTCAAATCTTTTATGAATAGAGATTAAGCGGCTAAGATAGTTCTTGAGACGTTCTTTTCCGAGCTCTTGATAAGTGATGCCCATGACTATTTTTATCTGGTAAGGAGCGTGATAGTTATATAGGAGTTCTTCTTGGGCCGGTATTGGTTCTACAGCATGAAAGGCCACGGTTTCAAAAAGAGAAGACCAGAAAAATGGGATTCTAGTTACATTTGGAAATCCATGATTGATCATTCCTCCAAGACCTCGATATTTTTGGGCGTTGAGAAATGTTCTATTGGCGATAGTCGTAATATAAGGATTGAGATTTTCTGGAAGGGTGTTTTCTTCTTTGCCTTCATAAAGGCATAGTATTCTTCCTTGGGAAATAGCCTGAATGGCTGTAACACCATAATGTCCCTGTAATTGGGGATGGGAAAAAAGAGCAATCGTTTCTGGCACTGTTTGTAGAAAAGGAGAAGAATGGTATTGCGTAAAGGAGGAGAATAGGGCGGTTTCTAAAATAAAAGGAAAAGAGAAAGATCCTATATTCGAGCTCCATTTTTCGCGAAGTCTTTGTCGGTTGAAAACGACAGTTGTGACAAAAGAGGCGTTTGTCATGTGTTTGAAGTCTTCTGAAGTTTTTTGGATGCAGTCGCTCTCATTTGTCATAAAGGAAAAATTGTGAGGAGGAACGGAAGTAATTAGGATTAAATCGCGCGCGGTCATATTCCAGGCATTTTTTTGATTTATAAAAGAATCTAAAGGAGAAAGAGGGAATATTTGTTCAGAAAATGTTCGAAAAAATTGCAGGGCTTCTTGATATCTATTCGAGGAATGAAGTGCTGCAAGATGCAGAAAAGTTTCACCTGATGAGGTTGTATTTGAGAGCTGTTGTTGAATTTGAAGAAGAGATTCCTGCGAGGCGCTTTGTAGGGCATTGTTCATTATGGAGGTTATTCTTGGAAGAAAATTGTCGCAATCCACAAGGAAAACCGCTTGAAGAGAAGAAATTTTTCTGGGCGAAATAAAGTGCAAACATCGCAGATCCAATTTTCCTGCAGGAGCGATCCAGGATAAAACTTTGCCCGGTAGCAAGAAAGGGCTCGTGCGCATGATTTCTTCAAGATTTGTAACTGAAAAAGGGGGATTGGAAAAGAGGGCTGTCGTGTTTTGTGGAGAAGAGATTTTTGAAATAGTCATATTTTTAAAAAAGAAAAAAATACCATAAGAAGGATATTTATTGAAAGCATTGGTGAAGTTTTAGAGAAGTCTAGAGGTCTTTTAAATAAAGAATTTTAGGATTTTCAGAAGAAAAATCTTTTTGAAGGTATTTGTTCCAGGCGATTTCCAGGAGTCTTTTTTCTCTTTTATAGGGAGGAATAAACGAGATCTTCGGAAATAGTTCTGATAGGATACCGTAATCCGGAGAGACTCTATAATCAGGCTTGGGAAGAATAGAGAGACTGTCCTGCAGGGAAATTTTTTGCGGAGAAGAAGTATAAGCAATAGTTTTTCGTTTTTCTCCCAGCAGATAATATAGGCCGCCGCTATTTGCATAGCTTATAGCGCAAAATAACCCCTCTTTTTCGGGAACAAAACCTTCTAGAGAGGAGAATGTGATGAACGGAATGTTTAAACCAAACACAAATGCTTGCGCAATCGACACGCCTGATCGGATTCCCGTATAAGAGCCGGGTCCTATTGAGACGGCGATATAGACAAGATGCGATATATCGAGAGATTGAGAGCGTAAAAGGAGTGCTATTTCTCGAAATAAATGATGAGAGACTTTTGTGTGGTCTTCAAAATTTTTAATCGCCAAAACCTTATCTTCTTGCCCTAAGGCAATCAAGGATTGGGACGAGGAGGTGTCTATAATTAAAGAATATACCATAGCGCTTTAAAAAAACTGATAAATAGGGTATGAAAAAGGATAACATAAACATGAGTTGGATGTCTAGTTGCATTATAAATCGTAACTTGATAAATTTAAGTGTTTTACTGTGAGGGGTCTTGTGCACGACGAAGATGAACATGAGGAGATCGTTTCCGCTCCTATTAATGAGGAGTTGATACCGGAAGAGGATAAAGCAGGAAGCTTGCCTCCTGAAACTTTGTATCCTAAAGATATTTATATTATTCCTCTGACAAAACGTCCTTTTTTCCCGGGAATGGCCGCTCCTATTCTCATAGAAAGAGGTTCTTTTTATGATGTTTTGAAAATGGTGGCCAAGACAGAGCATAAATGCCTAGGACTTTTTTTAACAAAAAATGAAAAGGCGAATATCTATAAAATCAACAATTCGGACCTTTATCCTGTAGGCATTTTGGCCCGTATTTTACGGATTATTCCTGTGGAAGGCGGAGGCGCTCAGGTTGTTTTGAATATGGAAAAGAGAATTTCCATTGTCGATAAAAGCGCTAAAACCGATAAATACCTTTCCGCTAAAATTGCTTATCAAGAAGATCCTCCTGTGGCTAAAATTTCAAAAGAACTCAAGGCCTATTCCATTAGTATTATCACGACCATTAAGGAACTTTTAAAACTCAATCCGCTATTTAAAGAAGAATTACAAATTTTTTTAAGTCATTCTGAGTTCGCTGAGCCGGGTAAATTGGCCGATTTTGCCGTTGCTTTGACTACGGCAACGAGAGAAGAACTGCAAGAAGTGCTCGCAGCATTTGATTTGCGTACCAGAATCGATAGGGCCCTTGTCCTTTTAAAAAACGAACTGGATCTTTCTCGGTTGCAAAGTACGATTAATCAGAGAATTGAGTCGACCATTTCTAAAACGCAAAGAGAATTTTTCCTTCGAGAACAGCTTAAAGCAATTAAGAAAGAATTGGGAATGGAAAAAGATGACAAAACATGCGATCTGGAAAAATTTCAAGAGCGCATGAAAAAAAGGAAGATCGCGCCTGAGGTGAAAAAGGTCATCGAAGAAGAAATGGACAAATTGAATTCTTTGGAAATCCATTCTCCTGAATATGGGGTCGTTCGCAACTATTTGGATTGGTTGACCATTGTTCCTTGGGGAATCAACAGTGAAGAGACAACGGATCTTTCTAGGGCGGAACGTATTTTGGAAAAAGATCATTACGGATTAAGGGATATTAAAGAACGTATTTTGGAATTCATCGGAGTCGGTAAATTGTCTGGGGGGGTGAAAGGGAGTATTATTTGTCTCGTAGGGCCTCCCGGAGTTGGAAAAACCAGTGTAGGTAAAAGCATTGCCCGTGCCTTGAATAGAAAGTTTTTTCGGTTTTCGGTAGGAGGAATGCGTGATGAAGCGGAGATTAAAGGACATCGAAGGACTTATATCGGAGCGATGCCCGGAAAGATGATCCAGGCTCTGAAGCAGACACAGACGATGAATCCGGTGATTATGATCGATGAGGTGGATAAGATGGGAGCGAGTTATCAGGGAGATCCCGCTTCTGCCTTACTCGAAGTGTTAGACCCGGAACAAAATAAAGATTTTAATGATCACTACCTGGATGTGCCTTGCGATCTGTCCAATGTTCTTTTTATTGTGACGGCCAATGTCTTAGATACGATCCCGGAACCTCTGAAAGATCGCATGGAGACGCTGCGCCTGTCGGGATATATTCTGGAAGAGAAAATTGAAATTGCTAAAAAATATCTCGTGCCGAAGAACCGCAAAAGTATGGGATTGAAAAAGAGCGATATCCAGTTTACCAAAATAGGGCTCGCAGAAATAGCGGATGCTTATGCGCGAGAAGCGGGAGTGAGGGGCTTAGAAAATAATATTAAGAAAATTTTACGCAAAATAGCCATGAAAGTAGGAAAAGCCCTAGAAGAGAAAAAAAAGTCTACTACAGTCATTGTCACGAAAGATCATGTAAAAGATTATCTGGGTAAACCGATCTTTACTTCGGATATTTATTATGAAAAAATGCCCGTCGGTGTAGCCACAGGTCTTGCTTGGACTGCTTATGGAGGAACGACTCTTTATGTGGAAACTTCTCGGTCTAACAATGTTAAAACACAAATGCGCCTGACAGGGCAAGCCGGAGATGTGATGAAAGAATCTTCACAAATTGCTTGGAGCTTTTTACATAGCCAGGCGAAAAAATATGCTCCCGGTCATCCTTTTTTTGAGAACGAAGAGGTTCATATTCATATACCTGAAGGAGCTACGCCTAAAGACGGGCCCTCTGCGGGAGTTACGATGGTCACGGCGCTGTTGTCCCTTTTGTTGCAAAAACCTGTTGCGAGGGATTTGGCGATGACAGGAGAAATTACCCTTAAGGGAAAAGTATTGCCGATCGGGGGATTAAAAGAAAAATTGATCGCTGCCCGTCGCTCTCATATCAGAACGCTGATCTTTCCTGGAGAAAATGAGCGGGATTATGCGGAGCTGCCGAATTATTTGAAAAAAGGGCTCAACGTTCATTTTGTCAGAGATTACGATGAGATCTTTTCCCTCGTTTTTACGGAAGAAAAAAAACATGCAAAGCCAAAAAAAACTACTTCATCCCGACGAATGCGAAAAGCTCGCACAAAAATTAAAAAGCCATCATAAGAAAATCGTTACGATTAATGGGGCCTTTGATCTTGTGCATGCCGGGCATGTCTATATTTTATCGGAAGCGAAACAACAGGCCGATGTGTTGATTGTCGCATTAAACAGCGATCGCTCCATTCGGGAATATAAAGCAAAAGATCGCCCTATTGTCCCCTTGCAATATCGAATGGAACTGATAGCCGCCTTGGAAGATGTCGACTATGTTACCTGGTTTGATGAATTGGATCCCCGAGAATTTTTGCAAAAAATAAAGCCTCATGTGCATGTCATTGGGGCAGAATATCAAAACAAATGTGTGGAAAAAGAGGTTGTCGAACAAAATGGCGGAACGCTTTATTTTGTCGAAAGGATCGAGGGTCTCTCCACCACAGCTATTATAGAGAAGATAAAAAAATGCGCCTTATAGGACAGTTAAATAGTGATATTTTAGCACGGAAATTTTTGACTTTCTTACATAAAGAGGGGGTCGAAGCGACGGTAGAAAGCAAGTTAGATGCCGCTACCGATGCTTTTTCTTACCTCATATGGGTGCATGATGAAGATGCCTTGGAAAGAGCAAAAAATTATTTTATGGATTTTCAAAAACAACCCGATGATGAGAAATATAACAGTCCTGTTTTGGTTCCCGAAGGGATTGCGGAAAAAGTAGAAAAAAGTGATCCGGAGAAAGGGTTTGTTCCTCCTGACGAGGATGCGAAAAAACAAGAATACATAGAGTTGCCCCCTTTGGAGCCTTATCCTTATAAGTGGACTCTTTTTTTTCTCCTTTTATGTTCTTTAGTGTTTTTTGTAAATGTCATGCAGGAACTTCGCATGAAAAAAGAGGAAGATCCCTCTTTTATGGTCATGACTCCTATACAGTATTATTTTTTGTTTGATGAGCCTTATATGCTAAAACAATATGCGGATATCATGAAGAAATATCATTATGATCCGGCTCTTCCCTTAGAACAACAAAACAAGATTCTTCAGGAAAAATGGAAAGAAGCGGAACAAACACCTTATTGGAAGGGAGTTTATGAATTGCTTATTCAAAAGGTTACCAAAGGAAAAGTGGAACCTTTTCAGGGAAAACTTTTTGAAAAAATTCGGGAAGGACAGGTATGGCGATTATTTACCCCTTGTATTTTGCATACAACCGTTCTTCATATTTTATTTAACATGATCTGGCTGTGGATCCTTGGCAAACAGGTCGAAGAGCGTCTGTCGAAGAGCAAATATGTAGTGCTTACTCTCGTGGTGGGCATTATCTCCAATATAGCACAATATATAATGAGCGGACCCTATTTTTTAGGGTATTCTGGGATTATTATGGGACTGGCAGGGTTTATTTGGAGCCGTCAAAAGGTCGCTCCCTGGGAAGGATATCCTCTTCAAAAAGGGGTGTTCCTATTTTTGGCATTTTATGTTCTAGCGATCTTGGCGCTTCAGATTTTTTCTTTGATCCTAACATTAGTATCCTCCTCCACGCTCAATCCCCCTATTGCCAATAGCGCTCATATCGTCGGATTTATTGCCGGATGGCTGTTAGGAAAATGTTCATGGTTTTCTATGGAGGAAGGAGCATGAGCCTAAGAGAACTCGTAATATTGGGTTGTTCCTCCCAGCAGCCAACAAGAAAGAGGAATCATGGGGCCTATCTTTTTCGCATCAATGAAGAAGGCCTTTTGTTTGATCCGGGAGAGGGGACACAACGGCAATTTATTTTTGCCGATGTTGCTCCGCCTACAGTGACACGTATGTTTGTCAGTCATTTTCATGGTGACCACTGTTTGGGCGTGGGCTCGATGCTCATGCGTCTTAATCTTGATAAAGTAAAGCATCCGATTCATTGCTACTTTCCTGCTTCCGGCAAGAAATATTTCGATCGTCTTCGCTACGGATGTATCTATCATGAGACGATTCAAGTGGTAGAACATCCTGTTAAAACTGCAGGCGTCGTTGATGATGATGGGTATTTTCGGATAGAAAGTACTTTTTTACAGCATAGCACAGATAATGTTGGTTGGAGAATTATCGAACCCGATACGCGTAAATTTGACAAGGAAAAATTGAAAAAATTAGGCGTCATGGGGCCCTTGGTGAAAAAACTGGAGAAAGACCATAGTATCACCCTTCATGGAAAGACCATTTCTCTCGAGGATGTGAGCTGGGTACGAAAAGGAGACGCTTTTGCCGTCGTCCTTGATACAAAGCCCTGTGAGGAAGCTGTTGCTATAGCACAGAATGCGAAGCTGTTGTTAATCGAAAGCACCTACCTGGATAGCGAGCGTCATTTGGCCCGTAAATATATGCATATGACCGCAAAACAGGCCGCTACCATCGCTAAAAAAGCCGGAGTGGAAATGTTGGTGCTGACCCATTTTTCCGCTCGTTATGCCGATTTAAAAGAATTTGAAAAAGAGGCAAAGGCGATTTTCCCCAATACCTTTATTGCCCAAGATCTAAAAAAAATACATATCCCCCGATAAAGAGAACTCGTGGTGATCAAAAGGATAAGATTTTCGCTTTCTAGAGGGTATCAGGATCTAATGAAAAACTTTTTCCTAAGGGCAATATAAGGATTTTTTCCGTATTAGGAGCGGTGTTTTTGATTTTCATAAGCTCGAGGTAGGGGGTTTCCAGGGGATCTTTTGATAATTGATAACTTCCCCAATGAATCGGTATCATGTAGCGAGCTTGTAAGAGGCGGTAGGCCATTACAGCGTGCTTTGCATTCATATGCATATGGTTATTGTCTCTTTTTTTCAGAAGATTTATGATTCGAGATCAATCATCTTTTTTTCTATGAAATAAGGAATGTTTTCTTGGACAAATTGTGGATAGGAAGCGTCGATAGGCACAAGTCTATGATGATCGACTTCTTTTCTCCAGTTTTGCTCGTAGATGGTATCGTCATGCCCTTCAACAATCGCCCGATATTTTTCGATAATTTTGGGGTATCCTCCCATAGAAGAAAAATGCCAGCCAACCTTTAATCCTTTCCGGAGTCTCCCCCGTATAGCTAGTTCTCTTATACCTTGAGGAGTATTTTTTTTGACATCTCTGTAACGGACAATGGCAGACCCGTCAGAGCGGCAATTGCAAGAACGGTTTAAAAACCATCGATACATTTGGTGCTGTAAATAGAGGCTTTTATGTTGGCATAATAATCGGTTGAAATGAGGAATAATTTTTCCCGGAATGATTTCATCTAAATCGGAGATCATAATAATATCGTTGTCATGACAACCCGTTAATCCTCTCATAATTTGATTGCGGTGCCAATGCTCTCTTTCCCAAGGATCATCGGTACTATAGGGCTCTTCGAGTTTGATGTGAATGATTTTATCGAGAAAAGGGGCAAAACGTTCCTTGAACATATCAAAATAAAAAGGTTTAGGAGTAGCAGTACGGTGGGTTTCGCAGGCTTCTACAAGAACAAATTTGTCGACATAGGGATACATCTCATGGAGACGGATTTCTAAGAGTTCCATCTCATTAAAAAATGTAAAGCAGTCGTAAATTTTAGGGAAAAATTGCGCCCATAGAAGAAAGGGGAAAAATAGGAAAAATAATGTTCTTTTCATAAGCTCTAAAGATGTAGAAAATCTATTATAGGAATAAAAAAACTTTTATAAAACAGATTTTTGGGAGTGCTGATGGTAGAGGGCAAAGGCAGCAATAGCAAAGGCCGCTGCGACATTGATCGAGTTTTTATGTCCGACAAGGGGGATCTCGACAATGTGATCTACTTGAGAGAGCATCTCATCGGAAATCCCATACTCTTCATTACCCAGAATAAGAGTACATACAGGAGGAAAAATATACTCTTCGAGAGAAATAGCCTGATCAGAGGTATCCAGAGCGATCCAAGGACGGGGAAGCTCTTCTAAGGAAAAATCTTTGCGGCAGGGGACAAAGGAGGCGGTATGCATAGAAGTCTTTATGACTTTTTTATGTGTATGGTCGGGAGTGTTTTTGGCACAATAGATGGTTCCTAACCTAAGCGCTTCAGTCGTTCGGAAAATACTACCTACATTATATGCAGAACGAAGATTGTCGAGATAGATCGCAATATTGCCAAATTCTTGTTTTGGAGCATGATCTCCCTTTCTGAGAGAAGGAAGTAGATTATATTCTTTTAGGTGAATCTGGGCTTGTGATAGATGAAAGTGATAGAGATCGGAAATCATCTTTGGCTCGATCTCTGTTATAAGAGGCACGGCATTCCATGTTGCATAGGCATTATATTGCTCGATCCATCGGGAGCATTCTTTTTTTTCCAGAAGAGCATCGTAGATGCGTCGAAGGAGCTGCGCACTTTTTTTATGTCGAGAAACATAATCGAGCTCTAAAAATTTTTTTTTAGTGAAATTCATAGAGAACAGTATAGGTGTTCTTTTCCGCTAAGGGCAAGGAAAAGATCTTTTTTTCTTTTTGAGAAGGGATCATTTTCTATAATTGATCAATATCGTATATCAGAAGGGAAGGCATGGTATGGAATTTTGTAAAGCAATAGAGCAATTTTTAGATTATTTGCAGTTTGTGAAAAATGTCTCTTCCCACACCTTAAGAAATTATCGTATTGATCTTCTGTCCTTAGAAAAATTTGCCTTCCAAGAAATATCTAAAGAAACACTCTCGCTGGAAGCCTTGGATCGGATGACCATTCGACGCTATTTGGCCTATTTGCATGGTCAAAAAAAAGCCTTGAGGACGGTCATACGGAAAATGTCTACCTATCGCTCATTTTTTAGCTTTTTGATGAAAAAAAATATTCTTTCGGAAAATCCTTTGGAAGAGATTGATTCTCCTAAAAAAAGAAGAACTTTGCCTGTTACGTTGTCCTATGATCAACTGCAACTTTTTTTTGCAGCTCCGGATCTCTCGACTTGTTTGGGGGTGCGCGATAGGGCGATGATGGAGTTGTTCTATAGTTCGGCCCTTCGCCTAAGCGAGTTGGTCCAATTGAATAAAAATGATATCGATGTCATCCGCAAGAGTGTGCGAGTCAGGGGAAAAGGGAATAAAGAACGCATTGTTCCTGTTACCCATACGGCAATCGAGTGGATAGGGACGTATTTGCATCATCCTGAAAGAAAAAGTAACGAGGGAAAAAAAGATGTTCCGATTTTTCTTAATCATCGCGGGCAGCGTATTACGGCTCGATCCATTGATCGCCATTTTCAAAAATATCTAAAACAGTCGGGATTGGTCGATAAAATCACACCGCACGTTATTCGTCATACTATTGCGACGCACTGGCTTGAAAAGGGGATGGATTTAAAAACGATTCAAATGCTTTTAGGTCATAGTAGTCTTGGAACTACCACTATTTATACCCAGGTGTCCATGAAATTAAAAAGAGAAGTCTATGATAAAACACACCCGCGAGCTTGAAAAAACCGGGAAAGCGATAAGCTGGATTTTGTCGTGGGCAATCATTCCTCTAGGAGATAGATCGCTCTATCCCTCAAGCGATCTGCTGAAGCCAGCGCGGAAGCACGCCCTTTAGGCTTCAATGGTCTTGCTTCGGATAGGGTTTACATCGTTTTAAGTTACCTTAAATAAGGCTGATTCCTTAAATCAACATTTTCATTCTGTCCAGTAAATAATACTGGCGATTTGTTTTCTGTTGTACTTTCCGTAGCCTTACGGCTCCCAGACTTTCTCTGGTATCCCTTCCCATGAAGTCCAGACTTTCCTCTTCTAAAAAATAGAAGCGATTGCCTACTTTCCCGGA
>JAFGFA010000029.1 GCA_016931275.1 Parachlamydiales bacterium
AATATAATATTTATATTAAGAAAGATAGATTAGGTTTGTCTGATGCGTATAAATGATGTTGCTCAAATTATCCGTTCTGCGACGGACGAGGCATATAAGAAAAACTGTGGAAGGATTTCTTATAATGGCAAGACTTATGAAATAGATCTTTACGTCTATAATACTGATGAAGAAGGGATGGAATTACAAGATCTTTCGAACTGCCAGTTTAGCGAAGAAGATATAACTCGGATTGGAACTATCGCTACAAAAATATTAAAAAATTGTTCTCTAAAGCCTGATAGAAAAGATGTTAGTATTCTGTTTGCCCCTACTAAAGAATGGGTGCAGATCCATCCTTCCGGAGAACCTCTCGAGATCCAAGAAGAAAAAATGAAGAAGATTCAGCAACGGCTTGAGGAAATTATTTTTAAACACTTACGCATTTATGCTGCAAGAGAGGTCAGAGAGGAGGAAATAGGATCATTATCTGAAACGCCAACGGTTCAAAATCCTTCAGAAGAGTCTTCAAACGGATCATCCTGCAAGAGTCAAGAAAACTGGTTAAAAAGAGTTTTGAGTAGATTTCTTTCGCATCATGAAAATTATGTTCGAGCGACCATGAATGAGATATTAGGAAGTGATTCAGATATTTCTGAAGAATAAAGGTTTTCAGAGTTTCTATGAAATTTTTTCTCTAGTTCTTTTTTGGAGTCTTGCTATTGTCTAGAATTGTTCCTGATGACAACATGCGTTAAAAGTATCGAGAAAGTTTGTAATTTCCGATTATTTTAGGAGTTTTTTGTAAGTATTGTTGTGGTATTTTTTAGAGAAGTTCCATACTTTTCTATAAACATTTTGTAGTCAAATTGGCTTGGAAGCTTCTAGAAAATAGTTAAGATTGCTAAATAATGAGAAGAGAAAAATATCCATCTTTTACTGAGAATATATTTTGTTCTTCTCTAATTAGTTGTAAAACTATTCCTCGTCTTATGAAACATAGGACATCAAACATTATCATTGGGCTTATTTGTAAAAAATATGCAGGAATGGTAGTGGTGTAGGATCGTAAGAAATGATTGTCCTTATTGAGTTCTGGGAGAATTCTGACATATCCTAGGTAAGTATAATTAGTCATGAAGGATATGATTAATTCTTGAGTTCTTTGTCTAGTGGATTGAGGATCCCTACGCACATCTATTCTAAAATCCAAGGTCTCTTCCTCTTCTATTGGATCTTGTGGTATGAGAGGAAAAGAAAAAAGGTCTTCTGGGGTATTGAATGTTTCTTCACTTGGGGGTGGAGGTAATGGTAACAGTAGCATTACACAAGAAACTGGCATAACATTTTTTTTAATAAAAATACTGTATGTGACCATTTAAGAAAAAGCTTTTTGTTAAAAGAATCTGAAGAATTTCGAGAATTTAAGCTCATGTTGAGATTTTTCTCATAACAGAGGGCTTTCTTTATCAAAATGCGTCGAAAACATCGTTCTTTAGGGAAGAGGAAGTCAATGTCATGAGACGATCGTGTTTTGTGATGATAAAATATAGTGGAGGAAGGTGATTTTTTTACCTATCTAAAGAGATGATCAAGATAAATTAAAATAAACACTATTATTGCAAATAAAATATTTAATTGCTGATTATATTAAAACGGATTTTGTTCCGTTTTATTCTGATTTGTAGTAAAATATTGTTTTTAACAAATTAAAAGGAGAGTAATATGAGTTCTGAAATACCATTTAATCCTATTAATCCTGGTTTTACGAATAGATTATGGGGTGAAGAGAGACCCGGCACACCGGATGAGATAGAGAGACCCGGAACGCCAGAAGCCCCAAAGCTTAGTGCGGATGTGGCAGATACATATATGTGGCGTGGTGAGAGATCCAAAACGCCAGATAATAGTGCGGATGTACTGGACGAATACCGATCAATCCCGCAAGCTCCCAGAGGACCTAAGCCTAAGATAGATGTAATGAATAGCATAAAGAATATGCCTCCAATAACCCCTTTAATGCAAAGACTTGGCATCAACCCAGAAGATAACAGCGACGGCGAATTCTAGATTGTTCTCGTTTCATGATGTTCCTGTTCTTTCTATGAAAGTGGAGAATGGAAGATCAATCCTAAGGGATTTTAAGAGAAATAGAACCTGATGATGAGACTTCTCCTCTTTCTTGTCTAAAGATCCGGGAGGAGTTTCCTTCTCTTTTGCAGAATAAAGCATGAAAACTCAAAGAGGATTTTTTGCTAAAAAGTTCTGGATCAGCTAAAATGCTTGTTGTATAAGTCCATCGAAAATTATTATCTTTGTCTAGTTTGGGAGAAAATCTTACATCTCCTAAGAGAGTTTGAGTTTCGTTATAACGAGCATAGAAACATATGATCATTTCGTCTGTTACTTGTTCCTGTGGTGAGTTCCGCTTTAAATTTATTGCGCATTTAAAAATAGTGTCTTGACGATATTGTTGTGTAGATTGGCGTGATTGAGATCGAAGGAGTCGGCAATAAGACATAGCTACGTCCTGTTTTGGTTGATTACAAAAAATACTTGATATACACCTTTTTTTTAAAGTTTTTAATCGTTCAAAAGTAAAAAATTTCCTAATTGCTTGAGAGGAGGATTCTGTTGCGGACTTTTTTGATAGTTTATTTATAAAAATGCATATTTTTATTTTTAAAAACAGCGTTGTTAGTAAAAAAAATATTTACATTTTAATAAATTAGTTTTAAAAAATTGGCTTTTTTGTTCTTGTATTGTATAATATTTAATTATTGTCTTATAAAAAAGAGGGACTATATATGAGCAATCCTGTTGATCCAAGTTCTCAGAGAATTTTTGTGCCATTTCAACCTTCTGTTGAAGGGGAAGGTTTTCCTCCTGTCGGAGACCTTGACCTTGAGGAAAGAATTGGAGACTTTTTTTCCACTCAAGCTTGGGCAAAAGAGGAACCAGAGAGATCGCTGCCTAAGGAAGAGCAAAACTTAAATCCTTTTGAAAATCATGATTTTGAGCAGAGAAATTTGCCTTTAGAGTCTTCAGAAAAAACGCGGAAAACAAAAAGAATTGGAGAAAAATTCCTTAGAGGAATAGAAAAAGCTAGAAGGTTGAACTCTCAGCAGACAAATAATGGAGTACGCCTATGGCATAGTTTTTGTTTAACGATTAATTCCAGAGGAAAAGTAATAACGCAGATGCGTCGAAGGGTAGTTGATTCTTCTGAATGGCCTAATTCTGAACAAACTACAAATATAGATCCTTCTATTCTTCATGCTCCCGAAGAACCTTTAGATCGTGCTCATGCAGAATCTTTTTCTTCTGAAGGTTCTGATTCTGAAGGGATAATCACAAATTCTCCTCCTGAAGGGCCTAAAGAGGG
Source organism: Parachlamydiales bacterium (assembly GCA_016931275.1). Lineage (GTDB taxonomy): Bacteria > Chlamydiota > Chlamydiia > Chlamydiales > SM23-39 > JAFGFA01. The sequence continues at coordinate 3,365 of JAFGFA010000029.1, forward strand.
AAGTCCTATTATCATACTTTCCCCGCCAGACGAGTTTAAGCCAATCGATTTTTCTATGTTTTATGTTCCCGAAGAACCTTTGTCGATGACGAATATATTTGGTATTCCAAAGAGGTCTTTACCTTCCTTATCGGATTTGTTTTCTGGTAATTAAGGCTCTAGTTAAAAACCACGCTGATGGAAGTCTCAGGTGTTGTGAGACGAAATCTCCCGACGTTTTGGAAAATCCCAGAAGAAGTATAGCAATTTGCCTGAAATATTACGAAATCTGAGCTGAAAGGAAAGTTCGTCGTTATTTTTCCTGAAGTTAAGGCTTCTGGAGGTATCACCATCCGTCCTATTTCTCTTTCAGTTCTTCTTGGAAAATGGAAAAAAGTAATGACTATACCACGAATTTCTCGCCTGGAACATGGAGAGGATATATCGATATTTAAAGGAATTTCTCTTTTTCTGGAAGAACAACGGAGTACAAGCATAATATTTTTTTTTATCAAGTTGATTTTTAAAACAAAAAAGTACTTGATGCAAACCTTTTTTTTAAAGATTTTTATTTTATAAAAAGAAAAAAATCTGCCTGTTCTAATTTCTGTTTTAGACATGGTTTGGGCTGTTTTTTGTTCCAGGTATTATAAGAAAATAGAAATGAAATATCTTGCATTCTAGTGAAAAATCCGGAGACAAGAGTAGCTTGCCTGAGGAATTACCGTTGTCAGAAGGTGCTTTTTTTTACCGGAAAGCCCTCTTTTTTTTAAGGTTTTGTGAATCTTTATAGTTCTCAGAGTCTTTACTGTGATTTAAGGAGCATCGATTTTAGCACCGGACCTATTAATTTTTCGTTGTTCTTTCTTAGCTTGGATCCACTCTTGTAATGTTTCTAGATAATAATAGATCACCGGGGTTAAAAACAGAGTGAGGATTTGCGAGATGACCAGTCCTCCCACAATGACCATCCCAAGAGGTCTTCTTCCTTGGGCTGAAGCGCCTCCCATTCCAATAGCAATGGGGATTGCGCCCATGAGAGCCGCGGCCGTTGTCATGATGATAGGACGAAAACGGATCATGCAAGCAGAAAATATGGCCTCATAAGCAGACTTTTTCTCTTCAATTTTTATCTTATTGGCAAAGTCGACCATCATAATTCCGTTTTTCATCACTATTCCAATGAGTAAAATAAGCCCCACAAAAGAATAAAGAGAAAGGGTTTCTCCAAAAAGATAGAGAGTGAAAAGACCTCCCAGGACAGTGGGAGGTAGAGCGCTCATCACGGTTAGGGGGTGGATAAAGCTCTCATAGAGGATTCCTAGGATTATATATATCAGAAAGATCGTGATCATAAATAAAAAGCGAAGATTGCGGAAGGATTCTTTAAAGACATCGGCGGTTCCTTGGATCGATCCACTAATACTATGAGACAATGTGTTTTGGGCTAATTCTTCTAATTGGCTGACCGCAGTGCCTAAAGGGATATTGTTTAATTCAAAAGAAATCGTTGAAGAAGGAAGACCATTCATATGGTTTACTGTCAATGGTCCTACTTGTTGTGACATCGAGACTATTTCACTAAGAGGAACGAGATCGTTGGTGTCGGATCGGATATAGAGTTTTTTTAGGACTTCCGGGTTTCTATAGTAGGAGGGAAGTGTCTCTATGATCACATCGTATTGATTGATTTCGCCGTTGATCGTGGAAATTTTGTTGTCCGAATAGAATAAGGATAAGGCTCGTTCAATTTTTTCTGCAGAAATATTCAAATCAGAGGCCCTGTCCCTGTCAATGGCACAAAAGAGTTGTGGTTGACTGACTTGCAGATCGGTGGAAACCTGTGTGAAACCGGGAATCTGTTGCAGTTTCTGCATTAATGCCTGGGTGTTCTTTTTTAGTAAAGAGGAGTCTAAACATGTGAGAGTGTATTGATAAGGGGCCTTAGCTCCCTGGCCCATTTCTAAGTCGATTAAAGGGAGTAAGGAAAGATAGGAATTGACCCCTACAATAGAAAGGGTGCTGTCCATAAGGCGCTTGACGACTTTTCGAATAGGGCCTCGTTCTTGATAGGGTTTTAAACGGGTGAACATGACTCCTTCGTTATCCTGCGATACGGCTGCTGCTGAGAGAATAAACTCTACGGCAGGATCTTGGATTAGTCTGTCATTGATCTCTTCTTGATATTTGCCCATAAGAAAAGGCGATGTGCCATCCTGTGCTTCGGAAAAGCCTTTTAAAAAACTCATGTCATCGTCGGGCAAAAAATCTGTAGGCAAAACAAGGAAAAGGGCTATAGATCCTACAAGACATACAAGCCCTCCTAGAAGCGTAATGACCCGATGATGCAACATTTTTTCCAGAGCTTTATGATACATGCCGACAAAATAGGCATTTAATTTGTCGGAAAAGTTCTTCTTTTTTTGAGTTTTATCCGGAGAGATAAAACGGCTGCAGAGCAATGGGGTAAGCGTTAGTGAGATAAATCCTGAAATAAATACCGCAGCGACTATGGTAACAGCAAATTCCCGAAAAAGACGTCCTATAACTCCTCCCATAAATAACATGGGAATAAATACCGTCATAAGACAAAGGGTCATGGACAAGATAGTGATACTGATCTCCTTCGATCCTTCTAGGGAAGCTTCGAAGGGTTTTTTGCCTGACTGGACAAGGCGAACGTTATTTTCTAAAACTACTACAGCATCGTCGACTAAAAATCCAATGGAAAGGGTTATGGCAAGTAAAGAAAGAATATCAATGCTAAAATGGAAAAGGTACATGACAGAAAAAGTGCCGAAAATTGCTAAAGGCAAAGCGATAGCGGGTATGATCGTATCGCGCAATTTACCTAAAGCGATATAGATAACAAAAACAACGAGAAAAAAAGCCAAGATCAAGGTAATTTTCACATCGCTTACGCTGGCAGAGATATATTCGGACATATCAAAAATTACATGAAACGTTAAGGAGGAAGGAAGTGTTTTTTGCATGGTCGGAAGAATCGTTTTAATGTTTTCAATGACTTTCAACGTGTTGGCCCCCGGCTGTCTTTGAATGGCAAGAATGATCGCTGATTTTTTTTCCGTTTTTGAGGCAAATTGAATGGAATATTTGTCATCTTGTAAACTGTCCAGGGCTCTGCCGATCTGATAAATTTTTACGATAGCTCCATCTTGTGTCTTAATGCCTAATTCTTTGTATCCCAGGGCTTCCGTAAGTTGTCCGTCTACGTCTATTGTAAACTCTTTTTTCTCGCCGAAAAGGACTCCAGTGGGAAGATCGACATTCCCTTGACGGATCGCTTCTGCAATCTCATCCACGCCTAAGCCAATACCTGCAATTTTTTCAGGATCGATCTGTATTCGTGCTGCATAAGGAGCCCCATAAGTGAGAACCTGAGAGACTCCCTCGATCATGGACAATCTTTGTCCTATATAGGTATTTCCATAATCGTAGAGTTTGGAGGAGGATAAAGTGTCTGAAGTCAATGCATAATATAAAATTGGTGTAGCAGAGGGGTTGATTGTTTGGTAGGTCGGATTATAGGGGAGGTCTTTTGGCAGGTTGGGTTGTGCTCGATTAATAGCGGCTTGAACGTCTACCGAGGCTTCTTCAATGGATTTGTTGAGCACAAATTGCAGAATAATACTAGAAGCCCCCGTGCTGCTGGTAGAGGTTATAACTTGCAGGCCATCAATAGTCATGAATTCTCTCTCAAGAGGCACCGTAACATTATTGGCCATGATCTCCGGTTTTGCTCCGGGGTACTCAGTGCTTACGGTGATGGTGGGATAATCGACATTAGGGAGGTTGGAAATAGGGAGGTTGCGATATGCTATAAGACCAAAAATGAATAAACTGATCATGACGAGTGTGGTCATAACCGGGCGGCGTATAAAGGGCTCAGAGAGATTCATGAGCATGAACCTCATTTGCAATGTAGACTTTTGATCCCTCCGTAAGATTGATCTGTCCTTCAATAACGATTGTTTCTCCTTCTTCTAATCCAGCAAGAATGATCGTTTTATGGGCTTGTTGTTCTCCCATTTTGATACTATGGATGGATACTTGGTTGTCTTTTTGGATGGTAAATACTTGTGGCCCTGTTTCGGTAAAGACGATGGCTTCATTAGGGATGATTAGAGCATTTTTTTGTATGGTTAAAATAAGATGGGTTTTCACGAATTGTCCGGGCCAGAGTTTTTTGTCGTGATTATCGCAAATAGCGCGTAATTTGATCATAGCGGTCTTTGTGTCAACTTGATTGTCAATGAGATTTAAGGCTCCCTTGATTGTCGTATTGTTCAGTAAAATATGTGTGGAGATCTCATTCTTGTCGCGATATTCTTGTACTCTGGCAAAATCTTTTTCCGGGATTGAGAAAAGAACATAGATAGGAGAGATAGTATTAATAGTAATGAGAGGAGTTTGATCGTTGGGAGCGATTAAATTCCCTTTATCGATTTTTAAGATGCCGGTCTTTCCTTGAATGGGAGAATAAATATGGCAGTAGGCAATATTTAGCTCCGTTTGTGCGATATCGGCTTTATTTTGACGAATCACAGCTTTCAATTGAGCGACTTCCGATTGGAGAGAATCCATATTTAATTCAGAGACATAGTTATCCTGGGCTAAGAGGGTATATCGGGCAAGTCTGTCTTGGGCCAGCTGTAATTTTGCGATGTTTTCTTGTAATTCTGCCTGAATTTTTTCTTTAGTATTTTCATAGGGGCGAGGATCAATTACGAATAATAATTTACCTTTTTCGACTTCATCCCCTTCTTTAAAGAGGACCTCTTGCAGCTCTCCTTCAACTCGTGAACGGACATCTACCGTTGCCAAAGAGGTAACATGTCCGATGGCTTCGATATAGATCGGAACGTCTTTTCGTTCCGCTTTAGCAACGGATACAGGAAGAAGAGGAGGAGGAGTAGCGCTCTTTTTTCTTTCACAAGAAAATAATAGAGGAAACACCAAGAGGATATAGAGGTATTTTTTCATAGAGCTATCTCCGGTGATGAGGCTCCTAAAGATCCTGTTGCATAGGCAAGCTTGGCCAAAGATATTAGAAGATCTTTTCTGGCATTAATTTTTTTAGCCCTAGCGTCTGCTAAGGCTGTTTGTGCCGATATGAGATCTAGAATCGTATTTGTTCCTGCTTGGTAATTTTTAAGAGCAATATCGTATTGAGAATAAGCCGATTGATAATATTTTTGTGTGTAATGGACGCGTCCGTTAGCGCTGATAACATCGATATGTGCATCCGTCACATCTTGAATAAGCCCTAATTCAGTTTTTTCTAAGATGGCTTTGGATTGAAAGAGCAGTGATTCGGCTTTTTTGATGCCGTTTCTGTAATAAAATCCTTTAAATATTGGAAAAGAAAGAGAAAACTCTAAGGTGAAATGATAGTCTTCTTGAATATTATTGTTATAATAATTTTTCCCTAACACAAAATCGCCTTCAATTTTAGGGCGTGTGAGGCTTTGAGCATAAAGAACATTTTGTCTTTTCGATTCTACATCAGCTTTGGCGGCTAAAAAATCGGGTCTGTGTTTTTGCGCTTTTTCAACGAGACTATCGATATTGTCTATAATAGGATCTGTGAATATATTTTTGGGCATCTTTTGCAAAGAGATCTTCATATTTGCCGGCAATCCTAGATCCGTAATAAGTTGCGCATAGGCTGATTTTGTCATTTGTTTTTGCTCGACCCAGTCGATTTTCATCTGAAAATATTTTGTTTTTGCTTGCGCTATATCTTCTAATGATGCTGTTCCGGCAACAAATTCTCTATTGGCTGCATTAAGAACTTCCTTTGCGTTTTTAACATCGGCAATGCGAGCGCGGAGGTTTTCCTGTTCTCCCAAATAGAGATAATAACTATTAATGACCGAGATCATCACATTTTGTATTTGTTGATTATGCATCCAGTCAGCATATAAAAGGGTTTGCCTTGCTTGTTCGGAGGAACTTTTTCGTTCTCCAAAATCAAAAATGGTATAAGCAAGAGAAATTTCCGGATCGACCGTCGTTAAATAGTAAGAAAGGATTTGTGCATGGCCGGGTATGACGTAGCTGCTTTTTTCTCGGGTATAGGTCGCATTTGCGTTAATTTCTGGATAGTAAGGGCTTAAACTTTGTCCGTAATTGGCCGCCGCCGCTTTAGCTTCTGCCCAAGTTTTTTTGGTCAACGGATTATTGATGAGCGCAATATCAATGATCTCTGCGAGAGAAAGAGTGTTTTCTGAGATATGATTCGGCACGGTAGGAGTAAAACTAGTCACCTTAGCTACCCGGCTATCTGATAATGGGCCCCACGTGTTGTTAGGGCTTTTAGGAGTATGTTCCATGGGATCATAAGCCAGATGCCATTGACTACAGCTTCCTATGAATGTCATTAAGATAAGCAATGTTAATTTTTTCATAATATTATAGTAACCCTATAAACTTCTTAATAAATTAGAAAAATTTATTTGAAAAGGATATTTGCTTCGATGTAGGAAATGAAGATAAGTTTATGTGAAAGATAGGTTTCCAGAAAATAGTTGTTTAAAATAATATTAAATGTTAAAATGTTAAATAAAAAAAAGAGAAATTGCTGTGACAATTCCATTAATTGCGCAAAATCGAGATAATTATATTGCGAAAATATCCTCTTATAAAAAATTTGATCGTATCATGAATAATCTGCCTGTGGCCAATACTATTTATAATTTTGCTCTTATCATCATGAAAACATTATATTTCGTTTTACCTCAGATCCTCAGGGAGCGGGATTTTTTTGATTTTATTCTAGATAAAAGTAATTTAAAGTGTTTTGTTTTATTTTTACCCATCATCGGAAACGTAACATATTGGAGTTATTTTGGTCCTAAAGAGGCAAAGGCCGAAGAGCAAATTGAAGACTTGCATGATGGAGATGTTTTCAGAAAAAATATTCAAAATGTTTCTGATATAGGGGGCGAGTTAACTGAAGAGAAGCAGGCCAGAGAGGCCTTGGAGGCGTGGCGAAAGCTATGTAATGTGCCTCCATCAGAGCTAATGAGACAGCATTCAGGTTTTTCAGCCTATGATACGATGCGTTATAACCCTTCTGAGGTTCAAAACCAATGTCGTAAATTGCAAGAAACTAACAATTTTAAGTTAGGCTATTTTGAAGAGGATTTTACTAATAGTTTTACTAATATAAAGCCTGCTCAAAAATTGATAAACATTTTTCCTTTTATTATAAATTATACTCCAGTAGGACGACATGGATATTGCAATTCTTATGCAGATAACGAAATCATGCAAATATATGACAATCCTTTAGACGGGTTCCAAGAGAAACCCCATAAATCTTGTTATAATGAAAAATCGATATTACTACAAGGAGCTACGAGGGGTTGCACAGCAGCTGTAGCAGCTATGCTTGTTTATGATCATCAAGAAACACTTTCAGACACTCTCCGACTAGCATTAAAAAATCGAAACTTGGGTAATGAAGAAGACATAGAACGTGACATTAGTAGTTGTGGTTTAAGCTGTGTTATTTCGAGAGTGCCTTCTATGGAGCGCTTAAAGAAATGTCTTGAAAAAAACGGTCCGGCTATTATTACCATTGATAATGGTTGTGGAGGTCATGTAATTATCGTGGATGAGATTTGGATTGACCAAGTAATTATTCGAGATTCCATTCATGGATGGCAAGTTGGTATTACAAAAAACGCTTTTCGAAGTTCTTCTGGGTTGTGTAAGGAGAGAATAAAAATTTTGCAGATCGAAAACCAATAATAGGTTAGGTTTTTCTTTGTTGTTCTATGGAAAAGAACGACTAACTCATCGTAATTCTTATTTAGGGTTAATAAGAAGGATATGAACTTTAGTTGTGAAAGTATGTCAGAGAGAAGGTCTTCTAGAGATAAACTAATTACCCGACAATTTTCTTTCGCAAAAGATCATTGACAATTTGAGGAGAGGCCTTTCCTCGAGTTTTTTTCATAACTTGCCCTACCAAGAAGGCAAAGGCTTTATCTTTTCCATTTCTAAAATCGAGGATGGATTGAGGATTTTCTTCGAGAACCATATCGACAAAGGTTTCGATCATATTTTTATCGTCTAAAGGTTGATAGTCGGGATTTTCCTGCACGATCTTTTTAGGATCTTTCATAGGATTTTTAACCATATCATCCGCGACATTTTTCGCAATTTTTCCTGTAATCGTGTTGTCATGAATCATGTTGACAAGAGAGGCGATATGTTGCGGAGGTATTTTTAGGGAGAAAAAATCTTTTCCGAGTTCTTTTATTCTCCCTCCAAATTCTACTGTAATCCAGTTGCAGAGCGCAGTGGCGTGAGGGGTTGTTTTTAAAGCTTCTTCAAAATAATCGGAAAGTTTTTTTTCGTTGATCAGAACGGAGGCATTATATTCGCTTAATTGCAGGGAGGAGACATATCTAGAAAAACGCTGATGAGGAAGTTCCGGGAGGTTTTTTTGGATTTTAGCGATATAATCGTTAGAAAGGATAATGGGAGGGAGGTCCGGTTCTGGGAAGTAGCGGTAATCTTCGGCAGACTCTTTTTTTCTCATGAGAATGATCGTTTTTTTCTCCGCATCCCAACGATAGGTTCCCGGTTCGATCACGGTTTTCCAATCTTCATGGGGATGAGAAGTGTAGAGGCTAATTTGTCTTTTAATTTCCGATTCCAGAGCCATTTTCATAAAAGAAAATGAGTTCATGTTCTTAATTTCAGTTTTGGTACGCAGTGTTTTATCTCCTTTGGGTCGCAAAGAGATATTAGCGTCTATGCGCAACGAACCTTCTTCCATGTTGCAGTCTGATGCATTGACATATTCTAAAATCGCTTTGATCGTGGTGGCGTAGGCCACAGCGGCATCAGTAGAAAAGATACACGGTTCAGAGACGATCTCTAAAAGAGGAACTCCGGCTCGGTTAAAATCCACTCCGGCGAAAGAAGTAAAATGCTTAAGCATGCCCGCATCATCTTCTAAATGGGCGCGATTGATGGAGAATTGCATCGATTCTCCTCCTACGTCTGCAATAATTTCTCCTCCGAGAATGATGGGCTGTTTGTATTGGGTGATTTGAAAATTTTTCGGTAGATCGGGATAAAAATAGGATTTTCTTTCAAATACGCTGTGTTGGGAGATTGTTCCTCCGATAGCTAGTCCAAAACGAACCGCTTTTTCTACAGCAGCTTTGTTTAAGAGGGGCAATGCACCGGGTTGAGCAGTGCAGACTTCGTTAATATTAACATTGGGTTCATCACCAAATCGGTTGGCTGCTTTGCTGAAAAGTTTCGATTTTGTGTTGAGTTGTGCGTGGATTTCTAGGCCGATGACCGGTTCCCACATATCAAAGGGAATATCTTTCATTATGCATGCTCCTTATCAAAAAGTGGAGGGATTTTAGTGCCATACAGAGTCGCTTTTTCAAAGGCATAAGCATATCGGAGGACTTTTGCATCTTGCATTTGTGGGGCCAGAAGTTGTAATCCAAAGGGCATATGATCCGGAGAAAAGCCTGAAGGAATACTAATAGCTGGGATACCGGCTAAGTTAGCTCCAACTGTAAAGAGGTCTTGAAGGTACATTTCGATGGGATCTAAAATACCTCCGATAGGAAAAGCTTTGGTGGGAGAAACTGGCATGGCGACCAAATCACAATGGGAAAAAGCAGTTTTAAAGGCGTTTATAATTAACTTGCGTACCTTTTGGGCTTTTCGGTAATAGGCGTCTTGATATCCCGCAGATAAGACATAAGTTCCTAGCATAATCCGTTTTTTTACTTCAGGGCCAAACCCTTCTTCTCTTGAAAGATCATACACTTCAGTAAGGTTTTTTGCTTTTTTGGATCGCATGCCATAGCGGATCCCGTCAAATCGTGCTAGGTTTGTGGAGGCTTCTGCCGTGGCGAGAATATAATAAACAGGAATGGCGTATTTCAGAATATCCAGATTAATATCGACAATTTTTCCTCCAAGGCCTTCTATTGTCTTAAGCGCCTTATGGAAATTGTCTGACGTCTCCTGAGCAATATTTTCCAGAAAGTTCCAGGGAACTCCGATCGTCATTTTGTGGAAATCATTGGAGAGATGTTTTAGATGATTTTCTTGAGGAAGGTTAATACTTGTTGCATCGTTGGAACAGTTTTTCCCGATGATGTTCATGATAAGCCCGCAATCACTAACATTGGTGGTGAGGGGACCTATTTGATCTAAAGAAGAACCAAAAGCGACGAGTCCGTATCGGGAAACTCTTCCATATGTAGGCTTAAATCCCACAATACCGCAGAGCGCAGCCGGTTGTCGTATCGAGCCACCCGTATCGCTGCCAAACCCAACAGGAGCCAATCTAGCGGCTACTGCAGCTGCAGATCCTCCTGAAGATCCTCCAGGAACACAGGAAAGGTTCCAGGGATTTTTAGTAGGGAAAAAAGCCGATTTTTCATTAGATGAGCCCATGGCAAATTCGTCTAGATTGCTCTTAGCAATAATCAGGGCGTCTTCTTCTTCTAAAAAAGAGACGACAGTAGCATTGTAGGGCGCAATATAATTTTTTAAGAATTTAGAACCGCAAGTGGTTGTTTCTCCTCGGATATTGATATTATCCTTTATAAGGATCGGAACACCGGCCAAGGAACCTAAAGGTTGTTTAAGGGATCTTTTTTTATCCAATGCTAGGGCTTTTTGTTGGACACGGTCTTGAAGAATATTGAGCAAAGAAGATATTTGTGGATCGAATTGATGGATCCTCCGTAAAAAATAGGCAATAATTTTTTCAGCACTATAAGATCCTTCTACAAAGGAACGGTTGAGCTCTTGAGCGGAGAGTGTATACATATTATTCCTCGAACTGGATGACTGTAGGGACTTTGATCATGCCGCCGATATGTTCCGGCGCATTTGCTAGAAAAACATCTCTAGAGAGATGGGTTCCGACGACATCTTCTCTTGAAGAAGTGGTTGGAACATCTTCTAAAATGTGGTAGCATTCGGACACATTGTCCGTATTTACCTCATTTAACTGTTCCACATAAGAGAGTATTTTTTGTAAATTCTGAAGTAGGTCAGGAGCTTCTTCTTCAGAACATTTAATACGGCAAAGTCTTTCTAAGTTTTTTAATGATTTTTTATCAAATTCCATAATGGCCACGTAAATATTGATTTATCAATATAGCAACTTGTAATGCCTTAGTCAAAAGTTTTGTCTTGGAATGAAATGCTGGTGCTCAGAAAAAAATTAGCAAGGTTTCATGAGGGCGGAAAAATCCCTCGTTAGAAGTTTTTGCTTTTTGTTAGCATAATTTTTTAAAAAACAGATGCTGCAATGGTGTTTCTAAAAATTAGCTTTTTTAGTCTCTATGTTAAAAACAAATGTATTTTAAGCGTAAATTCTTAGCATTTAAATATTTATTACCTAATTTTAGCTCGTTCTAGTAAATCTATAATTATTGCAAAATTTTAAATAAAATGTTA
>JAFGFA010000030.1 GCA_016931275.1 Parachlamydiales bacterium
AATTGTAACTGGATCTTATATAAGGACCGGAATAAACTTTTTTCAAGCCTATAGATAGACCGTAATTTTCATATTCTTGAAATTCTTGAGGGGTAATATACCGATGGATAGCAATATTTTTAGGGCTGGGACGAAGATATTGGCCAATAGTTACTATATCGCATCCGCATTTTTTTAAATCTTTAAGAGCTTGCTGTATTTCTTCCAACTGTTCCCCTAAGCCAACCATGAGCCCGGATTTGATGAAAAGGGCTCGATTGCTGTTTTTCGCATACTCTAACACATGTAAGGAGCGGTGATAATCCGCTTGAGGACGAATTTTTTTCGACAGGGAAAGAACCGTTTCGATGTTGTGATTGAAAATTTCCGGTTTTTGCTCAAGTACTATATCAAGGTTTTGCGTGTTGCCTTGAAAATCCGAGGTGAGTACTTCTAAGGAGCAGGAAGTTTTCTTTTTGATGGCTTGCATTGTTTTGGCCATATGGGCTGCTCCGCCGTCGAGAAGATCGTCACGTGTTACCATGGTGATGACTACATGGTTCAACCCTAATTTTTGTACTGCGTCTGCGACTCTTTGCGGTTCCGTAGGATCTGCAGGAAGAGGTGTTTTATGGGTAATATGGCAAAAAGCGCAGTTGCGGGAGCAATGATCCCCAAGAATTAAAAAAGTAGCCGTTTTTTTGGAAAAACATTCACTGCAGTTGGGACAACGGGCATGATGGCATACCGTATTAAGGGATGTTTTTTGTAAGATCTCTTGAGTTTCATGCCATTCCCGATTGTTCGAGGGTAATTTTTTTACAAGCCACGGAGGAAGACGTTTCATCTTTTCAGCATATGTAAAGGTGTTTTATTGGTTACAAGAGCGGCTTCCATGATCGCTTCTGGGAAGGTCGGATGGGCATGAATGGTCTCGAAAATACACTCAAGCGTGAGCTCGTTTTGAATGGCTAACGTTAGTTCGGCAATAAGGCTCGATGCTTGCGCTCCTATAATATGGGCTCCTAGAATTTGTCCCGTCTGCGCATGGGAAATAAGATGAACAAACCCCTCTTTTTCTTGGTAGGCATGGGCAATGCCCAAGGCCTGAAAGGGAAATTTTCCCGAGGAGATCGGAATCTGTTGTTCTTGAGCTTGTTTTTCCGTCATGCCGACAGAGGCAATTTCAGGACGAGTGAAAATGACCGCAGGGACAGCATGATAATGCATTTTTTTAGCATGGCCGCAAATATTATGGGCCGCGACGATGCCTTCATGAGAGGCCGTATGGGCCAACATCCATTTCCCCGTAACGTCGCCAATAGCGTAGATATGGGGAACGTTTGTCTCCATTTTTTCATTCGCGGGGATAAAACCTTTCGGGTCTGTAAGGACTCCGGCTTTGTCTAAAGCTAATAGATGGGTATCGGATTTTCTTCCTACGCTTACTAACGCCAAATCTGCGTAATGAGGCTCTTGCCCTGAAACGGATATTTTTACGCCTTCTTGTTCTCGATCGATTTTCTCAACTTTTACATTGGTAAGAACACGAATGCCCCTTTTAGAAAAACTTTGTAACAAAACATCGACGACACTGGTTTCCGTTTGGGGCAAAATAGTGGAAAGAGCTTCAAAAATCGTCACTTCGACGCCCAGTTCTGCAAAAAAAGAGGCGAATTCACATCCGATATATCCACCCCCAATAATTGCGAGTTTTTTAGGAAGTTTTTGCAAGCCTAACAAGCTCGTAGAATCGACGATTTTTTCATGATCACAGGGGAAAGCGGAAATGTCTGAAGAGATGGAACCCGTTGCAAGGATGATATTTTCTGCTGTAATAAGGGCGTTATTTTCCCCTTGTACTTTTAATTCGTGAGGAGCCGTAAAATGTGCACTGCCTCGAATAATCGAGATGCGATTGGCTTTTATTAATCCCTCTAAGTTCGTGCGTAGCTGAGTTACTATGTTGTTTTTGGTCGTTTGTATTTTTTCAAAATTAAAGGAGGTCTCCTTTACGGAGATACCAAAATCGCCACAGTGTTTGGTCTGAAAAAGAGCGTGGGCATGAGCCACAAGACATTTGGTCGGAATGCATCCTCTATTCAGACAGACCCCTCCGATGAGGTCCTTGTCTATCAAAACGGTTTTTTTGCCCGCTTGGGCGGTTTTTATCGCAGCGACATACCCTCCCGGGCCGGCTCCAATGACAGCGACATCACACGAAATTTTTTCCATTCGACGACCTCTTTTGAAAAATTATAACATAATTTTTTTAACAGATCTATCATAGAAAAGACAGCTTTTTTTCTAAATATTAATTTTTTCGGGCTTATTAAAAATATTGTGTTATTAACAATAAATCAGGATTATATTGGAATAATCTTGATTTAAAACAGAGGTTTTTTTATATTCTTTTATAGAATTAAGTCTTAAGGCTTGAAAGGGAGAAAAAATATGGGAATTGAACAGATAAATTTACCAGAAATTCGAAAAGGGGTCCAAAAAGAATTGCAACGGACTCATCAAGAAGCGATCTTGCATCCCTATACCACTCTTGCCATTACCGCTCTTTCTGTCATAGGCACTTTGTTTTCTTTGAATCTTGTAAGTTTAGGTATCGCAGCGGGGTTTGTTTCCTACATGTTGGTGAACGCGGAGAAATTTCAACGAGCTTTAGAGGAGTTTAAGTCCTTAGATGAGTGGAGCTGTAATGAATCGACCCGACAAGTACGAATGGGGAAAATTTTTGTTCTTGCAACGGTGGATCGGGTTCAACAGACAGTTTCAGGCTTATGGTCTTCTTTGAGAGGGGAATAAGAGATCCCCATTTAGACCGGTCCAGGTAATTCGCTCCTAAGCAATAGGAGTACGACTAGTTTTATGACTATAAATAATAGAAGAACCGAGTTGATCACCTCGATTCTTCTTTCTTTTTCTCGAATTTTGTAAAAATTTGCGTTAAAAATTTTTTATAGATTTACAAAAAATCTCTTTGTGTCATGATCTTAATTGATGTATGACCGGTTAGGTATTTCATAAAATATTCTCAATCTCTATACTGAAAAGAAAAGGGGTGCTCATGGAAAAAGGACAAAAAATCTGCCCTCATTGCGATGCTTTTATCGATAAACAAGTTATTATATGCCCTTATTGTGGAGGAGATGTCTCCGAAGAGATCGATACTCCCTATGCCTATGTTCCTCCCAATCGTTCGGAATCCCTTACTCCCGATGAGACGCTTTCCTCTTTATATCCCCCCCCTTATGAACCTAAGGTTCAAGAGAATGTTTCTGCTCTTGAAGAGGAGATCGAAGAGGATCTCCCAAAAAGAAAAGGATCGATTTTTCTCTCTACCCTGTTACTTTCCTTCGGTGTTAATTTCGCTGCGATGGGACTTTTTTTATTATTTTTTTCGAAAAATGGAGAAGTCCATCTTCGATTTCAGAGCTTTTTTTGGTTTTTATATGTTTTGACCGGAGCGCCGGCTATTTATTGGGGAGTGCGTCGATTGTCTAAAGCATTGGAGTCGAAAACAGAATAGTTTTTCTGCTTTTTTAGGGCACTTGTACATTTTTGCCGCAACATTTTTTATATTTTTTTCCGCTACCGCAAGGGCAGGTATCATTGCGGCCTATTTTTGCCTCGTTAGTAATCGGAGAAGAGGCTACAGGCTCTTCTTCAGAGGGAGTTGAGGACTCTTGAGGCTGCGGAAGAAAAGAACGCTGGGTGTCCATCTGTAGTTGCGCAATAGTGTCTTCTAGTTTTTTATGGGGAAGGACCATCTCAAAACGAAACAGTTCCGAGGATATTTCTAAATGGAGTTTTTGAGAAAAGGTATGGAATAATTGAAAAGCCTCGTGTTTGAATTCTAATAAAGGATCTTTTTGACCCACAACGCGTAAATTGACATCGGATCGCAAATGATCGATCTCCAAAAGATGTGCCTGCCAGAGTTGATCAATTTTTTGAACCATAATAGCGCGTAAGATGTTCCATAGGAGTTGATGTACGGCCTCTTCATTTTTTTCTTGCACAAACGGCAAAAGCATCTTCTTTTGGTGTTCGATTTTTGCGTCAAAAGCCAATATCACTTTTTCCAAAGACTGTTTTTCAAGCTCTTCTTGGGAGAGATAGTCATGGAATTCCTCAGAAGAAATGGTCACAGGAAAATGAGACTGGAGCCATTGACGAAAAACAGCGGGGTCGCTTTGCCCTTTTTCATTGAAGCAGAACATTTGATCGATAATCGTATTTTCAATGACGGTCTTTGCCAAAATTAAAGGATTTTCCGCATGGATCAGATCGTTGCGAAAAGAATAAATTTCTTTTCGCTGTGTATTCATGACATTGTCATATTCAAGGGTATGTTTTCGAATCGTATAGTTTCTCTGCTCAATTCTTTTTTGGGCCGTTTCGATGGATTTGTTCAGTACTTTAGCGGAAATAGGTTCTCCTTCCGGAGGACGAAACCTCTGTAGCATCGCCGTAAGGCGGGGAGAGGCAAACAGACGAAGGAGGGAATCTTCAAAAGAGACAAAAAACTTAGAGGATCCCGGATCGCCTAATCTTCCCGAACGGCCGCGAAGTTGACGGTCAATGCGGCGGGAATGATGGCGGGTAGATCCGATGACATGAAGCCCTCCGGCCTCTTTGGCAATAGGATGAAGTTTTATGTCGGTTCCTCTTCCGGCCATGTTTGTCGCAATGGTAATAGCCCCTTCTTTGCCAGCAGCAGCTATGATCTCTGCTTCATTGGCATGATTTTTCGCGTTCAGGACAACGTGTATTAGGTTGTTCTGGCGTAAAATACGGGAAAGCTTTTCGGAAATCTCTACGGATTCGGTACCGATTAAAATGGGCTGCCCACGTTGGTGAGCCTTTTTGATTTCTTGTAAAATCGCAATATATTTTTCTCGTTCGGTCATGTAAATTTCATCGTCATGGTCGATTCGTTGACAGGAACGATATGTCGGTATCTCGACAACCGTTAGTTGATAAATTTCTTTGAACTCATTGGCCTCTGTAATGGCCGTTCCCGTCATCCCCGCAATTTTTTTATACATGCGAAAAAAGTTTTGTAGAGTAATCGTCGCGTAGGTTTGCGTCTCTCCTTGAATGATCACCGATTCTTTTGCTTCAATTGCCTGATGTAGTCCATCTGAGAAACGTCTTCCCGGTTGAGGACGACCGGTGTTTTCGTCAATAATGATTATTTTTTGTTGGTCTACTATATAGTCGACATCTTTTTCCATGAGTAGATGCGCACGAAATAGTTGGCGTAAATTATGGGCCCGTTCTTTTCTTTTGGCGTCTTCTTGTCGAAGATCCATTTTCTTTTGCATTTTTTCACTATCGGTAAGAGCTGCCTCAAGATCGATTTGAGCGTATTCATATCCTAAGTCTAACATAACAAAATCAAAAGCAGACTTTTCATCATGATTGATCTCTGCCCATTCCTGGATCCCTTTATCGGTCAGTTCATACTCATTGCTTTTTTCATCGACAATGATGTAAAGCCCTGCCAGCATGGTGCTTTTTTCTTTTTTGTTTTGCTCAGAATAAAAATAGGTTTCCAAATGGTCGAGTTCTGCTCGTAGATCGGGATCTTCTTGGATTCTTTTTAGAATTTTATTGCGGGGAGTCCCTTTGGTGACCAGCCATAGCTTTTTAAAAGCCTCTTCTCTTTTCTCGAGGTCTTGTTTGGAGAGCTTGTCCGGTTTTGTTTCTTGTAAAAGACCTAATCCCTGTAAAATACTGTGTCCTTCTGTTGCTAGACGAGCACATAGGTTGCGCTGAGCTTTTACTAACGCAGCAACGCCGCTCTTGAGTTCATCGTACATTTGGTTGCTGACAGGCGAAGGGCCGGAAATAATTAACGGGGTTCTTGCTTCGTCTATCAAAATGGAATCCACTTCATCGATAATCGCAAAATGAAGAGGCCTTTGGACTTGTTCTTCTTTACGAGAGGCCATCGAATTGTCTCGCAAATAGTCAAAACCGAATTCTGATGCCGTACCATAAACAATGTCGGATTGATAGACTTCTTGTCGGAGATGAAGGGGAGTGTCATTCGTTAGGGAAGCTACTTTTAATCCGAGTTTTAAAAAAATCGTTCCGATCCATTCGCAGTCCCTTTGAGCTAAATAATCATTGGCCGTAACCAAATGAGACCCTTCCCCGGAAAGAGCATTAAGATACAGAGGCATCGCTGCCGTAAGGGTCTTTCCCTCTCCCGTTTGCATTTCTGCAATGGCACCGTAATGCATGGCAATTGCGCCTAGCATTTGTACATCATAGGGGATCATGTCCCATTTTTGATGGTATCCGGATACGTGGATCTCTGTGCCGATCAGTCGACGACATACGTTTTTAACAAGTGCATAGGCTTCGACTAAAAGATCGTCAAGACTTTCTCCCTCCGTATACCGTTTTTTAAATTCTACGGTTTTTTGGATGATGGCTTCTTCGGAAAGAGCCTGATAAGCTTCTTCCTGTTTGTTAATGGCCACAACGGTTGCTCGATATTTTTTTAAGATACGACCCTGTTGCGTGCCAAATATTTTTTTGAGTAGACCAAACATAAAACTATCTTTTTATTAAAATTTTATAGTATAATTAATTTTTATACAAGGATTTATAAATTTATTATTATCTGAAATTCGAAAGAATAGGGGTAGATCGTGGAGCCCATTATCGTATATGATCGGAAACTACACAGGGAAGTAGAGGAAAAGGTCTATGGGAGGGAATATCTTGAATCTTTATACGGGACTTCTCTCTTTTCTCCTATAGTAAAGAATTTATTACTACCCTTTATTCGCATGCCTTTTGCTTCAAAAGCCTATGCAAAGTTGTCTCAAAGAGCCTCTAGCAAGAAAAAAATTGAATCTTTTGTGAAGGAATTTCAGATAGATCCGGAAGAATTTGAAAAGAACATAGAAGATTTTTCCTCTTTTTATGATTTTTTTGTCCGTCATTTAAAACCTTCTGCCCGTCCGATCTCTCAGAAAAAAGATGCAATCATCGCTCCTGCGGATGCCCGGTATCTCGTATTTCCCAAGATAAATGCTGTTGATGGCTTTTATGTAAAAGGGGCCAAATTTACCATTCAAGAATTATTGCAAGACAAAGAGCTTGCCAAAAAATACGAATCGGGATCGATGGTCATCGCCCGTTTAGCGCCGACCGATTATCACCGGTTTCATTTTCCCATAGATGCCGTTCCCGCAGCTTCTTGGCTGATTAACGGATACCTCTATTCCGTTAATCCGATAGCTGTCAAAAAAAATATTAAGATCTTTACGGAAAACAAAAGGATGATCACTCCCCTCAATGCAGAAAATTGGAAAATGATATTTATGGTGGAAATCGGAGCGACGAATGTCGGTAGCATTGTTCAAACCTATACTTCAGACTATTTTTATCAAAAAGGGGATGAGAAAGGTTTTTTTGGACTGGGAGGATCTACGATCATTCTTCTTTTTGAAGAGGGAGAGATTTTGTTGGACCCAGATCTGATCGAGATGTCAGAGAAAAAAATAGAAACTAAAATTTTAATGGGCGATACGATCGCAACAAAAATGCCTCCGGTTATTTGATATTTCGGCAAATAGGGCATTTTTCTTTTTGATGACCTCGTGCGGGACAATATTTGCGGGCAAAGAAAAGCATTTGTAAATGGATCTTCTTCCATTGGTTTTTAGGGAAAAGTTGTTGCAAGTCTTTTTCTACCTGTAAAGGAGTTTTTCCACGGCTTAACCCCCATCTTCTCGCCGACCGAAATATATGGGTGTCGACAGGAAAGGTCGGAATATCAAAAGCATACATGAGTACAACAGAGGCTGTTTTATGGCCGATTCCGGGAAGAGCTTCTAACTTTGCAAAAGTAGAAGGAACTTTTTCGTGATAGTCATCTCGTAAAATGATCGCAATCTTCTTGATGTTTTTGGCTTTTGTAGGAGCGAGCCCTAGAGGACGAATAATGGTCTCTATGTCTTGAATGGAACAAGAGGCCATTTGTTGTGGAGTACGAGCCAGAGAAAATAAAAAAGGAGTGATTTCATTGACCCGTTGATCGGTGGTTTGCGCTGAAAGCATGGTGGCAATTAGAAGTGTAAAAGGGTCCTCATAGTGCAAAGGCATTTTCGGATGCGGGAAAAGACGCTCCAAGATTGCTAAAAGATCTTTCTTGTTCATCGTTATTTTCCTAAACAGAAGCGGGAGAAAATGGTTTCTAGCACCCCCTCATCAACATTGGTCCCGAGGATTTTAGAAAGCTCGTCTAAACTGTATCGCAAATCGGAAGCGACCAGGTCCGGGGACATTTTTTCTTGAAGAGAATTATGAGCCGTTTGAAGAGCTGTAAGGGTGTTTTCTAAAATATTTTTATGCCGGATATTGGTAATCATGAGCTCGGTAGAAGAGCTTTCTCGAAATTTGCTCGCCTCCAAGATTTTTTCTTTTAAAAGATCCAATCCCTTTTTTTGAAGCACGGATATAAGAAGAACATTTTTTCTGGGAAGGAGAGAAGGAGGAAGGGCAATATCGGTTTTATTCCAGCATATGATGGTCGCATCTTCAGGACAGAGATCTAAAAGAGCTTGGTCTTCACTATCTAATCCCTTTTGGGCATCTAAAACGAGGATCAATACATCCGCTTCTTCGATTTTCTTTCGAGCTCTTTTAATTCCTTCCTGCTCGATCATCTCCTCGCTTGTTCGGATTCCTGCGGTGTCCGTTATACGGCAATGCAGAGGTCCTATGGTAATATCTTCTTCTAAAAGATCTCGAGTCGTCCCGGGAATCGAAGAGACTATCGCCCTTTCTTTTTTAGAGAGAAGATTGAGAAGAGAGGATTTTCCTACATTCGGCGTTCCTACAATCGCAATGTCAATGCCAGAGAAAATTCTTTTGCCGTCATGATAGGTGTCGAGAAGTTTTTGGATCTCTTGTAGGATGTCCTTTATTTTTTCGCACAAAGGAATCAGAGAGATCTCTTCGAGATCTTCCGGAAAATTAATCCAGGCTTCCATAGAGGCATACATCTCCATAAGCCTCTGATGCCATAGGGAAATTTGTTCCTGAAGTTCCCCTTGTAAATGCTTTTGCGCCATTTTTAGCGAGAGCTCATTTTGGGCGCTGATGACTTCTTGGACCGCTTCTGCTTGGGATAGGTCTATTTTTTGATGGAGAAAGGCCCGATAGGTAAATTCTCCCGGTAAAGCTGCTCTGGCTCCTTGTTTTGTGAGAAGATCTAAAATCTTTTGAGGGATTAAAGATCCTCCATGGCAATGAATCTCTACCAGATCTTCCCCTGTGTAGGAACGGGGGGAGCGCATCACCGCAATCATCGATTCGTCGACGATGTTCTGGTGATCGAAAATCGAGATCTTATGCAATGTATGAGAGGGAAAAGCCTGCAAAGACCTAGAAGAAATTTTTTCTGCAATCGTGATCGCATCTTTTCCGGAAATGCGTACAATAGCGATCGCTCCATTCCCGATCGGAGTGGAAATCGCCGCAATAGTATCGTCCGAAGAATGTTGTTTCATACGTTACATAGGAAAATGTTGTTTTAACATCTTAACAAAGAATAGGTTAATCTTCAAGAAAGAAAAGAGGAAATCTTCCCGATAATCTCTTTTCCCTGATCATTGATCTTGCGAATCAGTACAATATGGGGGTCGGTATCTAGAAATTCTAAATATAGATCGGGCCTTTCAAGAAATCTGTTGATGAGATCTTCTTTATGATGTCCCGGGAGAGGAGCCCATTCGCGAGGAGCCGTTTGGGCCAGTACTTTTGATAAGGCTGCCAGACTCTCATAAACATCCTGAATGAAGACGTGTAGTTCTTCTTCGCTGGCCGGAAAAGAAAGGGGAGTATCTTTTTTATAGGCGGTTTTATTACAAGATAGTTCAAAAGTACCGGAAATGGAGGAAAAAAGGGAGCTTGCTTTGAGCTCTTGTATCAGTTCTTCAAAAGAATAGGCTTTTTTTCCCATAAGGTTGACCCTTGTTTAGATTTTTTTTAAAGCAGCTGTAACAATGGAAGAAGTCGTGCTGTTGGGACATTCTTCGAGCACGGATTGTACGGCTTTTTGTACTTTTAAAAGAGGATATCCCAGATGAAGCAAGGCGGCAATAGCATCGGTAGAATGAGAATTGAGAGAAAGAGTAGGCGAAAAAGAGAGAGAGGAACATTTGTCTTTTAGTTCTACAATCAGCCTTTCCGCTGTTTTTTTGCCGATCCCCGGAATTTTGCAGAGTAATGAAGGATTTGCCTGTTGAATGGCTTGGTGAAAAAGAGCCGTATCCATATTCCCCGTAATGGAAAGAGCGGTCTTGGGTCCGATGCCGGAGACGTGTAAAAGCAATTCGAAAATCGTTTTTTCTTCTCGGGAGATAAATCCATAAAGCGTATGAGCATCTTCCCGGATGATGAGGGTTGTATGGAATAGAACTTCTTTACCGATTGCCGGAAGGTTAGAAAAGGAGCTCTGGGGAATCGAAAGACGATACCCTAAACCATGGACATCCACAATAGCCGTATTAGTGGTCACTTCGATGAGGATTCCTTTTATATAGGCATACATAGTTCTTTCCTTTGCATAGTATGAGCATGACAGATCGCTAACGCCAAAGCATCCGCAGCATCTTCCGGAGAAGGAGGAGTAGGGAGGTGAAGGAGCATTTGGACCATTTTTTGGACCTGCCGTTTACTGGCCGATCCAATGCCGACCACGGCAAGTTTTGCTTTTTTAGGAGCATATTCGAAAAGGGGGATGTTGTTTTGTGCTGCCGCTAAGATAATCATTCCCCGCGCCATGCCCAGTTTCATGGCGCTTTGTGCGTTTTTTTTCACAAACTGTGTCTCAATAGAGATAGCCACAGGAGAATGTTGTCGAATGAGGGAGATGACACTTTCATAGATGATTAAATAGCGTTGTGCAAGAGGAAGCTGTGGTGTAGGACGGATAATGCCAAAATCGATAGGATCCATAGTAGGCATGCGAAGGATGCCGTAACCAGTGATGCGCGTGCCGGGATCAATACCGAGTATGATTTCAGAAGGCATAGATGAGAAATAACAGGTTGTTTTTCTTTACCATACCTAATTTAAGGTAGTTGTGCAAAGAAAACTATTCAAAAGATTGTAGCTTTTGTGCAATTTCTGGAGATCGGTCGACCATAGATCGGAGAATTGGGAGGGCTTGGTCGGTCCATTGAAATTCTATTTTTTCGAGGGGCATCGTGTATGTCGCTTGTTCTAGGTTTTCTTTTGGTAAAATGATATCTACAGGAAATTTCATTCTTCCAATCTCTTGTTTTGATAGAGATTGTTGTGCCAGATCACAAGTTGTTGTGTAATGATATTCTAAATAACCGGATACATGGATTTGTTTAGAATGGAGTTGTTCTTCCGTTACAAGGGTTATGGTGATAGAAGGATCGCCTAAATTGATGCTTTGAGGGGAAAACAAAGCTTGAAGAGGTATTGAATGAAAGGCGGCATGCTGTTGATAGAAAAATGTTTGAAGGAGCTTATTTAAGTTTTGCGTTTTTACCTCGGTCTCTATGTCTGCAAATAGAGAGAATGATGATAAGATCGTAGCTAATTTCTGATTAAAGTCGGGTAAAGGCTTGCTCGAAGAAGAAAGAAGGGTGTCTTCTTGAGAGCTTCGTTTAAAAGTCAAAGAATAATTCGATCGTGATAAGTCCTTTTGGAGACCTTGAATTAGTGGAAACTTTGTATTTTGAGTCGTCTGCATAGGAGAAGTATCGTAATCGGTATGTTCTGCTGGATTAGTTGCATATTCTTGAATATGTCTGAAAGACGTCTCTACAAATGTTTTATTTGAAGGATATTCTGCGATGAATTGTGGAATATAACTTTCCCAGAATCGAATCAAATCTAGATCAGCCTCTATCTGTCTCCAGGAATTTTGTATTATTTTTGTAGCTTGAGAAAAAGATGTTTTTCTAGGGTTCCACTTGCGGGCCGTTTTCTGTATTTGATCAAAGCTTATTTGAGTTGCTGCTCTAAGTCTTGTAAGCTGCGAAGGAGAAAAAACTTGCCAGTCCGATGAAAGGGAAGGTTCTGTTGGGGAAGGGGATTCTTCTTGGGGATTTGGTTTTGGATGCAATTTATCATAAAGGTCGCTTTGAGATAAAAGAACTATTCTTTTTCCGTTCAACAGGTGATCTCTGGCCTCTTTGATAAGAGGAATAAGGAGCCATTCAAAAAATTTTCTTAAAAGTTCGAAAGAGCAGGCAATGCGCAGAAATAAGGATTGAGGTGAATTTAGATAGGGAGATTCAGTGCACAGCAATAAGGATTGAGGTGAAGTTAGATAGGAAGATTTAGTATAATAACTTTTCAATACAGGAGCCCATCCGTGTTCCCATGCCAGGCGTCTAATCTGGTCTTGATCAGCATTTGGTCTATTGATATTCCAAAAATTGGATGAGGAATCCAATAAGGAAGAAGAATCACTGTAACGATCCCAAAATTTTTGCGTGGTTCTGTCAATTCCCAACATTTTTTACCTCTCAAAGCGGGTTTCAAAAAATTTCTTGCCAAGAATACGTAACTTTTCATTAAAAAGCAATTTTGGCAATATCATTATATAGAAAAGGGGATTATTTTGCATGAATCTTGTTCTTGCAACAGATTTTAAAAATATTATTATCCGCATGCCCAATTGGGTTGGGGATCTTGTGATGGCCATGCCTATATTGCAAAAGGTGCGGCAACGTTTTCCTCATGCCCGAATAACGGCCATGTGCTTGGATACGATCTCTTCCCTTTTAGAGAAAGATCCTCATATCGATGAAATTTTTTCTTTTAGAAAAGAAGACGGACAATTTTTACGGCAAGAAAATCGGGATGTGGTCATGACTCTTCGCAAAGGAGGGTATGATCTTGGGATTTTACTGACCAATTCCTTTTCTTCGGCATGGCTTTTTTGGCAGGGCAAAGTAGCCTATCGTTTAGGATATGCGGCATTTGGGCGCACTTGGTTGTTGAATATTCCCGTTGCCTATCCTAAAACGAGAAAGTCACAGCATCTTGTCCTTACCTATCAGCAATTGTTGCATCCCTTGGGAATATCCTCTTCGTCTACTCGGCCGAAAATCTATCTCGATAAAGAGGAAATCGAACAGGCGAAAGCACTGTTATACGACAAAGGATACCCAAAGCAAAAATTTTTGTTGGGAATCAATGCCGATGCGGCCTATGGAGAGACGAAAAGATGGCCACAAGAGCGGTTTCGAGAACTAGCACAACAACTTTTGGAGATCTATCCTGACCTCTACATTCTCTTTTTCGGAGATCAGAGTTCTGTTCCCAGAATTAAAGCAATTACGTCCGGATTGTCCAAAAGGGCGATCAATCTTGCGGGATTAACGACCTTGCGTGAATTGGCCGGTTTGATTTTTTGTCTGGACCTGTTGGTCACGAACGATAGCGGTCCTATGCATATGGCCTCTGCGCTGGATATTCCTGTCGTTGCCCTTTTTGGTTCCACCTCCGAACTTGTCACAGGACCTGTCGGAGAAGCAATCGTGATTAAAAAACCTCTTCGATGTAGCCCGTGTTTTAAAAGAAGATGTAAAAAAAATATTGTGTGCATGCGCTCTATTTCAACTCAGGAAGTTTTGAACATCATTCAAAAGAAAATCGATGAAAAAAATTCTGCGACGAATATTGCCTAACCCCCTGGATCGCTTGTTACAACAAGCGAAAAAACAGGCAAAAACAAAATTTTTGCTCGCCTGGAATCGGGGACTTGGTGATATTCCTTTAGGGTTATACGCTATCGTAGAGCAGATAAGAAAATATGTTCCCGATGCTCAGGTTACCTTTTTAACTAGAAAAGATTTAGAGGAAGGCTTTTGTCTTTTAGAGGGAGTGAAGGTTCTTGTCGAGGATAGGTGGAATCGAAAAGATGCATATGATGTACAAGAAAGCCTTCGGAGATTAAATATAGATCCCCGCCAGTTTGACCTTATTTTAGAAAAGCCCGACCCCACCTATTGGGTGGCATGGCAAAAAAAAAGAGTAATTCCACATCTTTATTGGAATGCTTCCTGGGACCTTTTGAGCCGGCCATATCAGTCGTTGTCCCGAAAAGGGATCGCAGTCCATGTGCAAACAGAAACTAATTACGCCTTGTGGCGTAATTGGCCGGAAAAACATTGGAAGGAGCTCTTTTCTAAAGCTCCCGGGCCATTTTTTCTTTTTGGACTGCGCAATTCTCCGCAATTTGAAGGAGAAAATATCGTCGATCTTCGTGGAAAGACATCGATTCTTTCCATGCTTTCGATCATTAAAAATTGTTGTCATACCCTCATTGCTCCGGATTGTGGTGTATTGGCCCTTGTCTATTATCTGAACATTTCCTGTCCTTTGCGAGTGATTTCCCTTTGGTCGGACCCTACTCAAGGAGTCTTGAAACAGGGAGTCGCTTCTCCCAATGCCCTTTTGGAACATTTTCCGCTTATTGCTCCGGATAAAAATCTGGTAAACTTGCGTGTTGATGAGGTAATGGAAAAATTATGAAATCCCTGGAAGAGATCTTGTATTTCTTAGGACAGACTCGATTGCTACAGAAAATACCGCATTGGACCTTCGAGGAAAAACAGGCTTTATTTTCCCAGTTGATGTCCTTGGATTTTCTTTCTTTGCAAGAACAGGCGGATGCTTTCAAAAAAAAGAAGATTGCAATACAGCAAGGATCATGCACTCCTTTAAAAAATTGTGAAGAGCCTGATAGAAACGATGTTGCTTTAGGGAAAAAAGGACTGCGAGAAAAAAAAATCACGGTTCTTATTTTGGCGGGAGGAGAAGGGAGTCGTCTGGGATTGCAGGGATCTAAAGGCATGGTACAAATCGGACAGCATTCTCTTTTTGAGATATTGTATCGTAAAATCAAAGAGCATCAAGAAAAGATGGGGCAAACATTATTCTCTTATGTGCTGACATCTCCCAAGAACCATCAAAAGACCAAAGAATTCTTTCAGGATCATGCTTTTTGGGGTGTTCCTTCCGACAGCGTGGTTTTTTTACAGCAGCCGATGCTCCCTTTTTTGGATGAACAAGGACAGTATTGTATAGAGGATCATCAAAAGATCCTTTTAGGGCCAGATGGCAACGGTTCTATTTTTTCTCTTTTGCAGACGGCCGGAATGTATGATCAGTGGGGAAAAGAAGGGATTGAACATCTTGTAGTCATTAATGTGGACAATCCTCTGTCGGATCCTTTTGATCCGGAGCTTATCGGGTTTCATATACGCCATGGCGGAGAAATTTCTTTACGAGCCGTAGCTCATCGAGCACAACAAGGAGCGCTGGTCTTGGAAGATCATCACCTGAAGATTCTTGAATATTACGATTTATTGCCCGAAGAACATTATTGTTGGGCCAATAGCGGTATTTATATTTTTTCAGTGGATTTTTGCAGAACACTATCGAAACAAAAAATGCCTTTGCATTTTGTTCCCAAAAAAGTGCGGAAGGATCAACGAGAAATAGAGGTTTATAAAAGCGAACGGTTTATCTTTGATGGGTGGGGTTATGCTCAACATATTTTTCCTTTAAAAAGCGATCGAGAAAAGTGGTTTTTGCCGGTAAAAGACGATAAAACTCTAGAAGAGGCTTGTAGAGTCCTAGGACTGACGTATTAAAAACTTTTCTGTAAAAACGTTTTCCAGATATTCGTTAGACCATCGCGCTTTTTTCCTTATTCTTCTAATACTTATATTTTTGTCAGATTCTCTCAACATATTTAAATTTTTATGGAAAATTTATTTTAATGCATCAGCCCTATGTAGAGTCCTTTTCCGTTTGGGGATAAATTAATTTTTGTCGTATTATAGCTAAAAATGATATGAGGAACAATGAAAATTGCCTGCTTAGGATGTGGAACTTGGGGTACCGCTCTTGCTCTTTTATTGGTGCAAAATGGACATGATGTTTGTGCTTGGGACATTAATAAGGATTTAATCGATATCCTTATCAAAAAAAGAGTTCATCCTAAATTAGCATCTCGGGAAATACCAAAAAGCGTACGTTATGTGTATTCTCTGGAAGAGGCTTTGGAAGGGGCGGAATGTATCGTAGAAAGCGTTACTTCCGGAGGCATTCGTCCGGTCTTTACGAAATTGCACCAGCTGGGAATTGATCTTCCTCTGATTATTACTTCCAAGGGATTAGAACAGAAGACGGGACTGTTGTTCCCCGAAGTGGCTGTCGAAATATTCGGTGAAAAGAAAAAAGACAAGATTGGATGCATTAGCGGGCCTAGCCATGCGGAAGAAGTCATTAAAAATATCCCTACGTCCGTCGTCGCTTCCTCGTATTCTTCTGATTTTATGCTCTCCATCGTCGATATTTTTAATAGCAACTATTTTCGCGTGTACCCTAATAGTGATATTTACGGAATTACTTTTTCAGGAGCTATGAAAAATATTATTGCAATTGCCTGTGGCATCTCCGATGGGATCGGCTATGGAGATAATACAAAGGCGGCCCTTATCACCCGGGGACTGCACGAGATGCGAAAACTCGTTCCGGTCAAAGGGGGCGATCCGCAGACTTTAAACGGTCTTGCCGGTGTCGGGGACCTGATTGTCACTTGTGCATCGCCTTTGAGCCGCAACTATCGTTTTGGAAAACTTCTTGGAGAAGGAAAGAGCGTCGAAGAGGCTAAAACGAGTATCGGCATGGTCATTGAAGGGATCTATTCCTGTATCTCGGCCTATCAATTGGGGCAAAAATATCAAATACCGATTCCCATTACCGAAGCGACCTATGGCATTATCTACGGCAATATGCATCCCAAAGAGGCGGTAAGAGCTCTTTTGTCAAGAGAAATTAAAGAAGAACATTTATAGGATTCTATGGATGGTATCAAGGTAGTGAGCGGCGAGGAAATGCGCCGTATTGAATCTTTAGCTTACGAGGAAGGACATTTAGCAGAAGATTTTATGGAAAATGCGGGAAGGGCTGTGGCTGAGGCGATTATCGATTGGATGCAGCGCTTTTCTCTCTCTTCGGAGATCATATTCTTGGTCGGAAAAGGCAATAATGGTGGCGATGGATATGTTGCCGCTAGAATATTGCATGCCCAAAACTATTCTGTGCGCGTATATGCTCTTTTCCCTGAAGAAGATACTTCCTCTTTATGTCAGAAAAAGGCGCAGGAATATTTTCTGGAAAACGGAAAGGGACAATATATCTCGAAAGTCGAAGACTTTTCCTGCAACGGGATTATTGTGGATGCTATTTTAGGAACAGGTTTTAAAGGAAAGGTGGAAGGGTTTTTGCATGATGTGATTGCCAAAGTGAACGATAGTAATTCTTTTGTCGTTGCTGTGGATATTCCGTCAGGGGTCGATGCGACAACAGGAGCTGTAGATCCTATAGCAATCAAAGCCGACCTTACGGTCTCTCTAGGTCTTTTGAAGACAGGTTTTTATCTTCAAAAAGGATATGATTATGTCGGGAAAGTGATATTGAAAGATTTTGGATTGCCTCAAAAATTTGTTGAGAGCGCGCAGGAAGAATTTCTTCTTCCTTTAGAAGATCTTTTTGCTTCTTTGCTTCCTGAAATCGTGCCTACACGGCATAAATATAATACGGGTTCGATCACAGCTATTGCAGGATCGGACGGGTTGATGGGGGCCGCTTTTTTAAGTTCTCTTGGAGCTCTTCGCTCTGGAGCGGGTATTGTTTTTCTCTATGCGAATACTTCTACCCCAGCTAAAAGCGGACTGGCGCCGGAAGTGCTCTATTTCTCATTGCCATCACTTCCCTTAAAATCCGTGATCGAGAAATGCAATCAATCCCATGTTGTTTATATCGGACCCGGCCTTGGCCGTGATGAAAAAATGAAAAAGGTTTTTAAAGATTTGATGTCGGCGATCAAGGTCCCTCTTGTTCTCGATGCTGATGCCCTTTATTTTTGGTCGCAAGATCTTTCGATCCCGATTCCCCCTCATACGATCATTACCCCGCATAAAAAGGAGATGCTTCGCCTTTTGCAAGAAGAAACGACTCCTGCAAATTTTATCGGGCAATGTCGGCAATTTGCAGAAAATTATTCTGTTCATGTTGTGTTAAAAGGTGCCGTAACCTTTATTTTTTCTCCTGGCAATAAGCCGTATATTTTCCCATGGGGAGATCCCGGAATGGCCACTGCAGGGGTAGGAGATGTTCTAACCGGTGTGATCAGCGCCCTTTTGGCCCAGGGATTGGATTCCCAGAAGGCTGCTTCTTTGGGAGTGTATCTTCATAGCCTAGCCGGTAAGTATGCGGCCCAAGAGTTCGGATCCTATAGTATGATCGCATCGGATCTTATAGGATGCTTGCCAAAAGGGTTTCAATCGATCCTTCAAAGGGAATAAGAAGCAAAATTTTTGCGGAACAATAAATAGGCGGACAAAATTTTCCCTAAGATGGAGGTAATTCCGTAAAATATTGATACCAGAAGAAAAATTTTTCCATCCCTTTTTCAAAAGAAGTCTGAGGTCTGTAGCCAAGCTTTTCTGTGGAAAGAGAGATGTCGGCAAACGTAATGGGCATTTCTTCTTTTTGCATAGGCAACATTTGGATTTTCGCTTTTTTTTGGCTGAGATGTTCTATGATTTCAATCAAATGAAGTAAAGATACCGGATTGTTGTTGCCGAGATTGTAAATGGCAAAATCGGTTTCATGATCTAACGTGCTTAAAATACCTAAAATAATGTCGTCGATATAGGTAAAGTCCCTTTGCATCTTGCCTTCGTTAAATACTTGAATGGGAGTGCCCTCCATAATATTTTTTGTAAAATGATAATAGGCCATATCAGGGCGTCCCCATGGGCCGTAGACTGTGAAGAAACGAAGGCCGATCATGGAAATTCCAAAGAGATGATGATAGGCATAAGCCAAAAGTTCGTTTGCTTTTTTTGTCGCTCCATACAAATTGACCGGATGATCGGTAGGATCTTCTACAGAAAAAGGAATTTTCTGATTGTTGCCGTAAACGGAGGAAGAAGAAGCAAATACTAGCTTTGTGGATGGAAACTGTTTTAGGACTTCTAAAAGAGTGACAAACCCGTCGAGATTGGATTGGGTATAGGCTTTAGGATGGGTAAGAGAGTAGCGAACTCCCGCTTGAGCGGCCAAATGGACAATGTGGGTGATTTTGTTTTTTCTTATGAGCGTTTCTAGAAGAGTTTGGTCATTGATATCTCCGTGGATGGTCGTTATTCCTTGTTCGTATAACAATTTTTCTCGGTGATGTTTTAAACGCACATCATAATAGGAATTAAAATTATCAAGACCTAAGACAAAATTACCCTGTTTTTTTAGCACTTGCGCTAGGTGGAATCCAATAAAGCCAGCGCTGCCTGTTATAAAAATATTTTTCATTTTTTATATCGGTCCATTATGGTATATTACTTACCCATAAGTTTACCTAAGATAAGTGTAAAAGCGCGATGATTTTTTTTCGCAAAATTTTATTTTGTTCTATAATCGTTTTTTGGGGATGTTCTCCTTATCAAAAAGAAGAACTCCATGGAGCGGAAGAGTTTATTTTGGACTCTTACAGCATCAAAAAAGATCGAATAGCGGATCTAGATCCTGTGCCTCTAACTTCGGATTTTTTTATTCCAGCCCAAGAGATGATATCGGAAGGGGACGTATTGTCCATTTCTCTTTTGCATCCGAAAAGGAAAGATTTGGAGGCGATTGTTGAACAGTTTAATCATAAAGAGGGTTTTGTCGTTCGTAATGGAGCGATTGCCCTTCCCCATTTTCCTTTAGTAGAAGTTCGGGGATGTTCTTTACAAGAAGCACAAAAAAAAATAGAGCAGACTTGCCAAAAAGAATTGGAAGAGATTGAAATCGTTGTGTCTTATAGGAAAAAAAAGCCCAGGCTTGTTCAGCTCATCGGTTTATCGGGAATTTCTCAAATTCCCCTAGAAGTAAACGCATCTCTTTTTGATGTTCTCTCAATGGCAAAAATTGCGCCGGAGGCTAATCTCTTAAAAAGCTATGTTATGCGGGAAGGTCAAAAATTACCTATCGACTTGTATCGGCTGATTTATGAAGGAGATATGCGGTATAATATCATCATGAAAGAGGGGGACAAGATATATTTGGCGCCTCCTTCCGCTGCGTCACTAGTTGTTTTAGGGGAAGTTCGTATGCCCAGAGTGTTGCCCATGCCTCAAGGATCTCTTTCCCTTAAAGAGGCTCTTGCTCAAGCAGGGGGGATTTTGCCATCCGGAGAATCGAGCATTTATGTAATTCGAGGAGAGTGGAAGAATCCTAAAATATACAAACTCGATTGGCAGAGGATCTTACTTGTCAAGGGCGATAGCCAGCTCTTGATTCCGGGAGATGTAATCTATGTTGGTCCTAAACCGTTGACGGAATGGAATCGTTTTATCAATCAACTTCTTCCGTCTGCGGCAGGAGTGGAAATGATGCGCCATGGAATCGAGAATGTCGGAGTCTTTGTCAAGTGAGCAAACAAAAGCAAATTTCGTTAGCGGCTTTTTTCTTTCAAAATAAAAGGATCTTGCTTTATGGCACCTTTACTGCTTTTCTGGCGGCTTTTTGTCTTTTATTGCTAATGCCTCCCAAATATTGTGTCAATGCGCTTTTTAAGGAAGATAGTAATAAAAATGAGATGAAAAATCCTCTTAAGGAGATCAGTTTTTTCCTTCAAACGGAAAAGAATAATGGCAATGCTTTAACGAATATTGTGCGTTCTCGTCATATCCTTAAGCCGATCATAGGGAAGTTTGGATTGCAAGTGACCATTCCCAACGTTTCTTTGTGGAAGAGAATGGGGAAAAATGTTCGAGATAATCTTTTAGCGGAATTTTCACAGCCTCTTTATGACGAAGAGTCTTTTGAAGTTCGCGATGTGGTTTATGAAGGAGAAGTGAAAAAAAAATATTTTCTTTGCTTTCAGGATTCTTCTCATTATGTAGTGAAAAATAAGAGCCGCAAAGTGTTAAAACAGGGTGAAGTGGGCAAAGAAGTTTTTTTTGAAGATGTTCGTTGCGTTATTCAAAAAGTGCCTAAGGATATGGATATACATCGCAATTATCTCCTGCGTATTGTTCCATGGCAAAAAATTTATGAGACAGTAAAAACCAGGATTAAAGTAGTTGCAAAAAAACATCAGGAAAAATTTGTAGAACTTCAGTATGTTATGAGGGATCGTCATTTGGCCGCAGAAGTTTTGAATGAGGTGATTCAGTCCTATATCCATTATCTTGAACATCAGCTGAAAACTTCTACTCAAAGACAAATCGAAGTGATGCAAGAACATCAACATAATACCGAACAGCATTTATATGAAGCGATTGTGCAGAGGGCTGATGAGTTACAAGATTATGTGGATCGAGAAGAGGGACATCAATGGATCAAGAGGATAGAAGATCTTGTAAGGGAAATGGAAGAATATCAAAAAAGAATTTTTTCCTTAGATCTGGCGATAGGAAAAATTGAAAAAAATGCTTTTTCTGAAGATGGACAGATTCTTGGATTTGAGTCGAAAATTGAAGAGCTCACAAGGCAAAAAAATGAATTGTTATTAGAACAATGTCCACAAAATCTGATTCTGAACAAAGAACAGGTGATACAAGACATTACCGAGGATATTTTTACCATAGAGCAATGGACTTCTTCCCTTACCGCTCACATTCCTATAGAAGAGAAAAAGCTTCATTGCGATCCTAAAAATTGGATTGTGCAAAAATGCCGAAAATTAGCGGTAAAAACCAAAGAAGATGGATCTGTTTTTATGATCCAGTTCCTGCAGGATTATAGGGAGATTTTGCTGGCTCAGAAAAAGAGGATAGAACCGAGGCTTTTTTTCTCTTCTGCTTCTTCTAAAGATTGCGAGACTCTTATGGCCGCCTATCTTCATTGGAAAGATGAGAAAGAAGCGATTGAAAAAAAGAGCGCTCAAATGGATTTGCTAAAGCAGCAGTTAAAAAATCGGGTCAAGTCTTCAGTTCTTATTGCTCTTTGTATCAATGAGGATATGCAAAAGTTTTTGCGTTCCATGGAGGAACTCGAACAAAAAATTATCGATAAGAACAACTATACCGAAAAAGAGATTTTTCATTTCGTGAAGGAGAGAAATTTTTATCGTAAAATTTTTTATGATTATCTGCATCATACGCATAAGATTTTGGAAGTACAGAAGGAGATAGTTTCCAATGAATTGGCCTCTGCTCATGCCACTCTTCTAGGAGCGATCGAAGAACAAATTGTGTCTTTAAGAGAACAGAAAAATCATCGACTCAATCGTCAGAAAAACATGTTCCTAGAGGAGAGGGAAAAAGTACAGTCGCAATATCTTCAGGCACAAGAACAATTAGAGGCCTTTCCGCAAAAATGGAAAGAAGAGAAATTGTTCGATCTTCATACGGTGATACAAGGCAAGGTGTCTCAATATATGACTCAATTCCTTCAGTCTCATATGGCACAATTGCAGATGCAGTTTGTCGATGCACAATCTTTCGATCCTGCTATTGCTTCTTTAATCCCTCTTTCATCGCATGTATTTTTTCTTTCCTTTTCTTCTGCTATTTTTGTTTTTTTCTCTATTTTTTCCTTTTTATTATTTAAAAAATGCATATGATATGCCTATAAGTTCGATCATATGTAAAAGGGATAAAAATGAGGGCTTTAGTTGCCGGAGGAGCGGGCTTTTTAGGAGCTCATCTCTGTGATCGGTTGCTGCAAAAAGGTTATCATGTAACTGCTGTGGATAATTTATCTACGGGATTTTTAGAAAATATAGCTTCTTTAGAAAATCACAACAATTTTCAATTTATTCGGCATGATATTTGTAGTTCGTTACATCTAGAAGTCGACGAGATTTATAATCTGGCTTGTCCTGCCTCTCCTGTTCATTATCAATCAGATCCTTTGCAGACTTTGCGGACTAATATTATGGGATCTATGAATCTTTTAGAATTAGCAAAAGAGAATGGGGCAAAAATTATGCAGGCTTCTACTAGTGAGGTCTATGGAGATCCGCTTGTGCACCCTCAGAAAGAGTTGTATTGGGGAAACGTTAATCCTATGGGGCAGCGCTCTTGTTATGATGAGGGAAAAAGATGCGCAGAGACATTTTTTTATGAATATCATAAACAAAAGAATGTCGATATTCGAGTAGTTCGTGTTTTTAATACTTATGGGCCTAAAATGCATCCTAATGATGGAAGGGTCATTTCCAATTTTATTATTCAAGCGTTAAGAAATGCTCCTCTTACCGTATATGGAAAAGGACTGCAGACGCGTTCTTTTTGTTATGTTGATGATCTTATTCGCGGAATCATGGCCTTTAATGATCTTCAAGAAACATGCGATTTTCCTGTAAATTTAGGAAACCCGGAAGAGTTTACGGTATTAGAATTGGCGCAATTCATTATTGAGTTGACGAATTCTCGTTCGAAGATTGTCTTTTGTCCACTTCCTCAAGATGATCCTCAAAAAAGGAGACCTGATATCTCGTTGGCAAAAAAAATATTAGGTTGGCAGCCTATAGTTCCTCTTAAGGAGGGATTACTGCGTACCATATCTTATTTTGATACGGAATTGTCTTATGCTCAACCAAATGTTGTGGTGTAGTTGGATAGTATTCACGATATAGAATAATGAAAATAACAAAGTGCTTAAGGAATTGAAATCAAAATTTTTCTTTTTAGGGTGTTTTTCGCCTGTCGAAAACTTTTATAATAAAGATTTGTTACAAAAAGAAGAAAAGTGATTGATTTTTGTGTCGGAATATTTTTAGTTTAGAATTAGATCGAAATTAAAATTGAAGAGCTTGACTCCAATCTATTTTTTCATACAATGAAAAAATAGCAAGAAGGGAAAAACCATGCATACTTTTTATAAAGTCGTAGTTTTAGCGTTATGCAC
>JAFGFA010000031.1 GCA_016931275.1 Parachlamydiales bacterium
TAGAGAATGCTGAAATAAGAATTCGTGCATTAACAGCTGACCAAGAGTCTAAAACTCAAGAAATTCAAGCCTTACAAGAGAAATTAGAAAAAGCTCAACAACAACTACAACAAGCTCAAAATCAAACCACAGAACGCCAACAAAGAATTCAAGACTTAGAACAAGCTCAAGAGGCTAAAACTCAAGAAAATCAAACCTTACAAGAGCAATTAAGAACAAATGAACTAAATCTTGCTACAAAACAAGCGGAAATTGATCAATTAAGCGCTCAATTAGAAAATGCTCAAAGAAGAGCTCTAAACTTACAAAATCAATTAGATCAAGCTCAATCAGCCGCCACAAGAAGAAAAGAAAGAATCAGAAAGGCTCGAGAACTCCTAAAAAAGCACATACAAGAACAAGAAAGAACAGCTCAACAATCAGAAGGACTCCAACAAAGAATTCAAGACTTAGAACAAGCTCAAGAGGCTAAAACTCAAGAAATGCAAGCCTTACAAGCGCAATTAGCACACGCAACCCAAAACTTACAAAAGACTAAACAAACAATTGTTAGAATAAAACCGGCTATCAGAAAAGCCGTTAACTTATGGAAGAAAGCCCAACAACTCCATGAACAAAAAACTAAAGAAATAGCCGCTTTGCACGCTAAAATTGAGAACTTACAAACGCAATTAGGAACTGATAGAGAACATTTATTTCAAAATGCGGAAACAATAGAAAATTTAATAAAGACTCTTCGACAAAATCAAGAACAGCTTAACGAATATTCAGCTCTTCAAGAACAGCTGATCCCTCTTATGCGATTATTACACAATTCTTCCGGTTCCGATGAAGCGCCAACCTCTGCTCAACTATTAAGTTCCCTTACCGCTATCAGAAAGCAATTAAACGCCTTATCCGCTCTATCGACCTCACTAGGGGAAGTTAGTCAAAGATTGCAATTAGGAGGAACAACGCCTCAAGAACAACTAGACAACCTAGTTAACAGAATACAGCAACTCCAACAGCTTGAAGAATTGCCACAGCACAATCGTGAAATAGAAGAACAGCTTGCGAGGGCAAATACTGAAAATGCTCAGTTAAGAGGCCGCGTAGAAGAATTAGAAGAACAACAACAAGCTTCTCTAAGAGAAGTGGATGAGATTGAACCATGGATACAAAATTTAGTTTCTACCAATAGTCAATTAAGACAATTCATACAGAGATTTCAAGCAGAAAACAGACAGCTTCGAGAGCGTTATGATCAAGAGAACCGAGAGGTTTCAGCCTCTCAAGCTGAATCTATGCAATCACGAGAAGAAGTACGCGCTTTACGGGAGCAACTGGAAGAACAGGCCCGAAAAGTTCAAGAATCGGAAACTATTCGAAACTTACTACTCCAAGAACAAGAAGAAAAGGCTCGATTACAAGCGGAGAATCGACTATTAAGTACTCAACTTGGAGACCAAGCTGAAGCGATTTTGGGACTAGAACAGCAAATTGCAGAAGATCCTTTTCTATCCAAGTTTAGAAATCTAGATCGAGCTCTACAAATAATCAATAGACAGGAGATTATTCAAGCTGCACACATTACCTTTACAAATGCGATGAAAAGAGATCGCGCATTATTAAATACCCGATTTATCGCTAAAAATCCACAACGAATCATGGCAGCTCCAAACTGGCAATATCTGATGAGCACCAGCAATGCTACTCAATGGCAGTATGAATCTATCAATCCACAAATTTCTTTACCTAAAGAAAAGCTCTCCCGGCAAGTTACCCAACGTATTAACACTCAATCCCAAGCAGCTTTTCAAGCTAGAACAGAAAACAAATGGTACACGAATCTCGATACTCTTTTAAATCGTTTTCCTAATCTTAACCAACAAATTGAACAAGTTCTCCGAGCAACAACCGACGAAGAGATTAAGGAATTAGTGAACGCTATTCTTCAAGAAATCTATAACACTTCGGATAGAGCTCTTATACAAAACTTTTTAGCCTACCATCATTTATTCAACCATGTCGAAATTGCAGACCCCTATACCCTTACAGAAAGACGGGAACAACTTCACGCTATAAAACTACAAAACACCAAAAACGTCCTAAATCAGCTTCGAGAAACTTTCCGTCAATTCTACGAACAACTCAATACTCTAGCTGTTCAACGGGAAGAGACTTCCTCTGAAGAGGAAACGGCCTTCTCAAATAGAACACCGCAAAAACCTACTAGAACACCGCAAATCAAAACAACTTCTCGAAAGCCCAGAGTACTATTTAGGAAGCCGAACACGAGTGCTCGTACTTAAAAGTTATTTCTGCTCGTTTTTTTCTTCTACAACAGATGCCGATTCCACATTAGTTACTGCTGCTTTTAAAAATTCTATTTTGGAGCCGTCATAGGTTTTTAAGATAATTGTCGTATCTTTGACCTGATCAATAGTCCCTAAAATCCCCATAGCGGTTACCCTATCCCCTTTTTTTAAAGAAGATCTTTGGGCTTCTGCTGCTTTTCTTCTACGCTGTTCCGGTCTCCAGAGCAAGAAATAGGAAAAAAGTAGAATAAGAACAATCATGATAATAGGCTGCATATAATTTCCTTTTGCCGGTTGAACTGCCTCAGTAACTTCTGTATCTTGCGCAGAAAGAAGCACAGGAACAAATAATAAAAATTTGAATATTTTTTTCATGATCGAGTCCTTAATTTTTTTTATCGTTAAGCAAAAGTTATGCCGTAAATGAGACGGAAAATCAAGTTAATTTTAACACACAGATATTTTCTATATGAGGAGTATGAGGAAATTGATCGACGGGACAAATTTGAGTCAGCTGATATTGGGAAGCCGTGAGTTTTCGGACATCTTCTATTTGGGTATAGGGATTACAGGAGATATATAAAATAGTCGCCGGTCGTAATGAGAGCAAGTCAGCTATAGTTTTTTCCCCAAGGCCTGCTCTAGGAGGATCGACGATCACAAAATCAAAATACTGTTTTGAAGAGACAAACTCTTGGAGAAGATCCGTGACATTTCCTTGAAGCATCGTCATATTTTCTATACGATTTTTTTCCATATTTACTTTTGCATCAAAAACGGCGTAGGGATTAATTTCCATACCAACAACTTGTTTCACAAGGGGGGCAAAAGTCAATCCGAGAGTTCCTGTGCCGGAGTAAAGATCCAACAAGGAATCTTGAGAAGAAGGATTTCCCAAACGAATCGCGAGATTATACAAGGTGTTCGCTTCCATAGAGGGTTGAAAAAAAGAACTAGGACTAATTTTATACACAAATTCTCTTTTCTCCTGGGAATAATCGATCATAAATTTTTCTTCAATATAGGTCGGTCCTGCGAGATGCATTTCATAGGTTTGAGTCGGTTTTCCGGGCAAATTTTGTACAATTAGGAGGTAAATAGAGACAGAATCTAAAACACTTTGTATCGCCGAGATAAAGTGTCGCATCTCTTCTTCTTTTATCGCATAATCCTTATCTCCGGAAACGGTAAGAATGACCATTTTTTGGCCGGTATTTTTCCCCTCTCGAACAATAAGGGTACGAAGAGTTCCTTGATTCGAGGGAGGATCATAAGCCTTGAGATGAGGAAACTGATGCCACCACGCACGCACAACCTGCACAAGTTCTTCATAGAAAGGCGCTCCTAAAAAACACTTTTCAAGATTAAAGACATATGAACCGGATTTTGCAATCGTCAATCCCAAAAATTTGGTATTGGCTCGATTTTCTGAAAACGAAAACTCCATTTTATTACGATAAAAGAAGGTATTTTTTGCAGGGACAATGGGAGAAAAAGAGATTTTCTGGTCTATAAAATCGACAAACAGCTTCTCCATAATTTGTTGCTTATAGAAAAGTTGTTTTTCATACTGCAATCCCTGCCAAATACATCCTCCACACAAAAGAGCATGAGGACATCGCAATGTTATCCTATCAGGAGAAGGCACAATGATTTCTTCCAAACGTCCTTTCATAACCCGTTTATTTTTTCTTTTTAGGAGAACGCGCACCTCATCTCCAGGAAACGTATGGACAATTTCTATCGATTTTTTTGTGTCGGGATGAACGGCAATTCCTTCCCCTTTTTTATTCAAAGAAGTAACAGAAACATGTAAACTCATGCAAAAACAAAGTTATTTAGAAAAGAAATAATACAACTTTTGAATAAAAAAAGGGAAAGCTTTTTAGACAAAAAAACTTTCCCTTATAATTTTGAACTACTGCAATTAACGTCTTTTTTTTGCGACTTTTTTCTTAGCAGGTTTCTTTGCGGCTTTTTTAACCGCTTTTTTTACAGGTTTATGTTTTTTTCCGGTCACTTTCATCTTTTTGAAAAGACCTTTTTTTTCAGCAGAAACTGATTCTTTTCGATACTGTTTCGCTACTTTTTCTAATTTGATAGAACCTGTTCTCACTCTTTGAGAAGCAGCTTTATTTCCACCTTCAGCTTTCGTTAAAT
Organism: Parachlamydiales bacterium; assembly: GCA_016931275.1. Classification (GTDB taxonomy): domain Bacteria; phylum Chlamydiota; class Chlamydiia; order Chlamydiales; family SM23-39; genus JAFGFA01. Next base: position 4,458 of record JAFGFA010000031.1, read on the forward strand.
CCTTAACGAGATGACCAAGTAGGTGATGCATTGTTTTAATAACATCTTTGAGAGCCATTCCAATAACTCCTATGGTTGATTGTAAATAGTTTCAATATTGTGAATAATTCCTTGTGAAAATATTAGCAAGTATTTTTTTTAAGATCGTGAAAAAAAATTTTAATGTGCTCAAGAAAAACCTCTTCCTGCTATAGGTATAGAAGGATATTTTAATCTAAAAAAAATCTGTATGAAATATAAAAAAAAGTGATATGGTGTGATTATGCAACAATATAGTTATGTTAATGGAGAGTATACTACTTCTCCGATGATTTCTATTACAGATCTTGGCCTAATGCGTGGATTTGGCGTGTTTGATTTTCTGCGCACTTATGGAGGACGTCCTTTCCATTTAACAACTCATCTGAACCGATTAAGAAAATCGGCTCAAAAAATTGGCTTGGATGTCCAGGCTTCCGACAATGAAATTGCAGAAATTATACGAACTTTGATGGATAAAAACCATCTTCACGAAGCTAGCGTACGGATGATGGTAACCGGTGGGATAAGCGAGGATCACATTTCTCCCGCAGACCATCCCTCCTTCATCGTCATGGTGTTTCCTCCCTCGCCTCCTCCTGGACACTATTATATTGAAGGAATACGGACAATTACGTGTCCCATCACCCGTTTTTTACCCGAATGCAAGTCCCTTAACTATCTGCCGGCTATTTTAGCTTTACAAAAAGCCAAAAAAGCTAACGCTGTCGAAGCCTTTTACATAGACAACGATCATTGTATTTTAGAGGGTACCACTTCCAACTTTTTTGCATGGAAAGGACATAGGCTCATTACACCTGGGGAGAACATTCTATCAGGGGTCACACGAGAGATTGTCCTGCATCTTGCTAAAAAAAATAACATTCCTCTTGAGACTCGTTCGATTCTTTATGAAGAACTAAAAGACATTTCGGAGGCATTTCTGTCGGCTTCTAATAAAGAAATTTTACCAATCTCCCAAATCGATACCTTAAAACTGCCTGTCGGACCTCAAACACAGCGGATGATGCAACTCTTTCGAGAATATACAAAAAGCGATTGTTGGACCAGTCTATAAAGGAAAACGATCATGTTCCGAATATTCTTTGTTCTATTTCCTGTAGTAACTTACGCTGTTTATGTTGGCAACCCTATCCAACCTTCCGTCTATTCCGACGGTATTTTTTGTTCCAAAGGCAACTGGAGCCTCAGAGGAGGATTTTTACATGAGACCATCTATAGAGGCCGTTATGAAGATAAATTCGACCCTGTCAACAACAACAGTTTAAACACAAAATTGCAAGCAGACACCGGTCTTATCTTTTTAAATTATCACCAAAGAATCGACCTCTATGCCATGATAGGAGGATCTAAATTAGAAGTAGATGATACGATTTTCACCGAACGCAACGTGAGCTATTGTGGGGGCCTCAAAGCGGTATTATTTGATTTCTCTAATTTTCGTTTCGGTGTTGACGGAAAATATTTTCGTTCTAAGAACAGAACGGATTATTTACTGATAGACAAGGAAATTTACACCATTATTACAAAAGACTATAGCTATGTTTATAGTGAATGGCAAGGATCCTTAGGGGTATCTTATCTGATGCTCCCCTTTATTCCTTATGGAGGACTGACTTATTTATATTCAGAAATTACTCCGGAACCTCAAGTAGGCCTATTACAAACTCCTTCGGGGAGCATAGAAAAATTTCAAGACAGTGTTTCGAGGACCAAACGCAACTGGGGTATGATGTTAGGCATCTCTTTTATCAACAAGGAAAAGATCGGCCTGAATATTGAAACTCGTTTTTTTGATCAAAACTCCGTAGGCATTTCCGGAGAAATAAAATTTTAACTCTCGGAAGCTATCTTAAAGAGTGTTGCAGCACATAAAAAAATACTCACAGGAATCAGAACATAGCCGACAGAAGACAATAAGACACCGCTCAAAACACCCCATTGATGCCCGGCAAAAAGCATAGAACCTAATTTGGCCATTGCCCACATAGAACCTAGGATGGCCAGTCCGATTTCCGCTACTCGCATCACTTTTTTTACAGACCGTTCTATCTGCTGATCGCTGGAAGATAGACTTTGGTTTTCCGATCTCCAAATTTCTTTTACGGGGATTTCCCAAAAGAAATTTTTCAAAAAACTTTTACCAAAATTCAATATAGAGCTCACAACAACCTCTGCAAGTTAGTTAATAATCTATTATAAACATAAATCTATTTAATAAAAAGTAAAACAAATTATATGCTTTTTATTTTTAAGATGCCAATCTTTAATAAGATATAAGCAATAGCAGTTTCTTGCATATTATAATCTTCATCGAAAAAATGTTGCATAATCTCTTCTCCGGAAAATTCTTCTGCTATTTGCGCTCCAATAGCATTGACAATAGACCTATCCTGTGAAATTCGCAATTTTTCCAAAACCTGCATAGCCACACTGGAAACGAGCTCACGCGCACTCTGACTATATTGTTGTTTAAATTTCCAATATACCGCTTCCGCTAATTGCCTATAAGACTCCAAGGCTTCCCTCTGTATTTGCAAGAGTCCTAGATCGATGATAGGGCCGTCCATAGGAACTGTTCGTAATGCTTCTAAAAATGCATCCGGAGTGGAGACAATGCCTATCTCTTTTCCATGTTCCATAGCCAATATATTTAAGAAATGCCATTGAGTGCTCTGCTCACGGGTAGATCCTATTTGATTCAGCATCTGAAGTTTGAACTCTTCCACACAATGAAGAAGCTCTTCTGTAAGGTCCTGGAATCCGACCAATTTTTTCCATTCTTCTATCAAACCTCTTATCCACGTCGGCTTACATTTTTGTTGATACTGCCAAAGATTCCGAAATATTTCCTGTTGCATTTCAACAGACAAATTTTTTCTTTGTATTTCCACCATTAGGCCTTTGACCCATAAAACAAATTGTTCTCGACTTGTTTGTTGTTGCGGATCATTCCAATAATCATGTACGAACGCATGGAGTTGTTGTTTTCTTTCTCGAGAAAGAAAAGATAATTGATCTATATGCCTTGCAAGATCTACCGCCTCATATTCCTGACGATATCTGTTTAGAATATCGATATCTGTTCGCGCTCGTCTTCTCATCTCCTGCATATTGATTTCATATTTCCCTTGATATATTTTCGCTAGAGGATGCTCTTGCATAACAGGACTGAACAAAAGATTTGGAACAAACCCTAAAAAATGAGGAATCTGCGCAAAGGTGACAATATCGGTCTTTTGTAAATTCAGTATACGAACAGATCGAGGCATTTTAGGCAATCTGCCTATCATGGATCCTGAACAATCGAGGATCTCGATTCCCAAAGGAAGCTCCTCAGGCAAAGATAAGCGAGAATCAATCAGATGCAATTCTTTTAAACTAGGGGGCAAAGCTGTAATACCTTTTCCACAGACATTGATAAATAAGGCCGTTATCAAACGAGAAGAAGAGAGATCAAAGGAAGGAATTTCTCCATCCTGCTCCGTAAAATCTACGGCGAGATGACGAATATTCAAGGGCATTTCGAAGATGTTTCTCTTTTCCAATATATACATGCTATCTCCTTCTATTCTCAAAGGACTATCCAAGGATGAATCTGATGTAACAGGAAAACCTCCCTGAGGAAAATATGGATTCCCACCAATTTTATTAATTATAGAGCTCATTTTTTTTGCCTACCAACAATTATTTACCCTATAGAATAATTAAATCCTTTAAAAAAAGCTAATTAATTAAAAGCTCAATCTATCAAAAGAAAAAATAAACCATAAAGTTTTAGTTAAATTAATTTATCGCTAAAAACAGCGCAACAAAAACAATTCTAATGCATAACAAATATAATATGCTAATCTAAAGATTACAAAAGCCTCTTCTACAATTTTATCTTTAAACAACTAGCTATTATAGCCTTAAGATTTTTCAACAAGCAAAGACTAGTTCTAAGAAAAACATAACCCTTTAACAAGAAGGAGCTTAAATTATTTTATTAAAATTTCTATTAAATAACTAACAATCAATTTTTAACAAAACATTTTTTAATTACATTTTCAATAATGTATTAACATGTTATAATATTTACATAATAACAAGCAAACAACAATAAATAATATGACTATAGTTAAATATAATCCTTCTATCCTACCACAAAATCCTCAAGCCCTATCTTTACACACCCATTCTAGCTTAAGTAAAAAAATATATGATTTTGCTATAGAAATGATCTCTGTATGGGGAATGGCTTCTTTTGTTGGATATATCGGCATAATAACCGGCCTTATTACAGTAAATCCCTTATTTCTTCCTCTCATTGCTTTTGCAGTAGCGGCTTGCATCACTAGTCAACATTATTTTCTTCGATTTCAGATAGAAGATCACCGAGCATTTCAACATTGGATTCAAGCCCAGAACTCTCAAGAATCTTCCAGCCGCCTTGGCCTTTCTCATACCAGACGAAGAAAATCTTTTTTAGGTCAAATCATCTATGTGCAAAAAGAAAATGACGAAAAATATTTTCCCATACTCGGCTTGTATCCTTCAAGAGAGAGTAACATTCCCCTAGAAATACTCAATGCCTATAAGATTTTCTCTCCAAGAACACTAATCGAACCGCTTTATCAACCACTTCCTTTGTCTTATCATCGCAAAAATCCTCAAGCAATTCAATCGATCATCGAAGTAATCGACGAACCGGAAGAACAACACAATTCTATCCCTTCTATCCCTATAGATGCTCAAGATATTCCTCCCTCAAACGCATCTTCTAAGCAAGAAGCATTAGAAGAATCATTTTCTGTAGAGCAAAAAAATGCTTTACAGGCATTTGAAGAGATTTTAGATTTTATGACGGAAAAAGCAGGAGATTACAGCGGATGGTCCTCTTGGAAAATACTTTCTTTTGGCAACACCTTAAAAACACATCTCAATAACTTCCAAAACGCGTTATCGAACGCACAACTAAACCAAGAAGTAATCGATGTCTTTTTAACTATATCCTTTCATTATTTATGTTTATGGTGCAACAAGCAGGATGAACAATTTCCTTCCGATCTATTAGAAGCTTTGTCTTTTCTCAATACGATCATTCGAGCACCAACGGAAGAGGAAAAAGAAGAATTGCGAGCAACTTTAACAAACTCCTTAAAAAATTCCCAAGCAAGATAGCTTAAATTCCCCTAAAACAAAAAAAGCGCTATCAGACAAAAAAGAGTCCTATTTTTTCATTTTTTTCTAATACGAAGAAGGAAGAAGAGGAGCGGGGAAAAAGAAAA
>JAFGFA010000032.1 GCA_016931275.1 Parachlamydiales bacterium
TTGCCTCTATCATGTAAAAATCTTTTTTACTTTTTTTCGCATTATAAATATTTCCTCTTTTTCTTCCATTTTGTTAATGATTCTAATATAAGAGCAGCCCTTAATGTCTAAAATGAGATCCTGTCTCTTTTTTATTCCAATGAGGCTGAGAAGCAAAATATTCTAAGCTTCTTCGGATGTCGTTCAAAAGCATATCGGCCATATCATGGCTAAAGCCGTTTTTAACCACGATCCGTTGCACAATCAAATCTTCGCGGTTCTTAGGCATACGATAGGCAGGAACAAGCCATCCCCTTTCTCGTAATTTATCAGAAAGGTCATACAGGGAAAACTTCTCTTCTTCTTTTAAAGTCCAGGCAAACACGGGGATATCGCTACCATCCGATATAAGACGAAAAGGTCCCATCTTAAAGATATTTTTCGAGAGATACATAGCTACATCCTGACAAGCCTGTTGCACTTTGGTATATCCCTCTTTTCCTAAACGCAAAAAATTATAATATTGCGCACATATCTGAGCTCCGGGACGAGAAAAATTAATAGCAAAAGTAGCCATTTTTCCACCGAGATAATCGACATAAAATTTTAAATCTTCAGGAAGATCTTTCTCATCACGCCATACGACCCAACCGACTCCAGGATAGACTAAACCATACTTATGACCGGAAGCGTTAATAGACTTTACTCGCGGCAAGCGAAAATCCCACATAAGATCTTTTTGAAGAAACGGCGCGATGAAACCGCCACTTGCAGCATCGACATGAATGGGAATATCCCATCCTTTTTCTTTTTCCAAACGATCCAGAGCTTCACTTATTTTTTGTACCGGCTCATATCTTCCATCGAAAGTACTCCCCATAATAGCGACGACCCCTATAGTATTTTCATCGCACATATTGGCGGCTTCTTCGGGATCGATGATAAAACGATCCTTTTCACAATAGACAAAACGAGGTTCCACATCCCAATACCGACAAAATTTTTCCCAACATACCTGCACATTCATTCCCATCACGAGATTGGGCCGATCTGCCGCTTTTTTCTTTGCTCTCATTTTTTCTCGCCATTTCCACTTGAGAGCCATGGCTCCTAGCATTGTTGCTTCACTGGATCCAATAGTCGAACAGCCGATCGAAGAAATATCATGTGGGGCATTCCAGAGATTCGCCAAGATATTCACACAACGTTTTTCCACCTCTGCCGTTTGAGGATATTCATCTTTATCGATCATATTTTTATCAAACGTCTCATTCATGATCTGCCTGGCTTCAGGTTCCATCCATGTTGTCACGAAAGTCGCCAAGTTAAACCGAGAATTACCATCCAACATAAGCTCATCATGCACGAGATTATAGGCTGATCGTGGAAGCATCTCTCCTTGAGGCATTTCATATTTAGGAATAGGTGAGGTCAATCCATGACGGGCATATACGGGGATAATCATTCTTTCCTCGTCTTTTAACTCCTCATTATTGATCTTTTTAAACATTATTTTTCCTCCTTTTCTACAGACCAAGAAGGTCTTTTATAATGATTAATAATCAAGGGAGCCACGACAAAAACAACAACTCCAACTGCAATAAAAAGCACATAAAATAAAGGGCTTCCTATCGTCAACTGAGCAGGAGGGAAAAAACTTACAACAATAGCAAATAACACAGCAGCTATCCCTATCCCTGAAATAAGCCACATCATCAAATTGCCTCCTGGAATGGTGTACTTTCTAGGGATCTTGGGCTGGCTATATCGCAACCGAATTGCTGAAGCATACAACAAAATATACATAATGAGATATAACGTCGCCGTTAAAGCCGTTAGCAGAAAAAAACCACTGCTTACATTAGGCATTAACAGAAAGACCAAAGACAAAACGGTAACGATAGCTCCTTGAATCCATAAAATATGGGTCTGGATCCCCTTTTTATTTGTATATTGCATAAAAGGAGGCAGGTCTCCTTCCTTTGCAGTCGCTAACAAACCTTTACTAGGACCTCCTATCCACGCTATTACACTTCCCATCGCACCAAAAGCTACTAAAAACCCTAAAATGGGCAATAACCAATCTATATGAAATTGGTGTAACAGCTCCTGAAACCCTTGCATAATTCCCGCTGTAAGGCTTATCTCACTGGGAGGAATCGTGGCAGCTATAGCAAAGGAGCCTAGTAAAAAAATAAGGACAATCACCACAGCAGAAACAAGAATAGATTTAGGATAATTCTTTTTAGGATTTTCCATTTCCATGACATGAACAGCGCCCACTTCCATTCCAGAAAACAATAGAACAATACCGGCTAAAAAAGCCACCCGGTCAAACTGGGAAAAATCAGGAAAAAAGTGTGCCGGTCCTTGTAGGAACTCTAAAGGATGCCCGGAAAGGATCCAAAAAAGCCCAAGAAGAATAATGATTAGAGCGGGAAAAATTGTTCCTCCCATCACCAAAATCGTCGTAAGCCAACTTGCTGTCTTAAGGCCATAAAAATTGATAAAAGTAGCTCCCCAATAAACCACTAAAATAATCATCACCACAAATAGTCTATTACTGGCCAGTTCCGGAGTCAAAAAAAGATAAGAAAGAGCTCCTGCTGCAAAAGCTAAAACAGTAGAATACCAAATGGTATTTTGCACCCACTGTAACCAAATAGCCGTAAATCCCCATTTAGCTCCAAAAGCTTCTTTCACCCACCGATATACCCCTCCCTTTTTAGGCCACCCTGTTGCAAGCTCAGCAGAAACCAATGAAACAGGCAGCAAAAAAAATACGGATGCAAAAAGAATGTAAAAAATCATGCTTAGTCCCTCTCTAGCCATCATCGGTAATCCTCGAAGGCTTAAGACAAGGGCGACGTTCATCATTGCCATGACAAAAATACTTAACTTATGCTGAGATTTTGACATAACACTCCTCTCAATAACTATCTCTCTACTATCTCAAATAACAAACAAAAATTAAAAAGGCACCGATTATTTATTTTTATCTCGAGTATCAAAAAAATGAGAAAGAATTAAATCTCAGAAAATTATAATTACAACATATCGAAATCAAACAATTTTTCATTTATTGGAACATAAAAGAGGAGAAAGTTGTTAGGACACATCTATTTTCGCCAATTTGTCTTAATTCAGACCATTCCTCTTAACGAAGAGCAAAAGTGATATGAAAATCATGCCCTTCAATTCTTGGAGAAAAACCGTTTTTTGTTCTAACGCTAGCAAGTTCGCTAGAATTAACCGTTAAAAACCATACTTTTTCAACTCCTTGCATTCCATCGGGACTCACCGATTGCACTTGGCTGATTCTAAAGGGGATTATTGTGCCTATCTCTTCTACAGAGCCTATATGATCTTGCATTTCTCCTCGTAGAATAATGCTAATATGTGCTCCTGCCCTGCCCTTTTGAAAATACGGAGGAAGGTTGGCTCCTTCAATATTAAAGTTCGAAAAGAGGGAATAGACCATATCATCAGGAAGGTCTAGATAAACAAATCCATTAGGGTCTTGTTTTACGATTCCTTGAAATTCTTGCTCATATTGCATTTTCCAACGAAGCAATTTCATTTGAGGTAACGCTTGATATAATCTAGCACTTCCTAAAATGAAAGAACAGATTCCTTCAAAGGTTTCACCTTTTTTAAAATGATCGAAAGAAAAATAAAGATCGGAAACTATCTGTAGAAGCACAAAGGCAACAGTAATTTCTATGGATCCATAAAAAATCGTTGCTAAAAACAGCCCGTCCAAAAGAATCCATGCCAAATTTTCAAGAACTTCTTTGATATGATTATTTCGTAAATTTTCAAGAACCGCTTGTATATGAAATACCAAATCTCCTTCTGTAGAAAAAATGGAAGAAAAAACAGGGTTAAGAATTGTTAATGCTATTGCTAGCGTAGATAAAGTTGTTATAAGAAGATGAAAGCTTGTTTTTGAAAAATTTTTCTCTTTAATACAACTCAAAGAAGCCTGGAAATGGGAAAAACTTCTATAAACAGACATGCCTAAGGTGAGAGGGGTTCTAAGCGTCGAACACAAACTAAGTAAGGGAAAAGTTGCCAAGGCAATATTTTGCACTTTCTTAAAGATAGCATTTTTTGTAGAAATTCGGTCGTTTGAAAAATCTCTATGAAAAGTAACAGGATGATTAATAATGCTATCTAACATTTGTCACAATTGTTTTTACAAAAAAACTACACCAAATAAAGTACAATTAAAAACAAATAAAAATCAACTGTTTTTTAAGTTAGAAAAATATATTTTAATTTTATATTAACGATGACAAAAAGCCTCTCGAACAGAAGGAATAAAACTTCAGTTGCTGAGCACGTTACGAACTTTTTTCTGAAAAAAATTTTAAATATTTTAAAGTAATTTCGTTAAATATTTTTTTATTGAAAAAAGATATTTTCCTGTAGTTTTTTTGATAATTTGTAATATGTTTACAGTTTTTAATTAATTAAAGGAAACATGTTATATGGCAACAAAAGTCATTACAGGAATATGCACAGCTGGTGGAGCTTTTTTAGGAGGAGTATTGGGTTACATGACATGGGGCGGAATACTAGCTGACAATGTTTTTCGCCACAGTATAGCTTTATCAGAGAATCTAGATTATCATCGTAGAGCTCCTGACAATCCAACTGCATTAGTCGTAACAGGAGTTGCTATCGGTGCTACTTCAGGCACTTTGGTGGGAGAACGATCTCTTGCTGCGCAAAAAAAGTTGTAAATACAGTTCGTAACTTTTTCAATTAAAACACAAAAGGCAGTTAAGGTACTCTCCCCTAATTGCCTCTAAATCAAAACTCCGGATGTAGGATTCGAACCTACGACCAATTGATTAACAGTCAACTGCTCTACCACTGAGCTAATCCGGAAAAATCTTAATTTATCATAAAAAAACGCTTTATTTTATGCAAAGCCATTTGCATGATAGAATAAATTACTATAGGGTTTTCATGGATCAAATCTCAGGTTTCATTGAGATCATTATCTTTACCAATCCAGAAAATGGTTTTACTGTTGCCAGGCTACAGGAATCTGAAAAAAAAGAATTAACCTGTATTGTTGGGATCTTATCCTCGATTCGTCCTGGGGAAACCATTCAATGTTCGGGGAATTGGAAAAACCATCCTTCTTATGGAAAACAATTCCAAGTTTCTTCATATTCCCTCACCTATCCGGCTACAATCCTGGGCATCCAAAAATACCTAGAATCTGGCCTCATCAAAGGAATTGGCCCGATCTATGCCAAAAACATTATAGACCTATTTGGAGAAAAGACGCTAGAGGTGATCGACAACAATCCGAACCGTCTTTTGGAAGTTCCGGGTATTGGCAAAAAAAGGCTTTCCATCATCAAGCAATGTTTTATAGAGCAAAAATCAATTCGTACGGTAATGGTTTTTTTACAAGGACAAGGGATTTCTCCTGCTTATGCTCAAAAAATTTATAAAAGATATGGAGATCACAGTATCCAAAAAGTCCAAGAAAACCCTTATGATCTTGCTAGGGAAATCGTAGGGATTGGATTTAAAACAGCCGACCAGATAGCACAAAACCTAGGCTTTGCCAAGGATTCTTCTCTAAGAATTGTCGCAGGCATAGAACATGTCCTTTGGGAGCTCACCAATGAAGGGCACACCTGTTTTCCTGAAAAAGAGCTCGTTACAGTTGCGGCAAAAATCCTAGACCTTTCAGCACCTCTTATCCAAGAGAATATCGATACGATGGTCCCTCTTCAGAGGCTAATCCGCCGTGACAAGGAGGGATTTTCTTATATATGGCTTCCCTCTCTATTTCATACTGAAATGGGCATTGCCCAAGAGCTACTGCGTCTTGATTCTGCTACTTGTATTCTACGAGAAGTCGACTCTCAAAAAGCCTTGGACTGGCTACAACAACAGATCCGAATCAAGTTGGCAAAAGATCAAATTACTGCGATCCAACAAGGGGTACAAGAAAAGCTACATATTATTACAGGGGGACCTGGTACAGGAAAGAGCACCATTACCAAAGCGATTATTCAGATTACGGAAATGCTCTCTAAAAACATCCTTTTAGCAGCCCCTACGGGAAGAGCGGCGAAAAGAATGACCCAGATCACCCATAAAAAAGCCTTTACAATCCACAGTTTGTTGGAATGGGACTTTCGCACGGGGGGATTTAACAGAAACCACAAAAACCCTCTAAAGGCCGATCTTATTATTCTGGACGAAGCCTCTATGATCGACACCTCGTTGATGTATTATTTTCTTAGAGCTGTTCCCTCCCATGCCCGCGTGATATTGATTGGGGATGTAGATCAGCTTCCGTCCGTCGGTCCCGGGTACGTATTGGCAGACCTCATCCGATCTGAAAAAATCTCCACGACCCATCTTACAAAAATTTTTAGGCAAGCCCACGGTTCCGCAATTATCTCCAATGCCCACAAGATTAACGCAGGATATTTTCCAGACCTGCATATGGATGAAAGAAGCGATTTTCTATTCATTGAAAAAAACGAACCTGAAGAGATCGAAAAAACAATTGTAGAGCTCATGACCCAAAAGCTTCCTCAAGAAAAAAATTTTCATCCGATAGAAGATGTTCAAGTGCTTTCCCCCATGAAACGGGGAAACATTGGCATTATTCATTTAAACAGTACACTTCAAAACGTGTTAAATCCTTCATCAAGCCCTCTTTTCGTATCCGGACAACGCCTACATCTGTACGACAAGGTCATGCAAATCAAAAACAACTATCAAAAGAACGTATTTAATGGAGATGTAGGGAGCATTACAGCCATAGATATGGAAGAGCAAAACATCGAGATTACTTTTGACGAACGAAAAGTCTGCTACGAATTTTTTGACTTAGACGAAATAGCTCTTGCATATGCCGTATCGGTCCACAAATTTCAAGGATCGGAATGTCCCTGTATCATCATTCCTTTCCATACCTGCCATTATATGTTATTGCAAAAAAATCTCTTATACACAGCCATTACACGGGGAAAACAATTAGTTATCATCATTGGGACTAAAAAAGCGCTTGCTATTGCGATCCACAACAAGAAAACCCTTCAACGGCATACAGGTTTACAAGAAATGATAGCACAACATTTTTCAAAATTAATCTCGGTATAAAAATTATAATAGGATAATCTTTTTATTTATTAACTTGATATTTTTTTTTCGAACTTTTATTCTTTTTAGATTAATTATTTCCATAATGGAGGAAAATCTCTTGAAAAAGCTCGGTATATTGTCTTTAGGAATAGCGGTTTTTGCGATGTTTTTTGGAGCAGGGAATATCGTATTTCCTCTGATATTAGGCAGAGACGTTTCTAATGATATCATCATTTCTCTTATTGGGTTTGTCATTACAGGAGTAGTGGTACCTATTTTAGGATTTATTGCCACGATTGTCTATGAAGGAGACTATGATAAATTCTTCTCCACGATTGGTAAAATTCCGGGCTTTATCCTCATCACATTATGCATGGTAATCATGGGGCCTTTAGGAGCCTCTCGTTGCGTTATTATGTCCTATGCGGCCGTCCATCAATATCTTCCTTTTTCGTTGACGATATATACATTTATCATTGCTGTTGTAATCTTTCTCTTTTGCTTTAAAGAAAATAAAGTTGTCACCATCTTAGGACGTTTTTTAGGCCCGGTTAAAATCACTCTTCTTGCCGCGATTTTAATCATGCTCCTCTTTTCTCTTCATCGATTACCTTCTACGCCTACAGCTCCACTATTAGGATTCTTTGAAGGACTAAAGGAAGGGTATTTTACTTTGGATCTCATAGGGGCTTTTTTCTTCTCTCACCTCATCTATATTTCCATGAAATCGGAAAATGGTAACGATAAGACCAGCGTCAAAAAAATCATGAATAAAGGAATTAAGGCCGGATTAATCGGTGGAATATTTTTATCGATTATTTATTGCGGGTTTGGTATCGCGGCGGCTATCTACGGTCCGGAAATGAAAACTATTCCGGACGCGCATCTTTTTAGCGCCTTATCGATAAAACTTTTAGGAAATTATGGAGGAATTTTAGCCAATGTTACCGTTGCATTAGCGATGTTAACCACCTCACTAGCCTTAACGACAGTATTTGCCGATTATCTTTGTTTCGAAATCTTTCGAGGAAAGTTTCCCTATTATCTCATTTTAATCTGCACAATTTTCATCAATATCATCCTCGAAAATCTCGATTTTTCCGGTATCATGAAAATCATCGCTCCCATAGCTATCTTAATCTACCCATCTTTTATCGTTCTGGCGATAGCGAATATTTTCGGGAAACTGAAAAATTTTCCCTATACCAAGATAGCAGTTGCAATGACTTTCTTAGCAACCCTATTCTTTCAGGGATGGTTTAAAACTTTATTTATAAAATGATCTCTTTTCCCATATTTTAAATAATCATTTTAAGAATAAATAAACTGTTTTTCTGATTGTTTTTTTTATTTTTTCATTTGCATAAAACATTAAGCAAGACCTTTATTATTTCAAGAATATTGCAATTAATTACAATTTAAATAAAATGAGGTCTAACAAGTAAAATTATTGAAATGAAAAAAATTTCATTTTTATTATTATTGTTTTTGTCACTATTCAATGGTAATACGGTTGAATCCAATTATCAACATCCCGTGTTCATATTTGATTTCAATGGGGTTTTATACAAAAAAGATACTAAAGAAATTTCACAATTTATTGCCGAATCAATGGACATTGATCCCGCAGAGACAAAAGCAATCTTAAAACACTATAAACATCTAGTTGACGCGAAAAAAAACGAAAAACCTTTTTGGACAAGAATCGCCAATATGTACAACAAGCAGATTGACGCTGCGTGGCTGGAAAAATTAACCCAGTTAAATCATCGTAGTTATATACCTATTGCCGGAATGCAGGAAATCATCGCATCTCTTCAAAAACAAGGATATCATTTAGCAATACTATCTAATACCAAAGCCAATAATGCTCATTTAATTCGAAATCTAGAATACGACAAGCCTTTTTTTCCTGTCTTATTTGCTTATGAAATAGGAGTTAAAAAGCCAAATTTGAAAGCCTATCGCATTTTACTCAATAGGCTAAAAGTTCCGGCTCAGCAGTGCATCTTTATCGATGATCAATGGAAAAATATCTGGGCAGCACAATCCTTACATTTCGACAGCATTCATTTTCACTCTCCGGAACAACTGATAAAAGAATTACAAAAAAGGGGAATCCATCTCTCTGGAAGATCCAAAAAAATATCTTATTTATTTTGATGATACAACTTATCTAACTCCACCTGGATAACAGAATCCTCGATCTTCACAAATAACGGCTTAGGAGAAGTCATTTGTTGATGTACCGGAAGATTTTTTTTCGCCTCTTCCCAGGAGGTATCACAAAGATTTGTCTCAAAACCAAGCATCGCCCATATTTTTTGTGCAGAAGAGGGAATCATCGGTGCGCTTATAAAAGCCAGAGTTTTTACACATTCCAGGCAAAGGCCCACAGTAGTGTCCAACAGGTGTTTATTAGAAAGATCTTTTGCTAAAACCCATGGTTTTTTCATATCGAAATAGACATTACCGATTTGCGCTAATTCCATGACTATTTGCGCTGCTTTTCGCAAAGAAAAATGCGCATAGGCTCCATCGATTGCATCGATACATCGATGCATATTTTCCATAAATTGCATATCCCCCTCATCATGAAGCGTGATGGGCGGGATTTTTCCTTGATAACGCTGCTGGGCAAAAACCAACACACGATGGACAAAATTTCCGAATTTCGCTAAAAGTTCATTATTACAACGCGCCTGAAACTCTCTCCAAGAAAAATCGGAGTCCGCATTTTCTGGAGCATTTGCCACAAGATAATATCTAATTTGATCGGCTGTAAAGGTCTCTAAAAAAGTCGACAAATCGACATACCATCCTTCCGATTTAGAAAATTGTTTTCCTTCCAGAAGGAAAAATTCATTGGCAGGAACCTGATCTACGGTTTTATAGGCAGTATCCAGTCCCATTAATGTTGCGGGGAAAAAGATCGTATGAAAGGGAATATTATCTTTACCGATAAAATGGATCAATTCCGCTTGGGGATTTAGCCAATATTTCTTCCACAAATCAGGATCATGCTGCAGTTCTGCCCACTCCTTTGTCGCTGAAATATATCCGATAGGGGCATCGAACCATACATATAATACTTTTCCAGCTGCCTCTGGAAGAGGAACGGGAATCCCCCAGTCTAGATCGCGCGTAATAGAACGTGCATGTAATTCACGAATATATTGTTTGGATAAATTCACGACACTGGGCTTCCAATCTTTTTTTTCAAGCCATTCCAAGAGTCTTTGTTGAAAAAGATCAAAACGATAGTACCAGTGTTTTGACGGCTTTAATATCAAGGGAGCATCGCTCATTTTAGAACGAGGATTTTTAAGATCTGTGGCCTCATAGCTAGCACCGCATTTTTGGCATTCATCTCCCCGTGCTTGTTCATAGCCGCAGTGAGGACAAATCCCCACAACATAACGGTCCGCTAAAAACCTTTGATCCTCAGGAGAGTAAAGGTGATTTTCTGTCTTTTCTTCAATAAACCCCTTTTCGTAGAGCTCTAAGAAAAATTCTTGCACAGTTTTTGCATGACCTGACCAGGTGGTTCTCGAATAGTGGTCAAAGGAGATATCCATTTTTAGAAACAATTTTTGATTAAGATGGTGAAAATAATCAACATGCTCTTGAAAGGAGCGTCCTGCCATATCCGCACTTAAAGTAATGGCAACCCCATATTCATCCGATCCGCAAATAAAAAGAACATCCTCTCTTTTCATTCTCAAATAACGAACATAGACATCGGCCGGCAAATAGGCTCCGGCCAAATGACCAAAATGCAAAGGGCCATTTGCATATAACAGTGCCGAAGTAACTATAATGGGATGAGTCATAAAATTCTCTTTTTATGCAAGATCTTGAGATTCTTCCTGAATATCTGGCAAGGTGCTTAAATAAGTAATTAACTCCCCTAATTTAGGAATCTCTTCTTCTCCCTCCACCTTTTGCTTGGAAAGCATAATAGCATAATTCACCAAGTCAAAATTACTAGGAAACTTTTTTTTGAGATATTCATTGGTTAAAAATTGGCTGTTTTTCATATTCTTCCTTTAATTTCTTGATCGACAATCGAACAAAGCGTCTCATACGCCGTATTAAAATCGTCATTAATAATAATATAATCATAATTTTTGGCTTGATCTATTTCATATTGCGCAAAAGCCGTTCTTTTTTGTATTGCGCTGCTAGAGGTATCTTTACGGTTTTTAAGACGACGCGTTAGTTCCTCTATAGAAGGAGGAGCAATAAAAATAAAGATAGCGTTTTCCTCTTGAATGCTCGAGGCCCCTTGTGTATCGATGACTAGAAAAACATGATAATTTTCCTCTAACCTCTTGAGAACTTCTCCTCTCGAAGAGCCGTAATAAGCATCGAATACTCTAGCATACTCTAAAAATTCCCCTCTTTGGATTTTTTCTTGAAAAGTCTGCTCATTCACGAAATGATAATCTTTTCCTTCCTGTTCTCCAAGGCGAGGCGGTCGTGTGGTGGTGGTAACAATACGAATGCAATGATCGTGTTCTTGAATAAATTTTGTGATCAAGGTGGTCTTGCCGGTGCCTGCCGGACCGCTGATAATGAACAACTTTCCCTGTTTTTTGAATATTTTATTCAATATTTTGTACCTGTTCCTTAATCTTTTCCAATTCACTCTTACATTCTACAACACAAGCAGATATGATAGCATCTTGAGCCTTTACTCCGATAGTGCTGATTTCTCGCAGCATCTCCTGTAATAAAAAATCCATTTTTTTACCTACAGGATTACGTTCTCGTAAAAATTTTTCAAATTGTTCTAGATGAGAGCCTAAACGAACCCTTTCTTCGGTAAAATCGCTTTTTTCTGTATAAATAATCACTTCTCTAAGGGCTCTATCCTCATCAAAAACCTTTTCTTTTTGAAGTTTTTTATATAATGTTTTCTGATATTTTCGAATGATTTCAGGCCCTTTTTTCTGAATGGTTTCAAGTACTTTTTTGATAACAAGAAGTCTTTTAGTAATATCTTTTTTGAGCGCTTCCCCTTCTTTTTTTCGCATCAAAAGCAATTGATCTAACGATTGTTCTGTGGCCTCTAAAAGCATGGTTTTATATTGATTCAGATCCAAGGTGAAAGAGGAATGCTTTTGAGCTAACTGCAAAAGTAAACTTAAATCAATCTCTCCCTCAAGTTGCAGCGCTTTTTTCAAATCCTGCAATGATTTTTTTATTTTTTTTAAAAAAGCAACCTCTAATAAAGGCAGTTCATTCACAAGACCTGTAAGAGAAATGCGAACCGTAATATATCCTCGAGCAATCTTTTTTTTTATCAGCATCCGGAGATCGTTTTCTAAAGAGATCCACTCTTTGGGCATAAATAGAGAAATCTCCAAAAAACGTCGATTGACCGATTGAACTTCTACCGCAATCCGCGTTTTATCTATCGTTACTATGGCATGGCCAAAGCCTGTCATGCTATACATAATTTTCTTCTCCAATAAACCGTATTATCTTTAATAATAAGAGATTATTTTTTTTTATACGACAAAAAGAACCGGAATTGATGCTTTAGAAAATTATCGTTTTATAATCAGCCAATTTTTTTCTCGAAAATGAATCAAAGTAAAAGAACCTCGAAAGCGTTTTCCCGACAAAACGATATCAAGATGTCCTTTATGAATACCTTTGTTGAGAGGAATGATCAAGCCTTTTTCATCTACAGTCACATTCTGATAGGTTCCTTTGTCCCAAATGACCACTTTTCCCGCTCCATATTCTCCTTGAGGAATCTCTCCCTCAAAATCGGCATAAGCAAGAGGATGGTCTTCTGTAACAATCGCCAGTCGTTTAACATTTTTGACCGTAGGAAGCCCTTTGGGAACAGCCCACGACTTTAAGACCTTTCCAACCTGCAACCGAAAATCATAATGAAGATGAGTTGCAAAATGCTTTTGGACAACAAAGATCCGTTCTTCCTTCATAAAAGGGCCTCTTTGATAGGAGCAAAAGAAAAACGATGAATGGGCGAAGGGCCGTATTTTTTGATCGCCTCAAGATGTTTGGCCGTTCCATACCCTTTATGATCACAAAATCCATATTCCGGATAAACCGTATCGTATTTTTCCATGATTTCATCGCGCGTGATCTTCGCAATAATAGAAGCGGCAGCGATGGAAATTGAGAGAGAATCGCCATGGACAATACATTGTAACGGAAAGGAAAAAGGTGGCGATATATGACCATCTATCAGCAAAAAATCGGGAGGAGAAAAAAGCTTTGCAACAGCCTGTTGCATAGCAACAAACGTTGCCTGTAGAATATTGATTCGATCGATTTCACCAGAATCGACAATTCCGACAGCATAAGGAATATTCAAAGAAATTATCTGTTGAAATATCGCTTCTCTTTTCTTTTTAGAAACTTTTTTACTATCATCGATCCCGGAAATCATCATCTTAGGCGGCATTATAATTGCTGCAGCAACAACAGGTCCAGCCAGAGGACCTCTTCCGGCTTCATCGACACCGGCAATCTGGTGATATCCCGATCTATAAAGCTTTCTTTCGATAGAACTCATCTCATAAAGACGATGATATTCACTTGCATCAATGTCCATGCATATCTTCCCCGATCACCCATGTTATACTCTTAGATGATCAAGGAAGACAAATTAAGATTTCGTTAAGAAAAAAAATTTACTCTTTATCAGAAGTGTTTTGAAACTCAGAAGATACTTCTTCCGGGCTAGAGACCATTTCTTTCTCTTCAGGTTTTATAAGGCTAACAATTTTTTGTTTTATTTTTGCAGCCTTTCCAGAAGCGCCTTTTACATAATTTAATTTTGCACGACGCACTTTTCCTTTTGCGACCACTTCTATAGATTTCAGACGAGGACTGTGAACAAAAAACACCTTTTGCATATTGCATCCGTAGGCATTTCGATATACCGTAAAGGTCTCAGAAATACCCGTTCCCTTTTTAGCAATAACAACTCCTGCAAATGCCTGAATTCTCTCTTTTTTTCCTTCGATAATACGCAAACGCACACGAACAGTATCTCCCACTTGAAAAGCAACAACATCTTTCAAATGAGGCGCTTCAATTTTCTCAATCACTGGATTGCGACTCACGGTACTTTCTCCTTATTTTTATTGGTAATAACTTGTTCTAATAAATATCTTGTATAGATATCTGGACGAACACGTTTTGTTTTTTCTAATCCTTTTTGCTTACGCCATTTTTCTATCTCTTGATGATTGCCATTGAGCAAGACAGAAGGGACACAAACCCCTTCGAACACTTCAGGTCGAGTATACTGAGGACAAGCAAACATATTTTCTTCAAAACTATCTCTCTTAGCGGAATCAAGATCTCCTAAAACGCCCGGAATAAAACGCATTAAAGCATCTATGGCTACAACAGCGGCAGCACAACCGTTCGTTAGCACATAATCGCCAATACTAATCTCTTCATCGACTTCTTTCATGATCCGTTCATCGATCCCTTCATAATGACCGCATAAAAACACCAAGTGTTTCTCCTTTGCAAGATCTTTGCATAGTGCCGCATTGAGTTTTTTCCCTTGAGGAGAAAGATAGATCACGCGAGAATGTTCACTTTTCACACTTCGAATTGCATCAACAACAGGCTGGGGAGCTAAAACCATTCCCGGGCCTCCTCCATACGGACGATCATCTACTTTTTTATGCTTATCATGAGAAAATATCCGGATATCTCCCAAACGAATTGTGATAATACCATCCTCTATAGCCCTTTTCATAATACTGAAATTCAAAGGGCTTTCAAAATACTCGGGAAATAAAGACAGGATATCAATGAGCATTCCCTATTTTCCCTTTTTTTCTAATACACTAGGAGCTGCTCTTTTAATCAATGCCTTGACATTCTCAGAAACTTGAGCTCCCTGACTTAGCCAATGAGCCAAACGATCTTCTTTAACCATCACATCTTTTCCCGTCTCTAAATGTGGATCATACCATCCTAATCCCTCTAGGTATTTTCCATCACGAGGTGATCGTATGTCTGCAACAACAATACGAAACGAACGGTAATTATTTCTTCCCTGCTGTCGCAAACGTATTTTTAACGCCATAATTTGTGTCCTCCAAATTGTTGTAATTTGTCCAACATCCCCTTTTTGGGCATGTTTTTCATCAATTGTTTAATTCTTTTAAATCCTTTTATCATTCTGTTGACCTCTTCTATCGTACATCCACTTCCCAAAGCAATTCTTTTTCTTCGGGAATATCCCATTTCTCCCGCTTCCTCTTTGCGTTCTGACACGGTCATTGATAAAATCATCGCTTCCGTTTTTTTAAATTGTGCATCCGATAAATCGATATTACCTAGAGCAGATACCCCAGGAATCATTTTTAACAGACCTGTAAAAGATCCCATTTTTTTGATCATGCCCATCTGCTGTAAATAATCCCGATAGGTAAAATTTCCTTTTTTCAGTTTCTTTTCCACCTCATACTGGGCATCAGCATCTGCGAGATCTTGCGCTTTCTTCACTAAATTAATCACATCGCCCATACCCAAAATACGATCGGCCATGGAACGGGGATTAAAAGGCTGAAAATCGGTGATATGCTCTCCAATACCTTCAAACTTTAACGGTTTTTTCGTCACTTCACGGATAGAAATAGCGGCTCCACCTCGAGCATCTCCATCGAGCATCGTTAAAATCGTTCCCGTAATAGCAATCTTCTTATCAAAACTAGCTGCTGTATTGACCGCATCTTGACCTGTCGTCGCATTGGCAACAAAAAGGATTTCTTTGGGAGAAATACTCTCTTTCATCCGAACCAGTTCTTCCATCATCCCTTCATCCAAATGCAATCGTCCGGCAGTATCTACAATCAATACATCAAACTTATCTGCCCGAGCCTTAGATAACGCTTTTTGGGCAATATCTACAGGATCTTGGCTCTCTTCAAGAAAGAATAAAGAAAGATGATTACTTTCCGATAAAGCCCGAAGCTGATCTACCGCAGCAGGCCGATAGACGTCACAAGCGGCTAATAGAACTTTTTTCTTCTTTCCCCCTAAATGATATGCCAATTTTGCCGCTGTGGTTGTTTTTCCCGATCCTTGAAGACCGCAGAGCATAATCACTGTCGGCTTATTTTCTAAATGTAAAAGGACTTCTTCACTTCCCAAAAAGGTAATCAAAGCCTCGTGGACAATCTGAATAAACTGCTGTCCTGGCGTAATCGATTGTAACAAAGAGCGGCCTAAAGCTTCCTCTTTTATCTTTTGGACAAACGCATTAGCAACACTGTAATGAACATCTGCTTCCAAAAGAGTTAGCCGAACCGTGCGGATGGCATCAGATAAATTGCTCTCCGTTAGCTGACGATTTCCCTTCAAAGAGGTGAAAAGATTCTGTAATTTTCCAGTTATACTCTCAAACATAACAAACTAATAAAAATATATTAGAGTAAGGATACTAAAGAAAGTTATTCAATTTCAAGGAAAAAGAAACGATCGAGCCCCTTCCAGTCATGGTCTACTTTTCCCGAGTGTCTAAAAATTTTTTGGACAGCCCCGCCCTGATTATAGCCTATCTCAAAAAAAATTTTAGCGGGTCTGTTCACATAAGATAAAAATTCCTGAGAAAATCGTTGATAATATTCTGTTCCCTCTTCCCCTCCCAGTAAAGCAATTTGCGGTTCAAAATCCTTAACCTCCCTATGCAACCTGAGATATTCTTCTTTAGGGATATAAGGAGGATTTGAGACAATATAATCCGCTTTAGTTCCTTGGAAAGGGGCAAACAAATCTCCTTCTAAAAATGAACAATCCATCTGATTGAGCCGAGCATTTTTTTTAGCGATCTCTAAGGCTTTGGGAGAAATATCGGATAAAACGACGTGTAATGCAGGGCAATGTTTTTTAATCGCAAGGCCAATGCACCCACAGCCACAGCCAATATCCCATAACACTTTATTAGAGGTTTTCTCTTTCTGAAGCATTTGTATGATACGATCCGTTAATATTTCCGTTTCCGGACGGGGTATCAAAGTATCTCGAGAAAGACTTAACCGAGCTCCTAAAAAAGAGATTTCTCCAAGAATATACGGAACAGGCTCTCCCTCTCCTCTTCGTAACATCATTTTTTCGAAGGCCTTTTGCCGATCAGGACTAAGCTCATCATCCATGTAAAGGTCTATTTCCCCATAAGAACAACCAATAAGGGACGCTAAAAGTTCTTTAGAGGAACTCAGAGGATCCAAAATATCTCTTTGTTCTAAGTAATGACGAAAAAATTGTATATTCTGACGGACAGTGGTCATGAAGAGGTCAATTCTTTTTGATAGTAATAGGAAACTAAAGATTGGGTTATCTCATCTAGATCCCCTTCCATCACCAGGTCCAAGTGATATAAGGTAAGATCAATTCTATGGTCCGTTAACCGATTTTGCGGAAAATTATATGTTCGAATCCTCTCGGAACGATCTCCTGTTCCCACTTGTATAGATCGCAAATTCGATATTTCTCTTTGCTGCTCTTTTAATTTTTGTTCCCTAATCCTAGCCCTTAAAAGCCTCATGGCCTTATCTTTATTCTTATGCTGGCTTCTCTCATCCTGACAGGTAACTACGGTGTTGGTAGGAAGGTGAGTAATCCTGACAGCAGAATCGGTGACATTCACATGTTGTCCTCCGGCTCCTGAGGATCGATACGTATCAATCTTCAAATCTTTTTCATCGATCATAATATCTTCATCATCAGTAGGCTCTAACAAAACCGCTACCGTGATCGCAGAAGTATGTAACCTTCCCTGGGCTTCTGTTTCCGGAACCCTTTGCACACGATGAGTTCCTGCCTCGTATTTCATGAAACGAAAGACATTCGGACCCGACAAGCTCATAATGTACTCTTTAAACCCTCCCTTATCGGAAGGAGTTAAAGAAAGCGTTTCCACATTCCATCCTTTTCGAGCAGCGTAACCGCGATACATGCGCACGCAATCTCCTACAAAAATTGCAGCCTCATCACCGCCGGTTCCGGCTCTGATTTCCAACAAAATGGTCCGACTATCATTGGGATCGGGAGGAACCAAAATAGTCTGCAGTCTTTTTTGGGCGAGTTCTATTTCTGCCTGTAAATGTACGAGCTCTTCCCGTATGACCTGAATCATTTCGGGATCCCGTTCTCCCGTAAGCAACACTTGATTTTCAGATAACTGTTCTCTTACTCTACAGTAATATTGCCATTGTTCTTTTAATTCAGACAAATAAGCATGTTCTTGCGTAAGCTCACGATACAATTTTTGATCTGCCAAAGTGGCGGGATCTCCCAAAATCTTCTCCACTTCCTCTAACCGAGAAAGAAGTTTTTTGATTTTTACTTCCATTGCTATTATGAAGTGGCTTTTTTACGAACGGTTTTTTTCTTTTTTTGTTCAGGAGCGCTCTTCTTTTCTCGCTCTTTTTCCTGCGCTTGAGCTATCTCTTCTCTCTTTCTCTGAAAACGTTTGGTGAATTTTTCGACACGGCCTTCCGTATCGATAAATTGCTTACTGCCGGTGAAAAAAGGATGAGAAGAGGAAGAAACCGAAACTCGATAAACGGGATAAGTCTTCCCTTCAAACTCTTCGGTAGCCGTCGGCTGAAGAGTCGATCCGCAAACAAACTTCATCCCTGTCGAAGAATCGACAAATAAAATGTCTTGATAAGGGGGATGTATCTCATTTTTCATAAAAAAACTCCTAAAAATGTTGACCTACAGATTATCCTATTCTCTAGATATAATACAACTTATTTTCTGAATACAAACACACCTCTATCCTAACTTTGTCCCTAAAATCCATCCTTCATAAAAAACTCGACATCCCCACAGACATGATATATTCTATCATTCTTTTATAAGATGCCTGACAAGTCTATGAAAAATATGTCCAAAACAATAAAATTTTTAATGATCACCACCGTTGTTGTGAGCCTTGGATCTACACTTTTTTCCTCTTTTTACCCTCTTCTTCCTTTTTTGTGGACTCTTTCATTGAGCGCTCTTAAAAAACTGTATTTATGGAAATTTTTTACCTATCTCTTTATTGATCCTTCCACATCAATTACTCTTTCCTATTTAATCCGTTTAGGTTTTACCCTTTATTTATTATGGTCGTGTGGAACTTTAATTGTGGAACGTTTTGGAGAAAAATCCTTTGCCTGCCTTTATTTCTTAAGCGGTCTTTGCGGAGGCGTTCTCGCATTTCTTGTCCTCAACTTTTTCTCTCCTTTTACCTATTTTGGCGGCACTTTTGTCCCCCTCTATGCCATCCTCATCGCATGGGTAATGCTCAATCCCTATTCGAAAATTTTACTCTTTTTCGTCGTTCCCCTATCCGCAAAATGGCTGATCCTTGGGTTACTGGGAGGCAATTTATTAATAGAACTGTCCCATAGTAATTTTGTTCCTTTTGTCGCCTATCTAGCCTCGGGAGTTATCGGATATTTCTATGCCTTATTTGTCTGGAAGGTCAAAAGTCCTTTTTTCTTTCTTAACCCCATGGAAGAACGAATTATATTCTTCGCTCATAAGTTCTCTTTTTCTAAGGTTAAAATATGGTGGCCCAAGAGAAAAAAACTCACCGACGAGGAATTTATTGATAAAATGCTGGAAAAAATCGCTCAAAAAGGAACTCGATCCCTTTCTTTTTGGGAAAAAAGACGCCTTCATAAAATTCCCAAGAATAAAAAATAAAATTATTTTTTTCTTCTTCCTGCAAAAAATTTACGCATGAGTTCTTCTGCAGGTTCGGATAAAACATTTTTTTTGATGATTAATCGATGCATTGGATGAGGATGAGCAAACATATCGATCCAACTTCCATTCGCTCCCATGCGAATATCTGGAGCCCCCCAAACCAACCGATCTATTCTCGAAGCTAATATGGCCCCTGCACACATGGGACAGGGTTCCAATGTACAATAAAGGGTCGTTCCCTTTAACCGCCAATTATTGAGTATTTCCGCCGCAGAGGTTATACATAAAATTTCAGCATGAGCCGTAGCGTCCTGCAAAAGCTCCACCCGGTTATATCCTCGAGCAATGATCTTCCCTTTGTATACTAAAACCGCTCCTATCGGAACTTCAAAAGAAGCATAGGCGATACGCGCTTGTTTAAGCGCCTCTTTCATAAAAAAACGATCTTTTTTTTCCGAATACATCTTCTCTCTATTATTTCAGATTACTGCAGCAATATTTTTTTGACAATTTGTATCCACAAACAATCTTTAAAACATAGATTCTATTTTTTGCTATACACAACAAAAAAAATATATATATATAAAACCATTTCAGGAGATATCCTCAAACATACTTTCATCGATGAAGAAAAGAAAGTTGCCTACAATCCAATTGCTATGATAAAATGGAGTGTATTATTGCTTTTGAACTACAAGAAAAGGGGTGCAAATGTCATTAGATAAAGGGCTAAAAGAAGAAATCACAAAAAAATTTCAACTACATGAAAAAGACACGGGATCTGCTGATGTGCAGATTGCTATCTTAACAGAAAGAATTAATGAATTAAACGAGCATCTCAAATCCAATCCCAAAGACCATAATTCACGACTATCCTTATTAAAACTCGTAGGACAAAGACGAAAACTACTCGATTATTTAAATTCGACTGACACTAAAAGATATCAAACGTTAATTACTCGATTGAATCTGAGAAAATAGA
Source organism: Parachlamydiales bacterium (assembly GCA_016931275.1). Lineage (GTDB taxonomy): Bacteria > Chlamydiota > Chlamydiia > Chlamydiales > SM23-39 > JAFGFA01. The sequence goes on from JAFGFA010000032.1 coordinate 20,804, forward strand.
AAAATTATTATTTATATAGAAAGAGCGATAGAGAGCAGAATAAAAAAATCAAATTATTTTTGAGTTTTTTCTTCTGATTTTCTATCAGGGCTCTTTTAACAAAAATGGTTCCAAGCAACATATTAATGTTGAAGGAGTAACTCATGAAACCAAAATCATTAACCATATCCCTTGAAAATTTTCAATTAGTTTTTGAAACAGGCTTAGTAGCCAAGCAGGCCAATGGAAGCATTATGCTTCACTGCGGAGATACTACGATCCTAGCCACGGCATGCGCCAGTCCCTCCTCTTCCGATGAAACCGATTTTTTCCCTCTTCGAGTGGATTACCAGGAAAAATTTTCCTCTGCTGGAAAGACTCTTGGCGGATTTATCAAAAGAGAAGGGCGTCCTCAAATAAGCGATATTCTGGTCAGCCGATTTATCGATCGCTCTATCCGACCCTTATTCCCTGATGGTTATTACAATGAAGTGCAGATCCTCAGTTCTGTTTATTCTTATGATGCCGAATATCAGCCTGACGTGCTCAGTATTTGTGCTGCCTCTGCCGCATTATTACTTTCCGACATTCCTTTTACAAAAGCGGTCGGAGCGGTACGGGTCGGTCTTATCGATGGAAAATTTATTGTCAATCCCTCAATCAAAGACTTAGAACGATCCGAACTCGACCTTGTCCTTGCGGGAACTGAAGACAGTATTTTAATGATCGAAGGATTTTCTAATTTTCTCACGGAAGAACAGATTCTGGAAGCGATTGATTTCGGGCATCATGCTATTAAAACGATCTGTCATCATCTTTTAAGTTGGCAAAAAGAGATCGGAAAAGAAAAAAACAATGACTCAGTGCTTCCCATATCGGGCGAAGTCAAAGAGGCTGTAGCAAAAATTGCAAAAAAAGAACTCGAAAAAGCATTAAAAATATCTACAAAAAAGGATCGAGAAAATTTATTCAAAGATATTTTTGCTAAAGTGGAAAAAGAACTTCTCGATGAAATCGCTCCTAAGTATTTACGCCGTGATGTGAATTTAGCTTATAAAAACCTTTCATCTGAAATTATGCGTAAAAATATTTTACAAGACAATATTCGTATCGATGGAAGAAAACTCGAAGAAATTCGTCCTATATCTTGTATTCCCTCCTTTCTTAAAAGAACGCATGGAAGCGCCCTTTTTACTCGCGGAGAGACTCAAGCTCTGGCTGTCTGCACGTTGGGAGGAGAAACAATGGCTCAACGCTATGAAGATCTTCATGGCTCCTCGGCGCATCGTTTTTATCTACAATACTTTTTTCCTCCATTTTCAGTAGGAGAAGTGGGAAAAGGCGGAGCTCCCGGCCGGAGAGAAATCGGTCATGGCAAATTAGCTGAAAGAGCCTTAGCGCAATCTCTTCCTGCTCAAGAAACATTTCCCTACGTCATCCGCTTAGAATCTAATATTACGGAATCTAACGGATCTTCTTCCATGGCCTCTGTATGCGGCGGATGTTTGGCCCTAATGGATGCCGGAGTACCGATTGTTCGTCCCGTATCAGGCATCGCTATGGGGCTTATATTAGAGGAAGAGCAGTATGTCATTCTTTCAGATATTTTAGGAACCGAAGATGCTTTAGGCGATATGGACTTCAAAGTAACCGGTGACAAAGATGGAATTACAGCTTTTCAAATGGACATCAAAGTCGAAGGCATTACTCCTGAGATTATGAAAAAAGCATTGGAACAGGCAAAAAAAGGCCGTCAGCACATTTTACAAGAAATGCTTAAATGTCTTCCAACGCATAGAGAAACATTATCGGCTTATGCACCACGGATCACTTCTTTACAGGTAAAACCTTCCAAAATAGGAACGATCATTGGGCCAGGAGGCAAACAAATACGAGAAATAATCGAAAAAACCGGATCGGAGATCGATATCTCCGATGAAGGGATTGTCAACATCGTATCATTAACTGCGGAATCTATGGAATTGGCAAAAGAAATGATCGAAAGTCTCATTGCTGAAGTAGAAGTCGGAAAAACCTATAATGGCAAAATAACGAGCATCAAACCTTTCGGATTATTTGTAGAACTGATCAAAGGACAAGAAGGCCTATGTCATGTCTCTGAAGTCTCTTTTAAACGTATAGAAAATCTCGAAGATTATTATAAGGTAGGAGACAAAATCGAAGTCATTGTTCTAGAAATCAACGATCGAGGACAAGTACGGCTTAGTCATAAAGCCCTCTTAAAAAAAGAATAAGAAAATCTTGTTCTGATAAAGAACCCCTGCGTTTCTATAATATAGCCAGGAATTGGAGGGCTTAAATACTTTTGGCTCCTAATCAAAAGAAAATCTATATTTATGTCTAATCTTAGAAATCTTTTCTTTAAACGTATAGAAATCTAAAAAATTATTGTGAATGCTACCTCGCTTACAAGCGAGAGCTTCCAGGGATTGGATACTTATCATACATTCCTAGAGCGATACAGAAATAGTACTATAAATAACACAAGACAAGCTGATATCCCAAACCAGAAGGACCGGGTTGTATGCTGTCAGGAACAAAGCCATCGAGGACAAATACAGCTTAGTTATAAAAGCTCTTTAAAAAGAGTAAGCAAGAATCTTTCGAAAACTTATCCTTCCTGCTCATGAGGAACCGCCCCAAAAGGAGGTTCTTTTTCTTTCTGAGATACAGGAGGAGGAGGAGGAACTTTTTTCTGCAACTCATCTTCCTGATGCATTCGCTCTCTTTTCGTTTCAATGTTCCATGTTCCCTGCAAGATCTCTTGGACATCATTTTTATCTAACGTTTCGAATTCCATGAGCATGTCTGCCATTAACTGAACTTTTTCTTTATTTTCCTCTACTATTTGTGTCGCTCTTTTATGCGCTTCATCCACTAATCGAAAAACTTCCTGATCAATTTTCCGAGCTGTTTCTTCCGAATATTTTTTCTCATGGTATCCATTTAATCCCAGATATTGGCCATTTTCAGAACGTTCCTCATAAGTGATAGTCCCCAAGTTATCGCTCATTCCCCATTCGCATACCATAGCCCTTGCCAATTTTGTCGCTTGGGAAATATCTTGCTGAGCACCGGAAGAAAGATCCTGCACGAAAATTTCCTCTGCAGCTCGACCACCCATCATTATGGCCAACTGATCCAACGCCTCTTTTCTCCAATAGCTCAATCTGTTTTTCTTTGGCATGAAATGAGTCGCTCCTAAAGAAAATCCCCTAGGAATAATCGTCACTTTATCGACAGGATCCGCATTTTTAACGACAAGTCCCACAATCGCATGGCCCGACTCATGAAAAGCCGTTGTTTTCTTTTCTTGTTCATCCATCTCCAGGCTTCGTCTTTCTTTTCCGAATCGTACTTTATCACAAGCCTCAGTGACTTCTTTAGCCGTTACGGCAGATCGACCTGTACGAGCGGCCAAAAGAGCTGCCTCATTTAATATATTTTCCAAATCTGCCCCGGAAGCTCCAGGAGTATTACGGGCAACGTCTTGCAAATTAACAGAAGGATCAATCTTAATCTTTCGGGCATGCACTTTTAATATTTCATACCTTCCCTTAACATCGGGAAGATCCAAAGTCACTCTCCTATCGAACCGACCTGGACGAAGCAGAGCTCTGTCCAAAATATCCGGTCTGTTGGTCGCAGCCATCAAAATAACGCCCTCTTTCGTGTCAAAACCATCCATTTCCACGAGTAATTGGTTCAGTGTCTGTTCCCTTTCGTCATGACCACCGCCGATTCCAGCCCCTCTATGCCGCCCTACTGCGTCTATTTCATCCACAAAAATAATACAAGGAGCATTTTTCTTGGCCTGATCGAACAAATCTCGAATTCGACTTGCTCCTACCCCCACAAACATTTCCACAAAATCAGAGCCTGAAATAGAAAAAAACGGACGATCCGCTTCTCCTGCAACAGCTTTTGCAACAAGAGTTTTTCCAGTTCCCGGAGGTCCCACTAAAAGAACTCCTTTAGGGATACGGGCTCCTAAAGAAGTAAATTTTTGAGGATCTTTAAGAAAATCGACAATTTCTTCTAATTCTTCTTTTGCTTCTTCCGCTCCTGCCACATCTTTAAATGTCACATGATTGGACTCTTTTGTTAACAAACGAGCCGGCGATTTACCAAAATTCATCGCAGAAGAACCCACTCCTTTCATCTGCCGCGAGAAAATAAAATAGAGCGCAAAGATCACTAAGGCAATAGGCAATATCGTGAACAGATAATTAATGTAATTAGGAGATGGTTCTTGGCTGATAAATTTCTTCTTAAGTACGGTATTTAAAGGTTGATCCGGCGCTTTAAAAGATAATCCTTTATTCTGAGCAAAATTTTCCCATTCTTTTTTTGCCTGGGCATACCAATGATGGAACGCTTCAAAATTTTCTTTCTCCAATACAGAGGAAGAGACTTCTTTGTTGTTAAAGAACCATACAACACCGGTCACTTTTTGGCGGGCTTTGTCTAATAAAGCCTCATTTTGATCGAGATCTTTTTCAATAATATTATAACGATCGATCGTCTCCATATAATTGCGCACGCTGCGTAATGCCAGCAAAGAAACATTGTCATAAGGTTTTGCAATTTCATCCGTCATTTGGCGCAAACGAAACAAAATATTTTTGTAGATCGCAATTCTTTCATGGTCTGAACCATTTTTCTCCAGTTGAATTTTGGTCAATTGATCAGACAATTCTTTGAGTTCTTTTTTATAGATTTCGCTTCCGATACCCAACATAGGAGAACGATAGATCTGTAAAAGAGAATTGATCTCTTTGCTAATTTTGTCGATGCTCTCTTTAGATCCCTGATTTACTTCCGCAAGATTTCGTTCCACCTCAGGCAATGTAATGATCTGTTTGGAAGCCATAGACTCGATCACGATACTATTGACTCGGGTAGAGGTATCATAAATACTACCAACAACCATAAATCCCGTTGGAGCAATGCGCGTTCCGCTCACTTGTAAAAACCATTCTGCAGCAGCGACCACATTCTTTTGTAAAGCAACAATTTCTCGATCCAATTTTTCTTTTTCTATTACAAGTTCATGATTACTGTTAAGAAGCGTTAAATAACGAAAACGTTCTTTGCCCTCTTCTGTTTCCTGCTGACGAAATTGCCCCGTGAATGTAACCAACTTTTCATTTTGAGCCACTTTAAAACTTCTTTCAGGATGCAGAAGTTGCAAATTGGATAAATGCTCCAATTGATGAGAAAAAAATACTTTTGCCCCTTTTTTGTCGGATAAAGACTGAACGGTCATGAGAGTAATAAAAAGGATGAAAAGGATAAAAAGGATTCCTCCAGGGAAACCTTTTTTAGGGGCTGTTTTCTTTTTATTCATAATTAATGTAACTTTTGTTGCTAAATTATATCACAAAAAATAACTAAGCTATTTACTTATTTTATAACAAATAACAAGATTAATTTTAATAACATTGTTTTTATTACATAAAATAAAACGCACAACTCTTATAATTAATAACTTAATTATAATACGAGGGATCAATTTGCAGCAATATTTTTAAAGAAGGAAAAGATTTTTCTACAGAAAACTTCTTCGATAAGAAGTCTCCAATGACCCGATCGTCTTCTACCACAACGGGAGGAATCTCACGTAAAAAAGCAGGAACTTCTGCATCATACCAAATTTTATTCAATCTTTTGACAACAAAACGCATGCCTTTTTTATATCCACTGAAAAAACACGATGTATCCGGAATCGTTATCTGAGAAGCTTCTCCTTTCCATAAGGCTTCCCAACCACCGGAAGGAATCTCTTTTCCACCTTCTTGCCTGGAGACTTCTATACGCCATCCTTGACAATACGTCGTCCCTTCACAAATCAAAAAACGCCCTTCAAAAGGCCTTAATGAAGACAACACTAAAAATAATTTTTGATGATCGATATAAAAAAATCCTTTCTTTAATCCAATTTTTTTATTGGCTTCTTTCATAAGCATAAAGGTAACGATCCGATCGATCATTTCACGGCTCACTACGAGCTGATAACGGGAGGCTAGATATTTGATAAAATGACGTAGTTCTATTGTTTCTAAAGGGGCAAACGGAGTAAAATCAAGATATAGTCCTAACGGGCCGCTAATGCAAGAGGCAATAAACGGCGCTATTTTCCTGTCTAAATAACATTTCAGTTCCCACGACCGCTTTGATCCGATCGCTAAATTTTGAGCAATATTCTTAGCAAGGTTCTTCTGAAGAAAAGGGAAGATGGCCACACGCATATTGGCACGCAAATAGCGGATATCGCCGTTCGTTTTATCATGGAAATAGGATATCTTTTTTTTCTCCAACCAGGAAAGAATCTGATGTTTATGCATACCGATCAAGGGACGCCATATCATCATCGCTCCTCTTATGGAGACAGTTTGTATTCCCCCTAGATAAGGAAGATCGCTTCCTTCCATCACCCTTTGTATAAAAGTCTCTGCGACATCATCGGCATGATGCGCTAATAAAAGAGCGTGAAAATTATGTTGGTGATATAAAGATGTAAAGAAATCATATCGTGCAATACGGGCATTATTTTCCGCATTGCCAGAATGGGTTAAATCCAATTTTTTACTATAAACAAAAAGATCAAGAGATTGCGCTTCTTTCAAAATCTGTTCCGCCTCTTTTTGACTCTCTTCTCTCCAGCCATGATCCACATGGGCCAAGTGAATCTCATAGTGAAATTCTTTTTGCAGAATTAAAAGCGCATATAAAAGGGCCTTTGAATCCGGTCCTCCTGAATACCCCAACAGAAGTTTTTTCCCGTGAGCAGACTGATCCTGTAAAAACTTTTTTAATCGCTCGATAAGATTTTTAGCGCCAATTTTCATCATAGCCTATCATTATATGCGAACACCCATCATGAAAAAAAGAAATTTTTCTATATAAAAATTCCTATAATAAAATGATCGATGCAAAAGTTTTTCAATTAATAGCGCAATGCCATAAAATAAATGCAACCATGAGGAAATTTTGATTCCCCTTTTTTGGAAATACTTATCGAAATCCTATATAAAGTTTTTTTTACTAGCAGTATTTGGGTTCATCACGATCCTTCTCGTCATGCGTCTTAAAGAAATCGCCCGTTTTACCGCATTAGCCTCCAATCCCTGGAGTGTTATCTCATTTACCGCCTATCAAATCCCCCACATTTTACCTATAGCCATCCCCATTTCTTCTTTAATTGCCGCTATCATATTATTTCAAAATCTTTCCAAAACCCATCAACTAACAGCCCTTCGCACCGGAGGATTGTCACTTTTTCAAATCTCCTATCCTATCTTAGTTTTAGGATTTTTATTGTCCGTAGGCAATTTCTTTATCACCTCGGAAATAGCCCCCCTGTGTCGGACAAAATCCAAAGAATTTGTCACACATGCCACTACTCTAAATCCTCTCGTCCTCCTACAGAGAAAAGACCTGTTGCGCATTAAAAATGCCTATGTAGACTTACATTACAAAAACTCCTCCTATGTAAAAGATCTCTTCTTCATTGTTCCAAATAAAGTAAATAAGCGCCTGCATTGCTATCACGCTCGTAGTTTAACCCTCCAGGACCATCAGCTAGAAGGGAAAAACCTTTCCTTAATAGCCTATCTAGAAGGCTCTCAAGAAGAGGATTTCGACACCTTAATCGTAGAAAACCAAGACATCATGGCCACCGATGCCAATGCTATTTCAACCTTTATGAAATCCTTTCATTGGAATCTTTCCCTCAACTTCCTCCCCCTGAAACTTCTGTTAGCGAAACACTCTCTCGACTCCTCCAAAATCATCCCGGGGAAAACAGAATCGATTCCTTCAGAAATCGCCCGACGATGTTCCTTTGCATTTTCCGTATTTTCCTTTACGTTTATCGGCATAGTTTTAGGTACCGACATCAGCCGCTATCCTTCGAAAAAAAAGATCATGATCGCTATTTTCTTAGCTCTTATTATCCTCATTAGTCTTGTGATTGGAAAAGCTTTAAAATATTATACTCTTCCCTCTCTCATATCCTATCTCCTTCCTCAACCTCTTGCCCTCATAGGAACCGCTTATTATTGGAAAAAAATCACACGGGGTATTGAATGATGTTATCGAAAATTTGGGAACGTTATATTTTCTTCCAAGCATTGAAATTTCTCTTTTTTTTCCTTTTTTGCATTTATGCCATTTATGTCCTCATCGATTTTTCGACTCATAGCGCACGACTGTTCACCTATAGTGCCTTTGCCTATCTCGATCTGTTTTTGTACTATCTCCATCACTTTGTCATGCGCCTATATCTCTTTTTTCCTCTCGCCCTACTTTTTTCTATCCTAAAGGTATTTGGAAGCATGAACCTTCATAATGAACTCGTCTCTCTGCGCATGTCAGGACTTTCTATGCCCATGCTTGCCCGTCCCTTTTTTCTTTTATCTCTTATGATTACCCTTCTTACCTATGTGAATTTTGAATTTTTTGCGCCAAAATCCTATCAGTTCACAACCTATTTCAAAGAATCGCACCTGCGCAAACCTAAAGAAAATAACCGAAAATCTCTTCATATTCTTCCTGCCAGCAATCATTCTAAAATCATCTATCAAAAAAAATTACCCGAAGAAAATATCCTTTTCGACGTCTTTTGGATCATTTCTAAAAAAGAGATCTGGCACATCAAAAAACTTTCTTTAGAACAACCTTTTCCCATCGGTTTTTATGTCGATAAATTGCTCTACGACAGCAATGGACGTTTTATAAAAGAGGCCTCTTATAACCAATGGACATTTTCCGGAATGAACATTTTTTCTGAAAAAGCTCAAAATACCATTCCCTACGAGCATTATTCTATCAGTTCTCTAACACGCACTCTTTACAAAAAAGAATCCTCCTCCAAGATCGAAAAAGCACACTTGTTAACCCAGCTTCACTACAAATTATCCATGCCTCTTTTTTCCTTTTTAATATCACTGGGACTGATCCCTTATATTCTTATCTTTTCGAGAAATTTTCGTTTTCTGATCCTTACCCTTTGTGCCCTTTTCGGATATGTTGTTTTTTTTACCATGATGGACGCTACCGTTATCCTCGGAGAAAATAATGTCTTTTCTCCGGTATATTGCCTCTGGTCTCCTATACTTCTATCCCTCTTGTTCGCCTTAAGAAACTTTCATAAAAAATCCCATATCCAATAAAAAATCTTTATTATTTAGATCAAAGCATTCCTTTAGGAAAAACTTTTGCAAAAGTTTTCTAAACAGATTTCAAAAAACCATCTCCGATTTCTCAAGCTTGTAAAAACTTTTATAGGATTTGCTCTAATAAAGATTTTTTTTATTGACTATTTTTTTAGGAAATACCATATACTTAAAGCCCAATCTATGGAGGACATATGAAGATTGAAGACATCAGAGCCTTTAGCAAGGAAGTCACTACCCTTGAAAGATCTTGGGATCGCTTGTCGATACTCAAAGACCGATATATCACGCATGCCCTAGAAACTGATCAAACAAAACGTCGATTATACACAATAGCTACTATATGCGCTTGCATTGCCCTTGCCTCCGGAATTGGCGCTTTTTATGCTTCTACAATATATGGAACTTACTCTTTAGTTCTATTAGCAGCGCGTGTGACCGTATTGTTATCTTCCTCTGCCGCTCTTATTACTCTTCTATGGGGATGGGGCATTGCAAAAAATCAAAAAACAGTACTCCAAACACTCGAACTATGTAAAACGCAATCTCAAGCACTAAAAACTTTTTCTCCAGAAGAAACTATTGAAACACTCCTTCGTCTAATGATTGGCATTTCTTATGGAGAACTACACAAAAAAGCCTTGGCTTCAGATAAAAACACAGATAGAAATCCTTCTTTTCCTCGTTTGAATCAGGAATCTCGTTCCATTCAAAAAATTTCAGCAGCAGGAAAAGAGTGCATTGTTTTTAACACCCTTTCTACAATAGACCCTCTAAATGACTTGCTTCAGACAAAACAGGATCGCTCCTATACTTACACCACGGGGCAGAATGATCTTTTGAAAGAGAACTACCTTTTTATTTTCCCGAAAGAATGGTCACAACCTGACAATATGGACAACCTTCAATCTCATCTAATTTCTATGCTGGCTTTTAAAGCACATAATCCCGATCAAGTTTTTCTAAGTTCTCCAAGTTCTTTAGAAAAACAGATCACAGAATTAGCAGCACAGAACCAATCATTAGAGATGTTGCTTCAAAAAACATGCTCTATTTTCGTAAAAGCCTTGTCTGATCTCTTTAATATTGAATCCTTTAAAGTTCGTCCTGGCACAATTGATCATGTTAGTGTCTCTGAATTGGAAGGAAAACCCGAATATGTTTATTATAATCATGCTCGATATCCCTCTAGTCCTATTACATATACTCCAAATTCTGAAACAATGCTTCCTACAAATATACGAGACCTTGATAGCTCTTATTTCTTTACCAATATTTCAGAAGAATTATTAAGGCAATTACCAAAGACCCTAATCCATTCTTCTATAGCTCCTATGGCCGATGAAGAAAGAAATGATTCTACTTTCGGCGTCCCTCTCTATCCTGGATATATCGGGAAAAACAGAAATGAAGCATATGCTCATATATTGGGAGACAAACCCTATATAAGATGGCAGGTAACCCAAGAAAAGATGCAGCAAGTAAAAGGGTCACTTGACTGGGCACAAAATCAGGCTCAGTAAAAAAGTATTTTTATTGAAACAGGTATTTTTCCAAGGAATTTTTCAAGCGGGCAGCGCGTCTTCGTTCAGCGGCGATATATCGTTTTTTTTCTTCTGCAGTTTCTGGGATAACATAAAAAATCGGACAAGGGCATTTTTTATCATCCACTGCTAAAAAGGTATAATAAGCGGTGAGGACCAATTTTTCTTCTAACATTCGAAAATCTTCAGCAATCACCTTCACCCCTACTTCAAGAGAAGTACGCCAAGCTCTTGTGACAGCAAGTCGGCAAATTAAACTATCTTCTTTACGGATAGGAGAAAAAAAGCGCACAAAATCAATACCTAGAGGATCACATGTTGTTTCGGCATGTTTTTCAGCAACGATAAGGGCATATTTGCCGATTTTTTGTAGCAATTGCCCCCCAAAGAAAAGCTCATAAGCAGGGAGATCACTCAAAGAAATCTCGATGTTATCTAACGCCGTTTCCTTAACTCTTTTACCTTTGTGATGTTTATCAACAGTGAACATGGGTCCTCTTGATAATTCCACTTAATAGGAGGTTGGTCCTTTTCTAGCAATAAAAAAAGCCTTTGGAAAAACTTATTTTCCAAAGGCTTTCTTGATAAACAAGGAGGAAGAAACTCATTATCTCTTGGAGAATTGGTATTTTTTCCTAGCTCCTGCAAGACCGTATTTTTTTCGTTCTTTCTTGCGAGGATCTCTCCGTAAAAACCCTAAATCTTTTAAAGAACTGCGAAGCTCTTCATTTTCTTGAACCAAAGCCCGTGACAAGCCTAGACGAATAGCCTCGCCTTGCGCGTTAATTCCACCGCCTGTCAGGCGAATAAAGAGATCGTACTTATCAGAAGCAGAACATTGTTCTAAAGGAGCTAATATCGCTTTTCTCTGAAGTTTCGAAGAAAAATATTCATCAAAAGCTTTCCCATTAACTTCATGCTTGCCGCTTCCCTTACGCATGCGCACGGAAGCTACCGCTGTTTTTCTTCGGCCGGTACTGACAAATTCTTCAATTTTTTTCTTTCTCATATCTCACACACTATTGGTTTTTGCGCAGTCATATCGTGGGAATCTCCACGAAATACCTTTAATCGTTTAAACTGTTTTCGACCCAATTTCGTCTTGGGCATCATCCCCCATACAGCATGTTCAATGATATGTTCAGGATGTTTTTGTTGCATAGCTCGGTAGGAAGTTTCTTTTAATCCTCCCACATATCCGCTATGGGTATAATAATTTTTTTGAGCTTCTTTTGCGCCTGTGACCTTAACCATAGGAGCATTAAGAACAATAACTCCATCTCCCGTGTCGGTATGAGGCGTAAATCGCGGCTTATGCTTTCCACGTAAAATTTTTGCAATCTCAGAAGCAAAACGGCCTAATGTTTTTCCTTTGGCATCAAGGAGATACCATTCATGAGAATTTTGGGCTTCTTCTTTAGTGATAAATGTTGTCATAAACTGATATTTTGTGTTTTAAAAATTAGTCCAAGAATAAGTTTTTTTCTCTTTTTTGCCAAGGATATTTGCATAAAGATCCCATTTTCAGCTAAAATAGGTCAAAAATTAGTTTTGCATCTATGGATCCTCAAACATTTTATATAAAAACTTACGGTTGTCAAATGAACGAGCTCGACTCGGCGATTATGAGCTCTCTTTTAGAACAACGCGGCATGGAAAAAAGCGACGAGGAAAACGCCGATCTGATCATCTTTAATACCTGTTCGGTACGGGATCTCGCAGAAAGAAAGGTCTTTGGAAAACTCGGTATTTTAGGAAGAAAAAAGAAATCCTCTATTATTGGTGTCGCCGGCTGCATCGCCATGCATAAAAAAGAGGCCATTTTACAAAAATTTCCCCATGTAGACTTCGTATTGGGAACCAATAACATTGCGGATCTACCCCAAATTCTCGACGAGGTCCTCGAACATAAAAAACAAGCTATTCGGATTGAGGATCGTTATGATCAGCGCATTGATCATTTGACCCCTACCTGGACTGCTCCGATCAAAGCTTTTGTTTCCATTATAAGAGGGTGTAATAAATTTTGTACTTATTGCATCGTCCCTTTTACACGAGGACGAGAAATTTCTCGTCCTCCTCATTTAATCCTGGAAGAATGTAAAATACTGGCAGACAAGGGATGTAAAGAAATCACCCTTTTGGGACAAAACGTCAACAGTTATGGAAAAGACCTAGACAATATGTCCTTTAGCGACCTACTAAGCGACCTTGACAAAATCGAGGGAATTCAAAGAATCCGTTTTCTCACGTCCCATCCTGTCGATATCTCTAAAGATCTTATGTACGCAGTGCGCGACCTTCCCTCCGTCTGTGAATTTATTCATTTTCCCATCCAGTCCGGATCTAATCACATATTAAAAAAAATGAATCGTCGATACACAGCAGAAGAATATATGGAAAAAATTGCTCTGTTCAGAGAAATAGTCCCCGGAGTATCTTTCGGAACGGATATTATTGTGGGATTTCCGGGGGAAACAGAAGAAGATTTCTTGCAGACCTGTCAGCTCTTTCATGCGGCAAACTTTTCCTTAGCCTATATTTTTGCCTACAGTCCCCGTAAGGGAACGGCTGCCTCGCTCATGAAGGATGATGTTCCTTTCCTCGAAAAAAAAAGAAGACTAGAACAACTGTTGACTCTATATAAAAACAACCTAGAGGCAAGAAGCGTTGAACTGATAGGCAAGAGGGTCGAAGTCCTTGTGGAAAGAGAAAATAAAGACCATCAATTGCTAAAAGGAAAGACTCGGGGATATCAAAAAGTAATTTTCCCGGGGCAAGAAACTCTCATCGGCTCTTTATGCCAAGTACAGCTAGAAGAATATAAGCACCAAACCTTCCTTGGAAAAATTATTCCAAAAGACGAATAAATTCTTTTTCTTCCAAGATCTTTATGCCCAGTTTCACTGCTTTATCATATTTGGAACCCGGCTCTTGCCCTACAAGAACATAATCTGTCTGAGCACTCACCGATGAAGAAGTCTTTCCTCCTTTTTCTTTGATGAGACGAGATGCTTCATCACGAGAAAAACGGTCTAAGGTGCCCGTCAACACAAAAGTCTTTCCATAAAAGGGATGTTCTTTAGAAATCTTCTTATGAACAACTTTTTGCGGGGTAACGCCATGGGATAAAAGAAGATGAATTTCCTCTTGATTGGTAGGATCATCCCGATATGCGGCCACAGAATCCGCCACCTTTTCTCCAATTCCCTCGATTTCCATCAGTTCCTCTCGAGAGACCGTGAAAAGCTTGCGAATATCTTGAATATAATCTGCGATCAACTCTGCCGTTTCCTTGCCAACATAGGGAATTTCTAACGCTAAAATAAATCGGGCCAAAGTGCACTGTTTAGATCTTTGAATACTCTCTAAGAGGTTATTGATCGATTTTTCCTTAAACCCTTCCAGCTGCGATAAACTCTCCTCATTGAGGAGATAGATATCAGAAATGCGAGAAATGATCCCTTCCCGAACAAGCTTTTCGACATTTTTTTCTCCCAGATGATCAATATCCATCGCTCCTTTGCTTGCAAAAAAAGCAATTTTTCGTTCTTTTCTTGCAACGCATTTCGGATTAGGACATCGAATAGCGACCTCACCGGCTTTATGGACCACATGGGTATGACAAATAGGACAAGTCTTAGGCATTTGCCAAACTTCAGTTTTCTTAAGCCTTTTTTTGAGATCTACAGAGACTACCTTGGGAATAACATCTCCCCCTTTTTCAATAATTACTGTATCTCCAACGCGTATATCCTTACGATGCACCTCATCTTGATTGTGCAACGTTGCACGAGAAATCGTGCTTCCGGCTAAAAATACCGGTTTTAATTCCGCAACCGGCGTCAGCACCCCGGTACGTCCTACTTGTACCGTGATGCTTTCTATTACTGTCTCCGCCTGTTCCGGCGTAAATTTATAAGCCACGGCATATCTTGGAGACTTTCCTGTTGCTCCCAATGTTTTCCAGGCAGACAGATCATCCAGTTTAATGACAATGCCATCGATCTCAAAAGAAAGCTCTTTTCGTTCTTCCTGAACTTTTTTGGCAAAATGAAAGATCTCTTCCAAATGACGACATTGAGTAAAATGCCGTTCTTTAGAAACCGGAAGACCCCATTTTTTTAAAAATTGATGCACGGAAAATTGGGAAGTGATCTCTTGGATGTTTTCTGCAATCCCATAAAAAACGATATCCAAATGCCGTTTGGCGACTTCCTTAGAATCCAAAAGTTTCAAAGAACCGGCAGCCGCATTGCGAGGATTGGCCCATACTTCAAGCCCATCCTCTTCCCTTTTTTTATTGATTGCCTGAAAGGTTCTTTTATGCATAAAGACCTCTCCTCGCACCTCCAGAACATCTGGGACATCTTTTCCCTCCAGGTGAAGAGGAAGACTCTTAATGGTTTTAACATTCTGAGTCACATCATCCCCTACCCAGCCATTGCCCCTAGTCACTGCTCGGACAAATCTTCCCTTTTCATAACGAACGGAAAGAGCTGTTCCGTCCATTTTCAACTCGACGCAAAAGACCATCTCTTTTTTGTGAAGCAACTTGTGCACACGGGCAATAAAATCGGATACTTCCTCCTGACTATAGGTATTAGCCAAGGAGAGCATAGGGACATTATGCTTGGCTTGACTAAATCCCTTGGAAGGCAGCTCGCTCACTCGTTGCGTTGGTGAATCCAATACAATTTTGTCCGGATGAGCCTTTTCATATTTTTCTATTTCTTTCATCAGCTGATCATATTCATAATCGGAAATAATCGGCTTGCACTCGAGATAATAGCGTTTATCGTGTTCTATGATTTCTTCTACAAGTGCTACATAATCCGCATAGGAATGAATTTTTTTCTCTGACATAGCACCTCCAACCCTTAAGATCATTATTTTTGAAAACGATCAAAAAAGTAAACAAGCTCTTTTTCGATAGGGATCACTTTTTCGATGGATAAAACTTCTCCTCGATCTTTTTTGCTTTTCTTAAGACGAAATTTTTTTACTAAAGGCGCATGTAACCGCATCTCAAAATCTTTTAAGGGATAAAAGATCATTTTTCTTATCATACTTTTGGACCATTGCAAATCTAAAAAACCCAGATTGTCACAACAAATATGAATCATCCTACCTGAAACAAACAAAGAAAAAAGGTGCGGTAAAAGAAAAAACTGTTCTTTTTTTTGCTGAAAAAAAAGGGAGCGAATAAGCTCATATCCTCTTTGCACTATGATCAAGGGAGATGCTTGTGACAAGATATCCTGAGAAGCTACAATTCCTTGAAATTTTTCATCGATTAAATGAGGGACTAAAAGATCTTGAAAAGAGGTGACAAATAAAGCATAAAAAAGTTTTTCCGCTTCTTTTTTATGATTCTCTCTGATCTCCTCTTCCAATGAAGCAAGCAAAGTTGCCGTCCCAAAATATTCTTCACAAACCTTGGGCACTTGCTGGCCCTGATAAAACCAAAGGGGAAAAATCTCTCTCCAATCAAGCCTTTTGTAAATCGAGCTTATTTCCTGAGATTTATTATCTCCTAAAAACAGCTTTTCAAAACGTGATGGTATTTTGCTTTTAAGAGGCATTGGTATCTTCAAAAAGTTTTTTTCTTCAATAAAAGCCTCCTGACTTTCGGGAAAAACACGCATATTGCTGACATAATGATACCTGCATCTTTTTTTAGGAACTTTTTCAAAAAAAAGGAAAAAACCGTCCGAAGACCCTTTAAGAGAAAAGCGAAACCATCCCTCAGGAGTTTGTCCCGATACCTGTATCCTTTGCTTTTCGAGATCTAGAAAAACAGTAAACTTTAAAAAAGGTCCTTTCAGGTCCCATACAAATTCCAACTTTTCTTCTGAAGAGAGCGCTTCGCGATGGAAAAGAGAGAGTTTTGTAGGAAAAATAGAGGCAATCCAACAAGTACCGGGAACAATACATTGCTCGCCCATCTTGTGAGAAAGGGGTATCATTTTTTTATCAATCGATATTTTCATACAAATCTCCCTGAGAACCCTTTTGGGGTTATTTTTTCTAATTGCACCTTACACAAAGTATTGGGAAGGATAGTGCCTTGAGCTTGCAGAGCCACTTCAAAATAATGAGGGGTATGCCCATAAATATACCCTTTTTTACGCACGCCTTCCACAAGAAGAGATGTCATAGAACCTAAAAAACTTTCTTTTTTACGGTTAGCTGCTCTTTGAGCTCTTTGAAGAAGAATTTTTTTTCGTTCAAGAATAACTTCAGAAGAGATTTTGTCCGTAAAATGATACGCCATCGTTCCTTGACGGACACTGAAAGGAAAAACATGTACTTTAATAAATAAAACCTTTTCGATCAACTCAAGGGTTTTCTCAAAATCGCTCTGTTTTTCTCCCGGAAAACCGACGATAATATCGGTCGTAAACGTAGCATCAGAGAAAATCGATCTCAATCGTGAAATCTTTTCCAAAAAAAGTTCCGTAGAATACCTTCTTCTCATTTTTTTTAATATCTCATTGGATCCCGACTGTAATACCACATGAAAACTCGGACATATTTTTGTTGAAGCTTGAAAAGAACGTAATAACTCGTCCGTAATATCTTCAGGATTGATCGAGGATAAACGTATGCGATGCAGCTCGGGGATATCTTCCAATGCCTCTATCAAATCCTGCAATTTTTTTCCTTTATCACAAAATTTACCCAGATTAATTCCCGTTAAAACAATCTCTTTATATCCTTTTGCAACGATGCATCGAATTTCTCCGATCACGTCTTCTAGCTTGCGAGAACGAGATCTTCCCCTGACATGTGGAATAATGCAATAAGAACAAAAATCATTACAACCATCTTGGATTTTTATAAAAGCACGCGTATGCCCCGAAAAATTTTCTATGATAAAAGGAGCCTTATTCCCCGTAACCAATTCCACTAGATCTTCTTTTTGTTCATTAACAATCACCCTCACACGAGAATCTGCCGCATAAGAATCTTTTGCATATCCATCGCAACCCGTCACCGCTATTATTGCCTTAGGATAATTTTTCAAGAGGGAACGGACAAGACTTCTCGATCGTCTGCTAGCCGAAGCGGTCACAGAACAAGTATTGACGATACAAAGATCCGCCTGAGTATCCGCAAAAACATATCCGGCTTTTTCCAGTTGTTGCCCCATAGCCTCCGACTCATATTGATTGACTTTGCATCCCAATGTAGCTATGTAAAATTTTTTCTTCATAGGCCTAAAATTATACTATGAAATACCCCCGAATGCAATAAAGACATTTACATGAGTTTCAAACATTTAAAAAAAACACACGAACCGCTATACTAACAAAAAGTTCGTAACAACAAGGAGCGCTAATGGAATCACATGGATTTTTATCATTTCCAGCAATGGTCGTAACGATTTTTTTTACTTTTAATTCCATAGGTCAGGTACCCGTTTTTATTGCGCTACTTGCCAAATATGATCTCAAAACACAACGAAGAATCATTATTAGAGAATTGCTCATCGCCTTTTTTGTTTTATTGTTGTTTATTTTATTTGGCGAATACGTCCTGTTTTCCCTTCAAATTACTCGTGAAACCATCGGAATCGTCGGTGGAATCCTGCTCTTTTTAATTGCCTTAGATCTTCTCTTTCCCAAAGCTCCTTCCGTTGAAGGCATGCCTCATCACGAACCCCTGATCGTTCCTCTAGCAGTTCCCGGTCTTGCCGGTCCCGGATCCATTACTTATATGATGCTCTATTCCACCCAATACGGCATCTTTGAAACTACCGCTGCTCTTTTTTGCGCTTGGATCCCTTCTTTGCTATTGCTCTTGGCCAGTTCCCAAGTCAAACGATTTTTAGGAACAAAAGGAGTTCTAGCAGTTGAGAAACTCGGTGGGATGATTATTGCCTTCATTGGAGTGCAAATCCTCACCAATGGCGTCATTAAGGTTGTTACTGAGAATTTTTTGACGAAATAACTAATTTCTATAAGGCAATGCCTGTTTTTCCAAAGAACAGGGGATCTCCACCTTTAGAATGACGTCATTGCCTTCATATTCTGTATGGATCACCCGTCCTTCTGTCATCAGCGTACTGAGCAGCTTATAATGCGATTGGGGAATACGAACGGTGATGACTTTTCGAAGTTTAGAGACTTCTTCCATCATGTATTCCATTAGGGTATCAAAACCTTGTTTATATAAAGCGGAAATTTCGACTACTTTGGAAGTTTGCAACTTACATCGCATGATTAAAGATTTATCATGACATTGATCTATTTTATTCAGACAAGTGATCATCGGTTTTTTTTCCGCATGCAATTCTTGTAAAACCTCCATTGTTGATGCAGCCTGCTGTAAAGGATCTTCGGAACTGCTATCAATAAGATGGATGAGAACATCGGTTTTAAGAGCTTCTTCAAGAGTACTTTTAAAGGCTGCAACAAGGGTATGGGGAATTTTCCGAATAAAGCCAACGGTATCGATCAGAAGAATTTCCTGTTTATTGGGAAGGACAAATTTTCTCGTCGTTGTATCGAGTGTTGCAAAAAGTTTATCTTCGACAAGCACTCCTGCATGAGTAAGAGCATTTAAGAGCGTCGATTTACCGACATTGGTATAGCCTATAATGGCAAAGGTAGGAATATGGTTCCTTTCCCGAGATTTTCTCTGTGCATCTCTTTGTTTTTTCACTTTATCGAGCTCTTTTTCTAAAAAGACAATTCTATCCCGCACCAACCTTCGGTCGATCTCGATTTGGCGCTCTCCGGCTCCTTTGAGATAGCCTCCCTTGCCTCCCCCTGTCCTCTGGCGGCTCAAGTGGGTCCACATTCTTTTTAATCGAGGCAGTTCATAGTGATAAAGGGCGAGGTCCACTTGGATTTTCGCTTCTTTTGTTTTAGCATGCTGGGCAAAAACTCCCAGGATTAATTCGGTCCGATCAATCACAGGGCGTTTAAAAAGTTTTTCTAAATTTCTCTGCTGATTGGGAGAGATCTCTTCATCGAAAATCACTAAATTTACATTATTTTCCTGACAAATAGAAAGCAGTTCTTCAATTTTACCCTTGCCGAGAAAAGTTGCCGGAACATATTTTCGCAAAGGAGAGGCGCTTTTAAAAAAGGCATCAATTCCATAAGTGACTCCTAAGGATTGCAGCTCTTCCAAATGTTCCAAACAGAGCTCTTTTTCATCACTCTTACGATACACTCCAACCAACAATGCCCGAATATTTTCTTTTAAATCGGACAGACGGCCTACTTCCAAGGGAGCTATGTTTTTATTCATAAATAAAAGGGACCTCTAAGCCATCGTATGCCAGACAAACATTTTCCGGTAATTCTGCGCTCAGGGAATGGTGATCTATATCATGAGCGATATGGGTTAAATAGATCGTTTTTGCCCCGATTTTTCTTCCAATAGCAATCGCCTCTTCCACTCCGATATGGACAGGAGAGGGCAAAACCCTTGGAGCGCTGACAATTAAAATATCGGTTCCTTTTAAAGCTCGGAAAAGAGAGTCCTCATATGTTTTTATATCGGAAACATAGGCCATATTTCCGATTTTAAATCCACTGACCGACATGGATCCTTGCAAGTATGAAACGTTTTCAATATTGATAGAGAGAAAATTTTGCGTTCCCTCATTTTTTTCCAAGATTATAAAGTCACATTGAGCACTTTCAGAAACCTGGTTTTTATTAAAAAAATGGTGATAGCGATAACGGATCTCTTGAAATGTTTCCTTGGATAATAAGCAGGGAATGGGACGCTGATGCATAAAATTAAAAATACGGACCTCTTCCAATCCGCCGATATGATCATAATGACCATGGGTCAAGAGGATCCCATCGAGTTTTTGCAAACAAAATCGCAATGCCTGCTGGCGAAAATCCGGGCCTACATCGATTACTAGGCTTTTTCCTCCAACAGAAAGAAAAAGAGAGGGACGAAGGCGATGATTTTTAGGATCCTGCGAACGGCATACGGCGCAGTCGCATCCGATAAGAGGAACTCCCATAGAAGCACTGGTTCCGGCAAAAATGAGTTTAGCTTCCATGCACCTCTTTCCTCATATGAAAACTTTCACAGGCAAAATGAAAGAAAAAGATCACACAGGGCGTTAAGAAAAAAGCAAAGGGAACCATCATAAAAAACCATTGCAGGACCACAGAAGAGATGTTTTTTGCTTCGAGATAGCCTAAATCGGTAATAAAAGCGGAAAGGCCTAGGATAACAACAGCGAAAAGCAAAGGAATAATCCCTGTTAGAAAAAGAAGAAAATTTTTCAAAAAATGATTTTTGAGATCTAGGGATAATTTTCTAGACCATTGGAGTTTGTCCTTTGGCTGAAAAGCAACATAAGGAGTAATAAAAAATAACAGTCCTATATTAAAAATAATCAATAAAATAGAGCCTAGAATAATAAGGAAGGGTAAAAACGTGAATACCACTCCAATAGCATCTCCTATACCAGGGATCTGTTGGAATAAAATAAAGATGCCAAGAACGATCCATAAAAGCAAATAGACTAAAATAGAAGGAATCGCCAAATAAGAAGTGCCGATAATGAGCTGCCACGAACTGCTTAATAGTTTTCGATAGTCGATGGAATACCCTTTGATTTCATCCTGATAAATCTTACTTAACATAACACCAAGGGCTAAAAAAATACCTGTCACTAAAAATATAGGAAGAAAAATCATACTCATACCGATCCATCGACTAGCATGAAACGCCAAGGCGCGACAAAAAACCACTAGAAGACCGCTCAGCACTAAAAAGGGGAAAACGATGACTATTTTTTTCCTAAAAAGAGCATGTTTCCAAGCTCTAAAAAACATTTTTTCCATCAGATTCAAGTTCATCTTGATATCCTTCGTTATATTCTATTCAAAAAGATAAACTATTTTTATTTTTGGGAGAAGGAAAGTTACTCTTTCCTAAAAAATCTTTTTTGAAACATGCCTAACTCAAAAAGACGCTGAAAAACCATTAAATCTGATCTTTATAAATCAGCTCGCGATAATTCTGCATTAATTCCACCATAAAATGCAAATTATGAATCGTGGCCAAAGTATAGGCAGAAAGCTCTTTTGCCTTAAACAGATGGTGAAGATAGGCCAAGGAATAGTGTTGACAAGTGTAGCAACTACATTCGGGATCAATGGGAGAAAAATCGGTATTATATTGTGCCTTGAGAAGTTTGATCGGTCCTTTTTTGGTAAGGACCAACCCATGACGAGCCGCTTTGGTCGGATAGGAACTATCACACGTATCGATCCCTAAAGGGATCGTATACTGTAAAGAACGCAGATCTCCGATCCCCAAAAGATGATTAGGTTTTTCGGGTGTAAGCATGGGAAGGGTAAACTGCAGCATCGAAATCATTTCTTCGAGATTTTTTCCAACGCTTCCCCCTATAGCATAGCCATCAAAAGGCAATCTTGAAACAAACTCACAACTTTTTTTTCGCAGATCAACATCGATCCCTCCATGAACCACCCCATACATCGCCTGATTATTAGGACACTTCAAGTGGGCTTCCAACGATCGCTGTTCCCATCTATGAGTACGTTCCAAGGATTTGTTCAGCTCCTTTTTTTTCATATGATAAGGAGGTAGTTCGTCGAAAGGGATAATCATATCCGCTCCAAAAATTTTTTGCGCGGCGACAGAACTTTCCGGAGTAAGAAGAATTTTACTTCCATCACGATACGACCGAAAAGACACTCCCTCTTCTGTTATTTTCAAGACGCTGCCGTCTCTTTTTTTTTCTCCCCGACTTTTCAGCTCATCGTTCACTCCTCCGTAGGCCAAGGAAAACACCTGAAAACCCCCAGAATCCGTAATAAGCGGCAAATCTCTTCCAATAAAGTTATGTAACCCTCCCCCTTTAGCAATCACGTCTAATCCAGGCTGCACGAGAAGATGATAGGTATTGCAAAACATCAGCTGCAGGCCGATTTCATGAACGGTTTTATTATCTAAGGCTTTGATCGTTCCATTGGTTCCGACCCCTACGAAATTCGGCGTGTCGATCACACCATGAGGAGTGATAATCTTTCCCACGCGAGCGGAAGACTTTTTGGATCGATAAATAACTTCAAAACTAAATCTATTTGCTTCCATACAAACTTAGTAAAAAATTTTTAAAAAAATTATATCTAAAAACGAATAAAAAACAAAAAATTTTACGAAAATAAATTAAAAAAATTTTAATATATAAACTCCAAAAAATCTATGAATATTTTTGACAATTGCTAATTTAGTATGATAGAATCTTAGGGAAAAAAGAGCTGATTATGACCAATCCTATTAGTCCAGTGTCTACAATAACAGCGGCATCTCCTTTAATCGCCTCTTCCCTATCGTCGTTAGCGACAAAAGTTGCTGCTATTGCTGTTGCACACTGGCCTCTTATTGCTGCCATTGCCGCTTTAAGCATTATAGGAATCGTGATCTATTTCACAGCATTTCGCTATTCAGAACAAGAAGACCAACTAGCGCAATTTTATGACCAACTCCTATATCTTGATACAATGAACTCTCCGCGGGACCCCATACGCAGCATTAAAGGAAAAGCTCGTTATATACAAGACAATCTGCAAGACTTCGCTAATCACCACAACTGCTTATGCCATTTATGGCTTAATGGACAAGAATGCGCCGTTTTTTCTCCTAAACATTGCGAAAATGCTCCATCAATAGTCTACGTTTGCAAAGGCGATGCCGATCTATCCTCTATAAATTTCCCAACTTCTGAGAATATTCATCTAAATTTATTTGATGGATCTTTTAAACTTCCGGAAAATGTATCGTTAACTTTTCAAAGAATGTTTTTAAAAAATGCCTCTTTGACATCTTCTATGGAACAGATCATTGCAGGCACGATATTCGTCTATCCTCCTTCCGACGCAGAATTATTCCCTTTGCCTTCTTCTTTTATGATATATATCTCCGGCGGCAAGATATCTCTTCCTGAACATACTAAAACGTCTCATCTCATTCTTAAAAACACTGGCATTCAAAATCTCTCTTCTATTCAAAATTTGATTTCTTTAGCCGTATGCAATCAGGATATACCGACCTATATCCCTAAAACAGTGAGAACCCTCGGACATTTCGGGTCTTTTGATACCGAAACACAATTACAAACCATTTCTGAGAATATTACCTCTCTTGCGCTTAACATTGATCATCTTGATGATTCATGGCAAAAATGCATACAACAACTTCAACAACTCTCTACTCTCATTCTTTTTACAAGACAAATAAATGACCAATTACAGACTTGGTGTAGAGAAACTCTTAATAGGACTGGTCATAATCTGACAACAATAGTCATTAATACCGAAAATGCATGCCAAACATTTGTTAAAGAAAATGGTCGCATACAAATACAAGAACTTGAAAATCCCTCCATGGAGAAGATTCCTGCTTTTCAATGCTTATTGGAACTATTCAAGTCTAGCTTCTTCTTTTCGTGATCCTGTTTTTACAGAGAATCATTGCTTTGCATGCGTTTCTTTTTCCCGATTACTTTCGAAAAATAAATCCCTATAAAGCAAAAGCTTATCAAGATTGTAATCATTTTAATGCTCAATCCAAAAACCACTACATGCCAGAATTTTTCTACAATACCCCATAGCCCTAAGAAAGAAAAAAGCATGGTATCTATTACTTGAGAAACAAACACCACGCTCCATTGGCGTGCATAAAAATATTTTTCTCCAAAACGCTTTTTCAAAAAAGAAAATAAAGCAATGCTCAAAAATTCTACACCTCCCATCGAAACGATAGAAGCGAGAAAAATTCGAGGAGAGGACGTAAAAATACGAAGAAAGTGAGACTGAGAAGTATCAAAAACATTTGGAAGATAAGCAAGATGGATTTGAGCCATGACCAAAAACACCGCAAAAGCCCCTAATGTCATAAAAAAAACTTTTCTTGCTTCTTTTGCTCCATAGAACTCTTGTAAAAAATTTAATCCTATAATAGCACCTATGACATAGACATCCGAAGGAGTAACCGATAGAGAGAACAGCGTGATCTGTTTTATCACAAACATATTGGCAAAAAGGGTCAATAAAACGATATAAAAGGCCAATAGTGATTTTCCTCCTTTTATGGCCAACGATAAAAATAAAAGGACGAAAAAACTATGTAAAAAGAAGATCCATTCATTCATAAAAAACTCTAATAGGGATATCATAACATATGATGTGAGAAAAACAGGAATTTTTTATCAAAATAGCATTAAATTCTCTGTCTATACTTACATGAATTCCAATGTTGGAAATTTTTCTTAGAAAAACGCTTCAAATTTCCAAGCTCTTTCGATGTAAATATTTTTTGAAAAAGAATAAAAAATAGCATCCCCTATAAATCATCAATATTTGATATAATAAAAAGCCTATTTATTCTTTTCCCATCTTTTATTCATTCCAAGAAAAAATTTTCGGCATAAATAAGGTTTTTCCAAAAAACAATGTGTGTTTTTTTATAATTTCTTATAAAATATTTGTTTTTACAGGATAAATATGTGGTTTATTTTTCTTACAATTATTAATTATGCTATTTGGTCTTCTATTTTTGCCTTTGGGAAAATAGCTCTTATGACCTCAACCCCCCTATTTTTGACCTCTATTCGGATGATTTTTGCCAGCGTCATCATCCTCGGTTTTTTATTGTTCTATAAAAGAACTGTTTTAAAAATCTCCCGAAAGGAGCTTCTTCCTATTTTCGTTTTGGCTTTTTTAAGCATGTATGCCACAAACGCTTTTGAATTCTGGGGACTACAGTATTTATCCGCAGCTAAAACATGCTTTATTTATGGGCTCTCTCCCTTTTTTGCTGCCATTTTTTCTTATATTCATTTTCAAGAAAAAATGACCTTAAAAAAAGGACTTGGCATGCTGATTGGCTTTTGCGGTTTTTTACCGGTTCTATTAACCCAAGCTGGTTCTGACAACCTCTTTAAAAACCTACTGCTTATCTCCTGGCCGGAGCTGGCTATCATTGCTGCAGCTATTTGCAGTGTCTACGGGTGGGTCCTTCTCCGCATACTGGTTAAGAAAAACGAACTTTCTCCCCTAACCGCCAATGGCTACAGCATGCTGTTAGGAGGAGTCTTTGCCCTCGTACACTCCATGTTCATTGACAAATGGAGTCCTGTTCCTATAACACCGGGGGGGTATATTTCTTTTATACAGGCCATTGTACTGATCACTTTTATATCGAATATCCTTTGTTACAATCTCTATGGATTTTTATTAAAAAAATTAACCGCGACTTTTATCTCTTTTATGGGCCTTTTAAGTCCTATTTTTGCGTCATTTGCTGGAAGAATTTTTTTAAAAGAGCCTTTATCCCCTATTATTTTGATTTCTACAGTTATTGTTCTATTTGGTGGAGCTATTGTCTATTTCGAAGAGAAAAAGCAGGGATATTAAACTAAAAAACAAAAGCTATAAAAAATGGAAACATCTTCTTTTATTATCTATTTACAGTAATAATCCTTCTTCTTAAACTGTTTTATATATAGGAACCAAAGCAGCATAAATGACCGAGACAAAACAACAAGAAAAAATATCTACTGACAAGGAAAAATGGAACCTTTCCAAAAACAATGAACTCTACTGGATCAATGGATGGGGAGAAGGTTATTTTTTCATTAATTCCAAGGGAAATATTGGAATCCAGCCTGAAAAAGGGGGACCGAAGCTCGATCTTTATGAGATCGTACAAGCAATGGACAAAAGGGGCATTGAAGCTCCGATTCTCATCCGTTTTGATGGGATTATTCGCGACCGGATCCGCAAACTGAACAAAGCTTTTGATACGGCCATAAAAACTTTTGAATATGAAAATCGTTATCAATCCGCCTATCCTATTAAAGTCAATCAGCAAAAACATATTGTTCAAGCGGTAAAACAATCGGGATCGGAACACCATATTGGTCTTGAAGTAGGAAGCAAACCAGAATTACTCTGTGCCCTAAGCCATTATTCTCCGGAAGAATCTCTTCTTCTCTGTAATGGTTATAAAGACTCTGAATATATTGAACTAGCTCTTCTCTCTCGAAAGATCAATATCCGATCGATCGTGATCATCGAACAATTTTATGAACTGCAAATCGTTCTGGACATCGCTAAAAAACTGAATATTGAGCCTGAGATCGGCCTACGAATGAAATCCGCTTCCACAGGTTCTGGCAGGTGGGCCAATTCCGGAGGAGAACTCGCGAAATTCGGCCTAAATACTCATGAGATTATGCAATGCATCCATCTTCTCAAAAAAGCCGGAAAAAGTCATTGGCTCAAACTACTCCATTTTCATGTAGGCAGCCAGATCACTTCTATTATTTCCATTAAAGAGACCTTACGGGAAGCAACCCGCATATATACGGAAGTGGCAAAGCTTTGTCCTTCCATGTCATTTTTCGATGTCGGAGGAGGTCTGGGAGTAGACTACGAAGGCGCTAAAACCGCCTCTCACTCCTCTATGAACTACACTATGGAAGAATATGCCCGGGACGTTGTCTATGCGATTAAAATCGCCTGTGATGAAGAAGAACTGCCGCATCCTGTCATTATTTCAGAATCCGGAAGGGCAATCACCGCACATCATTCCATTTTAGTCACTGAGGTCATCGATGTGGCACCTATGCTTGATGTTGTAGAAAAACTTCCGACTCCTCCCTCCGAGCAAGAAATTGTCAATGAATTATGTTTTGTCTATGAGACTATAACTCCGGAAAACTGTTTAGAATCACTCCATGATGCTTTTCATCATAGAGAAAATATATTACAGTTATTTATTCAAGGTAATTTAACGTTGGAAGAAAGGGCCTATGCTGACCGGGTATTTCGCCATCTTATCGCAAAAATTCGGCTTCTCTCTCAGAGTTTAGAATTTATTCCGGAAGATCTTAAAAAAATTGATGAAAAATTTCTCGATCTCTATTTTTGTAATTTTTCCGTTTTTCAATCCCTCCCCGACTCCTGGGCCATTGGACAATTATTTCCAGCCATGCCTATTCACCGACTCAACGAGCGTCCTTCTCGTCGAGCCCATATAGTTGATGTCAGCTGTGACAGCGATGGAAAGATCGATCAGTTTGTGGGAAAACCTAATCCGGCGCGTTATATCTACCTTCATGAATTCAAAGGAGAGCCTTATTATCTAGGAATTTTCCTAGTCGGAGCGTATCAGGAGATCTTAGGAGGACTGCACAATCTTTTCGGAGACACGAATGCGGTGCATATTGACATAGACGAAGAAGGCAACTGGGAATTCAAACACCTCATCGAAGGCGATACGATGAGCGAAGTGGTCAATTACATGCAATATAATGCGCAAGAGATGATAGAGAGTATTCGTTTGTCCATTGAAAAAGCCTTAAAGCAAAAACATCTCACCTATCTAGAATCTGTAAAAATCAAAAAAACTTTTAAAGATGCTTTAGACAATTATACCTATTTAGTCGTATAGATCATGAACTTTGCACGAAAAAACAACATCTCCGCTATAGAAAGGTCTTTGTTTTATAGGATATTGCGATCCTATTCTTTTTCTCAATCCATCAAAGTCCTTTCTTCTGTAAAATCTGATAAAACACAAACAAAAGTTTTTATTTTTTTAACAAAAATACTAGAGATACCTTTTTGCTTTGATGTCATAAAATCCATCGACTTTTTCTTTGATCAAGCGTTTGATTTTTTCACAAAAAAGCCTATTGATACATTTTTTTCTTCACAAAGGAATTGCCATGTCTATTAAACAATTCATGCAAAAAAATTATAAACATTTCAATGCAGCGACGATGGTCTCCGCAGCAGAACATTGGGTCAAGCATTTAAACAATAATGGAAAAATGTTTGTTACTCTGGCAGGTGCCATGAGCACCGCAGAGCTTGGCATTACACTAGCCGAAATGATACGGCAAGATAAAGTGCACGCAATTTCTTGTACGGGCGCCAATCTGGAAGAAGATATTTTTCATCTTATTGCGCACTCTCACTATCATCGTGTACCCGACTATCGATATCTCTCTTTGGATGATGAAGAACAACTTCTGCTTAAAGGAATGAATCGCGTAACCGATACCTGTATCCCTGAAGAAGAAGCCATGCGACGACTAGAAACGCATCTTCTTCATCTTTGGCAAAAAGCGGAGCGAGAAAATAAAAGCTATTCTCCTCATGAATATCTCTACCAACTCTTTGAAGATAAAAAACTAGAAGCCTATTACGAAATCGATCCTAAAGATTCATGGGTATATGCTGCCTATCAGAAAAAATTGCCGATTTTCATCCCCGGCTGGGAAGACTCTACTACTGCTAACTTTTTTGTCTCTCATGTGATTCAACAAAGGCTCCACGGACATACTCCGATAATTCCGGGATTAGAACAAATGCGAAGACTTGTTCATTGGTACAAAGAAACTTCAAAACATTATCACATAGGATTTTTCCAAATCGGCGGAGGGATTGCCGGAGATTTTCCCATCTGCGTCGTTCCCCTTTTACGACAAGACCTTGAAGAATCCGTTCCCTTATGGAGTTATTTTTGTCAAATTAGCGATAGCACAACTTCTTATGGATCCTATAGTGGAGCTACGCCGAATGAAAAAATCACTTGGGGAAAGATCTCTAAGACAACGCCTAGTTTTATTATCGAGTCGGATGCAACGATTGTTGCTCCACTAATCTTTCAATATGTTTTAGAATCGTAATGAATACACGCGTAAAAATAGCCTCTATAAAATGATAGCTACAGATCCATAAGGATAAATCTCAACGCTTGTTGTTGGATTTTATCCATGCATTCTAATGATATCTGAGCTGGATAATACACTTCACAACCATTAATGACTTTTCTAATTAAGAAAAGGTTAGAAAACTCCCCATTTTTTCTAAAATCACGTCTTATCATTACTGGATCGCAACAAGAACCTATATAAGTAATAACATGATGTTTATAAAAATAACGTACCAAAGCCATGTAAGAGTCTGTTTCCATTTGCATATCATAATATTCCATAATCTTAAGCAAGATTATAGAAAAAAACTGAGGGGAAATCGTCTTAAGAGAATCCAGCCCCATATCAACATGAGTTCCCCTAAGAAGATCTTCCAATTCTCTGGGAGACATACTTGATATGAAATGGCTCCAATCTCTAAAAATATCAATACTCATGACAACCACATATTTTACTAAAAAAAGATCTCAACGCCAAAGCAAAAGCCTTATACAACAAAAAGCGCTATCAGACAAAAAAGAGTCCTATTTTTTCATTTTTTTCTAATACGAAGAAGGAAGAAGAGGAGCGGGGAAAAAGAAAA
>JAFGFA010000001.1 GCA_016931275.1 Parachlamydiales bacterium
AATTATTGGAGGGAGTATTGATACCGATAACGGAAGCTTCTCTATGATCGCCAACGACACCGCTACTAATGGCGTTATCAACAGTGATAGGGAATCGGGGACAGCTAGTATTACGATTGGGGACGGACAAACGATCAATACCGGGACCGGGGATCTAAGTATGGTTATTTCTGATGGGGCCGGCAATACCAATAATACGGCAGGAGATATTTCTTTCGGAGAAGGATCTGTTCTTCAGACTTCTTCGGGGAATATATTGATTATCTCAGAGAATAATATTGTGGATACAGCTTTGACGGGAGTGACTATCACATCGACGGATGGAAATGTGACCCTAGTTGTCGATAATGCGTATCCTTCTTATCCTGATTTTGGTTTTAGTTACTTGGATATTCCTCTTACGAATATTACTTCTACGAACGGAAAAGTTCGTTTGTTTAGTTCCTATCGCAATCTCAATATAGTTCCTTCCGTGATCAATGGAGCGCCCTATGTGCCTGCTTCCGTGGGAAAATCTTCTGCGACCGAGCAATGGAAGATTTATTATCCGGATACATTTGGAGGAGATCCGTTCACGTTGTTTTATAAAATAAAA
Organism: Parachlamydiales bacterium; assembly: GCA_016931275.1. GTDB lineage: Bacteria > Chlamydiota > Chlamydiia > Chlamydiales > SM23-39 > JAFGFA01. The sequence continues at coordinate 596 of JAFGFA010000001.1, forward strand.
AATCTTCTCAGTTTAAAAGGAGCCTACGATTTTGAGAGAGTTATTTCAGAGTCTTTTCAGTTATGGAAAGAAAATCTTTGGTCCAGACCGGTTGCGGATAGGTTTTATGGAATAGATCGAGAATATGTTTACTTTCATCCGATCTATCCTCTGTGGCCTACAAAGAGGTTTTTGTATCCTGTTTCATGGCTCCGTTATTATGAGTATTGATTTCCTCGTCTACCTAAAGGAAGAGGATTTTCGACGCATTTTGATCATAAGACGATGAAATGATCAAGGGTCTGTTTGATCGGATTGAAGTTCTTCGAGATGGGTTTTTTTAATGGTTCGATAACGGTGAATGATTTGTGCCGCTAAAGGAGCGGCTTCTTTTCCACTGCTGCCAAAAGGTAAGTAGACAATCACGACCAAGTCGGGTTTTTTATGGTCAAAAGAAATGGACCCAAACCAGATATGTTTATATTTATAAGGAGAGGAGGAAGGAAGCATGGAGGGAGAAAACATGATCTCGGCTGTGCCGGTTTTCCCGATCAGCTGGTGTTCTAAGGATAAAAATAGGGATTTTAAGGAAGGATCTTTTTTTAATTTGTTAATGATCGCAGGGCGCGCTGTTCCATAGGAACTCCAGAGAGTTTTTCCCATTCCCTGTATAATTATTTCCGCCACTTCAGGGGGAAGGAAAATAGTTCGTTTGACTTTCGGTGGTTGATCATCTTTGTATATTTTAGGAAAAAAGAGTTTTCCTCCATTGACAAGAGAGGCAAGGGCCATGCCTATTTGTAAAGGGGTTGTGACAAGGCTGTGCTGTCCTATGGCAAAAGAATAAAGGCCTGTTTTATTATATTCGAGGTCCGTAGGAAGGCTGCCTTTATATTCTCCATAGAGATCGATATTTGTCTTTTCTCCAAAACCAAAATCTTGGGCTATGTCTAGAAGGACGCCAGGAGAGCTGAGGCATTCACTGGCCAATAGGGAAAAATAAGGATTGCTCGAATGCCCTAAAGCGCCGATGAGATCTATAGTGCCGATTTCGGGATTGGAGCTTCTAGGAAGGCGCCCGCCTTTATAGAAACGAGTAAAAGGTTTGTTATTCAGAGAATAACCGACAACATAGGAACCTTTTTTTGTGGCATGGGCATCCCAACGATAACAGTCTGTGATAGTAAGAGGGTTGAGATCGGTAAGAGGGAGATTATTATTGCGCAAAAAACGATATTTTTCGAGGAGTCCTGCATAAGCTGTGATTGGTTTGAAAAGGGAGCCAAGAGGAGTTGCATGATGAAAACAGTAGGAACGGATATAACTTAAACCTCCTCGAGGATAAAAGGAAGCCGCGAGAGTTTGTTCTGTAGGGGGGGTAGAAGATTTCATACGAGGATAAGAGGTGAGAAGGGGGCGATCGAGCTTTGCAAAGCTGCGAAAAGTGTGGAATAAATCTTCCATAAGGGGATAAGAAAGGTCGCTTATATAGGATTTTAAAAGAGCGGCGTCCGGATCATCCGGATTGCATCGAGCAACAAATTCTGTAAGGGGATCAGAAGGGGAGGTTTTAGAAGAGGAATAAACATAGGCATACAGCAAGTTGTTGTTGTGTTCCTGCCAAAATTTTTGAAATTGTTTTTTTTGTTTTTGATCTAAATAGTCAATATAAGGATGAGCATAGGTTTTGCGTTGTTTTTCTTGGTTTCTTTTTTTGCGAATATAAGTTGTTTGCTCCGTTTGTACCCATTTTTTGAAGTGATGTTCTATAAAAAAAGGAAAAATTGTATCTTGTACTTTTTTTTCAATGCGCAAGTAGGCTTTTGTAAGATCCCAATACATCGAGAGGGAAATGTTTTTTGTTTTTTCTATAAGGTCATTCGAGAAAAGAGCGCTATTTAACGCCATGCGGCAAAGGTCGATCGTAAAAAGTTTATCGTAATTGGAAGGAATGTTTTTTAACAGAGGGAGTATTTTTTTCTTGCGCAGCAGGATCTCAGAAGATTTTTTTGGATCGAAAAAAAATAAGTTTTCTTTGGAAGTTGTGATCGGGATATGTCCTTCGCATAAGGGAAACAATGCGTTGATGAGATCTTTGGCGGGGATGTGCCCTGCATAGTAGAGAATATCGTCAAAAGCTTCTTGTAAGGTGATGGCATCCCCAACACTGATTTTTTGTAAAAGAGAATAGAGAGGACTGTCTTGGGGAAGGATAGATTGGAGAAAAAAATCCCAACTAAGCATATGGTCTTCTTCGTAAAAATCATGTAGGAAAAATTCTCGACTCAAAGGCTTTTGCCCATCGAAGATTTCTCCGATATGCTGAGATGTTTCGAGCCATTGATGGATTTTTTTTTGCTGCTCACAAGTTTTCGAAGAAGAGATGAAATCGTTAGGATTAAAACGAGGATGAGAAGCCAGTGCGATGATTTCCCCAGTCGAAGGATCCAAAGCTACAATCGCGCCTCCTTTTATAAATGGTTGGGGGAGAACAACGCTTTTTTTATCTTGGGGGTCATAGATACGGCTTTTTCCGATGCGCTCTTTTTCTTCCTGTGCTAAAAGTTGTTCTGCATAGAGTTGGAGTTCTGCGCTGATGGAACTAAAGACAGGAGTACCGCTCTTCGCTAAAATGGCATCGGGCAATTGCTGTAAAAAATTTCCTTTGTTATCGATGGAAAAAGTTTTTTTGCCGGGAGTGCCTCGAAGAATTTTTTCGCATTTTCCTTCAAGGCCCCACTTTCCTACAAGATCATGAATGGAATAGGATTTTGTTTTTAACACAGTATATTTTTCGAGGACCTCTTCCATAGAGCTAAATGCGGGAGGCAAAGAGATTTTTTCATCGATAATTTCTTGAAGGTACTGTAATTCATGAGCGATCGATAGAAACTCATGCTGGCTAATGGCCCCCATATATCCCACAATAGAAGAGGCCGATTTGTTTTGGGGATAATATCGTAAAAAGTCAATATCGGCATGGAGCCCGACCCAATCCCTTTCGAGCATTCGGAGCTTATAATAGGTTTTTTCATCGATATTTTCTTTGATTGCGGTGGGACTGTGGGGGAACATGGAGGCTTTTGCATAAATGATATCTTCGATGCGATCGGGATCCATTTCCAAGATGTTGCCCAAAAGAGAGGAGAGATTCTTAATGTATTCCTTACGGGGAAACGTTTTTTTTTGAAGTGATGCATCATAGGAGGTGATGGGAATAGTGCGAAATTGAGCATAGTAGACCGTTGCGTTATATTTAATTTTGTTAATTGCAAGCGGAATTCCAAAACGATCGTAAATACCTCCCCTTTGAGGGTGTTCGATTACGGTTTTTCTCTGAGGGCGGATGGCCTGTTCCATTTTTTCTTCCCGCTGAATAACACTCAGATGCCATGTGCGGCAGATAAAAAAGAAAAAGATCATCAGGATGACGAATAAAGTTTTTTTGGTCTTGTCCTGAATTTTAGAGGTTTTCATCCGTGCGAAATAATTCTTGGTCCATGAAGGTTTTTCTAAGAAAATTAAAGCAAATTTTTGGATCTTTTAGAATCTTTTTTTACTCGTGTTTTTAAAAACTTTTGTGCCTAAAAATTTTTTTATATCTCAATAGACACTGTAATGTGTTTCTTTTATGGGGGTTATCTATCGAAGGCTTTGGATATTTCTCTTGGAAAAAAAGAAATGATGGGGTAAAAGTATAGGTAGTTTTTGCGCCTGTAGTTCAATGGTAGAACAGTAGCCTTCCAAGCTACGAGTGTCAGTTCGATTCTGATCAGGCGCTTATGGAAAATTTTAACTGTTGAGGATGGCATTGACAACACAAAAAAAAGCAAGATCTAGCAATATTTCTATGAAGGATTTAATTGAGGCGGGGGCACATTTTGGGCATCAGACGCACCGATGGAACCCTAAAATGAAACGATTTATTTACGGAGAAAAAAATGGGATCTACATTATTGATTTAGCAAAATCCATGGAGCAGATTCGTCATGCAGAGACTCTGTTACAGGATATGGTCACGCAGCATAAATCGATTTTATTTGTCGGTACAAAAAAACCCGCCAAATCGATTATTCAAGAATGCGCAGAACAGGCCGGAGAGTTTTATGTGAACGAGAGATGGCTTGGGGGGATGATGACGAACTTATCCACCATCCGACAATCCATTAAAACCCTGGAAAGGATTGAAAAGAAGGTCGCTACAGGGGGAGATGGACTGACAAAAAAAGAACGGGCGTATTTAGCAAAAGAATTAGAAAAATTAGAAAAAAATTTGTCTGGAATTCGTTCTATGCGCAAGCCTCCCGGTATGTTGGTTGTCGTCGATCCGGGACATGAGCATATCGCAGTGGCAGAAGCAAAAAAATTAGGAATTCCTGTTTTAGCGCTTATTGATACTAATTGCGATCCGGAAAATGTCGATTACATTATTGCTTGTAATGATGATTCTGTAAAAAGTATAAAAATTATTTTATCGACCTTATCAGAGGCGATCGCTTCTAAGAAAAAAGAGATGAATCTTGTACAGCAAAAAGAGGAACATAAATCATGAGCGAAAAAATTTCTATGCAAATGGTCAAGGAATTGCGTGATACCACAGGAGTGGGTATGACCAAATGTAAAGAAGCTCTAGTCATGGCCGATGGAGATATGCAAACAGCGATTGATATCTTGCGAAAACAGGGAATGACTTCAGCTCTTAAGAAAGAAGGACGTGAAACGAAAGAAGGATTTATCGGTGTTGCTGAAGATGCACATGGAATTGCTCTTGTAGAACTCAATGCTGAAACGGACTTTGTGGCGAAAAACGAAAAATTTCAAGAGTTTTTAAGCGCTCTTGCTGCGCAAGCTCTTCGAGATAAACCTTCCTCCGTGGATGCTTTTGTAAAAGCCCCTTTTATCAAGGATGCTGCTGTAACGGTCGATCAGAAAAGGAATCTCGTGATTCAAAATTTTGGAGAAAATATCCAGATTGGCCTCGTGGAAAATATTACGAAAAAACCCAACGCTACCTATGGCATTTATCTGCATATGGGGGGAAAGATTGTAACGATTGTAGAAATTATAGGATCGAGTGATGTCAAGGAATTGGCAAAAGATGTGGCCATGCATATTGCTGCAGAAAGTCCCGATTATCTCGTGCCGGAAGAAGTACCTCATGAACTGAAAAGCAAAGAAGAAGAGATTGCTCGTGCACAAATTCAGGGTAAAAAACCTGAAAATATTATAGAAAAAATCGTGGAAGGCAAGCTCAAAGCTTTTTATGACCAGGTTTGTCTTCTCTCTCAAAAATTTGTGAAGGACTCTAATGTTACCGTGCGAGAAACGGTCGATAATTGGGGAAAAAAAATACAAAAGCCTTTGCAAATTACCCGTTTTTGGCGTAGAAAAATCGGATAATAATTTTTTCAATCTCGAAAAAAGGAGCGATCATGCATTTTGATAATGATGTCAAAAAAGACATGGAAAATGTCATTAATCATTTAAAAGATGAGCTCAAAGCTCTTCGTACAGGAAGGGCTAATCCGGGACTCGTAGAAGGTATTCGAGTAGAAGTGTACGGAACTTCCATGAATCTTAAAAGTCTCGCTAATGTGACGGTTCCAGAATCGCGCCAGCTACTTGTTTCTCCTTTTGATCCGCAAAATACCGGAATGATTGCTAAAGCAATTGAAGCTTCTTGTGGTTTTTCTGCAAGAGTGGAAGGAAATGTTATTCGTATCGAAATCCCTCCGATGGATGCTACGATACGTCAAGAGATTGTTAAAGATTGTAAAAGAAAAGCCGAAGAAGCTAAAGTGCGTATTCGAGAAGTGCGACGCAAATACAATGAAGAAGTGAAAAAACAGAAAAGTGCCGGAACTCTCGCAGAAGATGATGTAAAAAGAGAAGAAAAGGCGATACAGGATTTTACGGATAGGTATTGTAAGGAGACCGATCTGTTATCTACAGCAAAAGAGAAGGAAATCCTTGAGATTTAATGATTGAGGGAAATTTTATTTCTGTGTAGACTTATAGAATAATTAGGCCCCATCGTCTAGCCCGGCCTAGGACATCGGATTTTCATTCCGGTAACAGGGGTTCGAATCCCCTTGGGGTCATTTGTGAGACTTTAGCTCAGCTGGTAGAGCAACTCCCTTTTAAGGAGTGGGTCGAAGGTTCGAATCCTTCAAGTCTCGTTTTTTAAAGCGGACACGCGGGAATTCTTATTCCGTTTAGGGGATCGAGAGTGTCACGAGATGGACATTCTTAGCTCTCTTTTTGTTTCTCTCTATTGTTTTTTATCGCAGATGGCGTAAAACCCCTGGCTTTAGCCATGGGGAGTTGTCAACTGTAAAATTAATTTTCTCTCGAAAAAAGCTCTTCGTGAGCCATATGTGCAGGCATTTCTCGCGTATTACGAATGTCTATAATCGATCCGGTTAATCGTCGGTCTTTTAAAATAGAAAGGACTTCCTGCGCAATGTGCTCCGGTGAAAGTAATTCGGAAGTATCTTCATCCGGAAAATTTTTGCGCCGCATCGGAGTATTGGTTCTCTGAGGCGCTACGACGTTTACTAGGAGATTCGGGAATTCTTCCGCTAAAGCTTGTGTAAAGTTTACCACAGCCGCCTTCGTCGCGGAATAGATGCTTTGGTCTTTTCGGCCTTTGAAAAAAGAAGAGGAGGCAATATTGATGATCGCTCCCCCCTTTTTGAGGATGGCATATTTGCAACAAAAAATAAGTCCTGTCAAATTCGTGGAAATAAGGGTTTCTATTTCCTGCAAAGTATGCTCTTTAAAAGGTTTGGTATGTAAGATCCCAGCACAGTTTATCAGACCGTCAATAGGACCGAATTCTCGATGAATTCGAGCAAAGATTTTTTTCACGGAAGCATGATCACGAAGATCGGCTGAAAAGGAAGAAGATCTCGAAATGATCAGCGTTTTTGCCCCCTCTTTCTGCAGATAATGGTCAATGGCTTTGCCAATGCCTCCAGATCCGCCTACAAGGGCGAAAATTTTGTCCTTGAGAGAAAGAGCTTGCGGGGTGCTTTTTGTAGCCTGTATGCGCCATAATTGCTCCGCAAGAAAAAGATCCAAAGGAGTTGTGATTTTTATGTTCGCTTCACTTCCCGTTGCAATCGCTACTTTCTCGGGTAACATCAACACTAATTGGCAGTCGTCCGAAGCATTGTCAATCCCTTTTTTTTGGGCCGCCTCATGCGCTTTTTTGATCAGAGATCGGAAAAAGGTCTGAGGAGTTTGTCCGCGGAGCATCATCGCACGAGAGGGTATTTTTTGAATCATGTTCCAGTGGTCCCGTTCAATGATTGTGTCAGAAGAAAGAATACAGGTGTCAACAGCTCCGTGCTGCATTACCTTTGTTAAATTTTCTTCAATAATAGAAGAAGAGACAAAAGGACGCACCGCATCATGGATCAGTACTATCGGGGAAGTCGCTGCAAGAATCCCCAAATAGGAAGATTCTTGCCTCGTCTTGCCGCCCGGAATCATGCGAATTATGGGAGAAAGAGATGACGCTTCTTGTTGTATTTCCGCTATCCATTTTTCTGAGACAACAAGAATGATCTCATCAAAAAATTGGGTGTGAAGTAACGCACAGAGAGTGTGAAGATAAATTTTTTGCCCTGCGATTCGATGAAACTGCTTGGGAGTCGTTTCATCAAAACGTTTTCCACTGCCTCCCATGAGAAGAATAGCAGTAATTTTTTGATGGTTATACATATTTTGCATCATAGCAAAAAACTTTTGCGACAAAAAGACTCTTTTTTTAAGATAGAGTCTCGCCTGAGTGGCTCAATTGGTAGAGCAGCGCATTCGTAATGCGAAGGTTGTCGGTTCAAGTCCGGCCTTAGGCATTCAAAAAGTCTTTTAGATCATAAGTTTTATGAAAAACAATTTTTAGTATTTGAAACATTTTTTTGACAAGAATAATGCAGTTGGGACTGCTATTGCGTGCGTTGATCAGGGACATAAGGATTTTTTTTCTTTGGAAAAAAAGAAATTTCTAAAGAAGATCCTATTACAGCAAATACCATTTTTGAAATTGGATCTATCACCAAAGTTTTTACTACTTTGGCTTTAGCGGATATGGTTGAGAAAAAACAATTAAAATTAGATGATCCCATTGAGAAATTTCTTTTACATCTTAAATTACCAGAATCAGGCGGCCAGAAAATTACTTTTCGGCATCTATCCTCTCATACTTCCGGCTTACCGCGATTACCGGACAATTTACACCCAAAAGACACCCAAAATCCTTATGCAGATTATACAGCACAAAATCTTTATGAATGTTTGGCAAGAACCTCTTTAATGAGAATTCCTGGAAAATCTTTTGCCTATTCTAATTTGGGCATGGGACTTTTAGGCCATATTTTGAGTGTGTATGCCCAAAAGAATTACGATCAACTTATTCAAGATGTGATTGCAGATTCATTGCACATGAAAAATACTAAAATATCCCTAACCAGGAATATGAAGAAACAGTTTGCAACCGGACATTGTCAAGGAAAAAGAGTAAAACATTGGGAAATGTCATCCTTGGCAGGAGCCGGAGCCCTTAGATCTAATATTCAGGACATGAGCAATTTTCTTTTGGCAAATATGGGACTTTTTAATTCTAAAACGGTAGAAATTCTCAGAAAGTGTCAAGCAAAGCAATTTACTATTTCTCCCACTGAACAGGTAGGTTTGGGATGGATTATTACTACTATAAATCATTCTGAAATTATTTGGCATAATGGAGGAACGGGAGGGTTTAGAAGTTTTATTGGGTTCAATTTAGAGTCGCAGAAAGGAATTGTCATTTTATCGAATTCAGCCGATGAATGGCCGGATGAGCTGGGTTTCCATTTTCTCGAACAAATCGCTTTTTAAGTATAAGAAGTGTCATTTTCATCCTTATGTACTAATTCAAAGGGACTGTTTTCTGTTTCGGCCTGAATCAATTTATCAAGATAATTTTCTTTTGAAATGACAGATTTTCTACTTGCCTGTTCTAACTTTCTTCTGGCCTCACCAGCAATAGTTCCTCCTCTTTTGGCGGTATTTTTATTTTCTATAAATCCTTGAGCGTTTTTATTGATGGCAATTTCTTTTGTTGCCGCTTCTCCCAACATAGAAAAGATGAGTTCAAGATCTGTCATATGATCTCGAAGATTTTCATTTTTTAGATTTTTATGTTTTTTATATTCTGAAGGAGTCAGGCCAAAGGTTGCTTTAGATATTTCAGCCATTAGAATGGCATAATCTCTTTGTTGTTTAATTCCTCTTTTATCCCATTCATCTGTAAGTTCCTCCCGAATAGCTATTCCTCGCACGCGTTTTTCAATCCAAGTTTCGCTGTAACCTTTGGCTTTATAAATAGCTCGAGTACGTTTGGTTGCCAGTTCAGGATCTTCAATTTCTTGGATTCTTTCGTATCCGACTTTTGCTAGCCATCGTTTGAAAGGTTCTGCTTTTAAAGAGGGAATAGATTGTATTATCCTAAAAATTCCTTCGGTATTGGAACAATTTACATTTTGTGGTCCTCCTGCTGTTTGAATCGAAAGGGGGGTGACAATTTGTCCCCACCCTTTAGAAAGAAGGGGATCTCTCAATCTCATTTTTTTGATATAATCAGTAGTGTTAGATGTTTCTATCAAGGCTTCGATAATATCTTTGATGGCAAACCACCACTCTCCATTATGAAAAATACGTCGAATTGTTTTTTTGAAAAACTACTATTTTATTTTTGTGGTTTTTCAGGTTGTAATTTGGATATAAAAAATTCCTTTTTATATGAAGCAAGCAATTGTGATTGTATAATTTTTATTATTCAAAAATAACTTTGGATTTTTCATGGCAAACTTATGGCAAAATAGATCACAAAAAACAGCAGAAAAGCAAAAGAATTCATGTTGAGCACTCCATGACTACCCTAGGGAAGAATTTTTGTTTATCAGGTTGATTATTAAAGGTTTTGATTTGTGCACGAATTGTGCATAAAGGTAAGTATTTGTTTTAATTCTTTTGGGAAAGAAAGATTCTATTTTTTAGTGTTTTTTTATTTTCAGATCTAATCAGATGTTACTTAATATATTTGAGCATGATGTTTTATTTTAGGAAAAACAAGTAAAAATAATAATGCTGTAATTGGATAAATAATTATAAAAGCAGCATTATTTCCAGTGTATTTTGAAATGAGAAAACCAATGACAGGAGCCAATACTCCTACAACACTATCACATACATTAAAACTTAATCCTAGACATGTATATCTTACAGGAGTAGGAAACATTCTAGTTAGTAATGATGGCAATAAAGCAAATTGAATGCTAAAAAATAATATGATTAATGCTAAAAAAATAATAGATAAAGTTGTTAAAGAATTGTTAATTGAATAATAAAATGGCGCTGACGAAATAATTACACCAATTGCGCTAATGTAGTATAAGTATTTATTATTTATCTTGTCTCCAATTTTACCAATTATTGGCAAGAGTATAGTCAAAGGTGTTAAAAATGCCAAATTCATAAGTAAATTTTGCTCAATATTTATTTTTAATATTTTGTTAGCATTTGCTACTAAATAAAATGCAATTAAATAAAAACCGACTACTTCAAATATTGATATTAAAAATCCTAAGACAATTCTATGCTTATATCTTTTTAAGGCGTATTTAATTGGATTATGATGAATTTCATTTTTCGATTTTATATGTGTAAATGAATGGCTTTCATGTAATTTTTTTCTCAAAAAATATCCAAGGAGACCTATCAAACCTCCAATAAAAAATGAAATTCTCCAACCATATAATATTAAAAATTCTTGTGAGAAATATAATTCCATTACTAAACATTGAGCCATGCTCAATATTTGACCTATTTGAGGTCCAATTAGAGCATAACTGGTTAAATAGGTTTTTCGAGTTGGTGAAGCTGTTTCTGCTAAAAAACACATAGCGCCGGGTAATTCTCCTCCTGATGGAATTCCTTGTATGAATTTCATAGCTGTAATATAAATAATACTAAAAGCATTCCAAATAGCAAATGTAGGCATCATTGCTGTTAATATACTTGGAATAGCTACTAAAATAATTGATAGTAAAAATGATTTTTTTCGCCCCCATTTATCTCCAATATAGCCAAATATTAAAGAGCCTAAAGGTCGAGCAATTAATCCAACGAACATAAATAGTAAAAAATTTACTAATTCAGCAATAGGAATAGATAAATCCCAGAGATTATTAGCTATGATTGGAGTCCAGTAAATATATAAATATACTTCATACCATTCTAACATACTACCTATAGTAACTGGGAAAATAATAGCTCTTTCAGATGCGTTCATTGATGCTCTTTTTTTAAAAAAACAATAAAAAATATTTTATAGTCTGTCAAGAAATATTATAAAACTAATTATTTGGCTTTTTTTGCTACTATAATAATAAAAGGTGGAAATTTTAATTCGTCTTTCCAGAAATATTTTTCTTCTGTTTTACCTAGTGGACGAAAAATATTTATAATTTCAAGCCCTGCGTTTTTGTAATATTTAAAATAATCATCTTCTTTCCAATAATAATCTGTAAATATAATGTTTAAATCTTTGAGTAACAGCTTTACCTTTTTTCCGCTTTTTAATTTTTTGTTTTCAGAAAAATTCGAGTCCCAAATAAACCAATCTTTAGAATACAAATCTTCACTTCCTGTAATAGCAATAAAAATTCCTTCATTTTTTATTAATTTCTTTGCATGTAGCAAATAATTAATAATTTCTTTTGAACTTTTTAATTCAAAAAGAACAAAGCTAGAAAAAACAATGTCAAATTGATTTTTGAGTTCTAAAGAATTGAACAATTGAAATTCAATATATGGAAATGTTTTTTGGGCTCTTTTTAACATTTTTTTACTAGTATCTGTTCCTGTTACATCAAATCCAAGGTCGTATAAAAATTTTGATGATATTCCTGTTCCACAACCATAATCCAAAGCTTTTTTCCCTCTTGAGTATTTAGAAATAATAATTGGAAGATCTCTATATCCTAAGTAACGAAATGGTGAATCAACAGTATTTTCATAAAGCTTAGCAAGCTTAGCGGTTTTGTTTTTAGTAGAATTATATTCAAATCTTTTTGAGAAAAATTTTTTTTTAATTTTTTCCATTATATTCTTTAACATATATTACTCTTTTTTTTCTGTTTTTCGAACATATAATGCTTTCTAAGATGCGGAGTTACTTCTCGAAACATACTCTGACTTTTTTGTCAAAATACACCTGAAGAGTGATTCTCAATCTATTAATGAGATCTTTGCTTCTTTCTTATAGCATTCAAAGCATCTATTCGGTCTTGCTCGAATTTTTTCTAAAATAATGTATAAAGGTTCTCACAAAAACATTGTCTAAAGGCTTTCTTTTTTCGTCTAGACTTATTTGAATACCGATTTCTTCGACCTTCAGAATGAAGATGAAACTTGTAAATTGAACTTCTTTAACAAATAAGTTCTTAGCAGAAGCTTTGATATTACAAGAAAATGTAATAAGTCTGTTCTTGTTCCATTTACTAGTCCAGACCTAGGTAGATTTCCAGTTAATTTAGCCTCTTCCAAAGAAAGAGGAACATGCAAGAAGTGGTTGATGTTAGAAGAGGTCAAAAAAGCCGATTTTTCAGATTCTGTTTGAAACAGAAAGAATGGCTAGGGGCGCAAGGACTTATTCAGTCTTTTAAGAAATTATTCATTTTTATTTTCTAGAAGGAATAATCTCCTCTTGTTCTTCTAGAGCTTCAAGATATTTTCCTTCCAATAATTCAAATGTAATCTCTTTAGTTTCTTTTAAAATTTTCCTGTTCAAAACTTTTAATGAAATATTTGCTTCTTTAGCTAAATTCAACAAGAGATTTAAATTTCCTAATTCAGAGGAAAAACCAATTAATAATTTTCCGCCAGGATTTAAATATTGCTTAGCGGTTTGAAAAAATTTACGAATAGAAACATAACCAGGATCAAAAACTTGTTTTTCTTCCAAAGTAACATAAGTTCCCGGATCTAAATATCCAAAAGGAAGAACCCAAGAAATGCAATCAAAATAATAATTTTGAGGAATGTTTTCTAATACATCTCCTTTAAATACAGTTACTCGATCTTGTATATTTAATTTTTGCGAATTAAAAATAGTATTTTGTTCTGCATATTTACTGATATCAGTAGACACAATATAAATTTGAGGGTTAGCTAGTGCCACAGAACAAGAAATTATCCCAGAACCACAACCAATTTCACAAAAAGTTTTGTCTTTTTCTACTATTTTTGAAATTTTAGCAGCAAACCACGCTGAAGAGGGAAAAAAACCTGGATGAAACACATGAGGAAAAACAAAAAATTCGATATTATTAATATAAACCTTATCTTGTAATGAATGCTTAATTTTCTGTATAAATTTTTTTGTTTGATCTACTCCATTTTTTTTAGGATCATCAAAACGAATTAACTGAAATAAAAATCTCTTGATTTTTTCAATGCTAACATGATTGCCAGTTTTCAATTTTGTTTCAGCATCAATTGAAAAATTAATTTGATAGTATCGTCTTAAAAAGAAGTATACGTCTAGATTATCAGGACCAAATCCACCGCTTAAAGTAATATTATTTAAACCGTAATTAAGTAAAATATTAATTTTGTTCATAAAAGATTCTTTTGATTCAGAGATTCCTTTCCCATGACTATTATCTAATACAATATTGATTGAATGGTTTTTTAGTTTGTTTCTAAATTTTTTGTTGTGAATATTATCGAAATTCTCGTCTGATAAAGGTATATCTATATAAAATAAGTCACACACATATTGCAAAAAAGCAATTATTGAATGGCTCTTCTGCCAATCATTTATTTGTAATCGACGAACAAAAGGAAGCATACGTTTTATAATCTCAATATCTTGAAAGGGATCCTGAGAATTTTTAAAGGAAAAATGCAAAACAGGAATAATTTTCTCATAAAAATGACAAATTTGGAAAATATTTTTTATTCGATCTAATTCCCTTTGATCCTCTAGGGAATTTGTATTCGCAGAAATTCCTACACATATATTTAACAAAGGATCATGATTCATTTCTTTTAAAAATCTTATTATTTCTACTATATGATCAGGTTTTTCAATTGGAATTTGATAATAATAACAATCCATTTTGTCTTTAAAAAAATGTTGGAATTTATTTTGTTTAGCTAAATAATATTTCTTATTGTATTTGTTTGGGGAGATAATAATAGGAATTCGTTCTGTTATCTCAATTCCTAATTTTGCAATTCCTGAAATTTTTGCGGGATTGTTAGTTATTAATCGAATTTTTTTAATTTCTAAATCTTCTAAAACTTTTTTTACCATTTCATAGGAACGCTCGTCGGGGTTATGTCCTAAAAGAACATTAGCTTCAACTGTATCATATCCTTGAGATTGAAGTTGATATGCTTTAATCTTTTCAAAAAGTCCTATGCCTCTACCTTCTTGACGAAGATATATGAATATCCCGCCATCTTTTATGAGTTTTAACGAGGTAGTGAGTTGCTTTCCGCAATCACAATGAAGACTACCAAATAAATCTCCAGTTATGCATTCACTATGAACTCGAACTAATACTGGTAAAGATTTATCAATTCCATTTGTCCATAGAACGATTGTTTCTTGATTTTGATCATTTTCATATACACGTATATTAAATTCACCGAATTTAGTTGTTATCTTAGTTTCAGCGTATTTTTGTTGAGTTAATAACATAATCTTCTCTTTCTCTTAAAAACATTTATAATAATTTTATCAAAAATATTTATTTAAAATCAAACATTTAATTTGTTATTTAAAATAATCGTTTACAACAATTTAAATCTTAAGTTTCTAAAAACAAAACAGTTACATCAAGTAAGCTCATGGAATAAATTACTTTAATACAAAAACTTGTATCCAATAAATTGGATAGATTCATCAGTGGCGAGATAATAAGGGATCCTGTTCATGGATTTGATGAACATTCTTATAAAAAAGAGTATTATTGCATGGTTAAGCGAGAATACAACTTCTCCGTTAATTCGTCAACCGATGCATATAGATCAACTTAGACCTGATAGAACTATACAAGCGATATGTAGTGCGTTTAGAGAGTTGAATTCAACCTCTAAGAGCGAAAATGCTTAATTTCTTAATATTTTAAGAGTTAAGAAATTGTTGCAGTAAGAGAAGACTAACAAGAGATTTTTTAAAGACAATTCTAGTAGGGGTTATTAAAGCCTCCTTTCTTGATCTAAAAATACTATTGTATGATTTAAAAACTATGGATCAAAGGTTTCTTTTCGCAAGTAAAAGAAAAACCTAGCATGATAAAAATGGGCTGAGGGTAGATGCACAAATTCCCGCAGAGTATTTTTTTCCCTGCGGGATGTATTTTAGAGTTACTTATTCAAAATTACTCGTCTATATCAGAAATAGTTTCTTGAGTCTGATCGGATTTTTGAAAAAGACGACAGATGGTATGGGATCCTAGAAGGCCTAAGGAGTAACAGCATAGGTCTAATAGTTCTGCATAGGGACGAAATATCCATGAAGCGATATTGAGGGCTCCGAAGAAATAATACACAGCGTTTTGTATTTTTTCAGAAGTGAATTTGAAGCCAAAAATAACGGCAATAGTTTTAAGGATAGCAAAATTGACGACTCCATCGAACATGGCTTCTTTAGCAATATATTGAAAGGCCCTTCTACCCCAATATTGAGTAGAATAATAAGAAAAAGCAGATCCCAAACCGATCAATGCGCTTGTAAAGAACAGGGCTTCTGCTTTGTGTTCCGATATAAAATGAAAGACTGATTGTGCAACAGTTTCCACTTTTTCCATGGTTTCTTGTCCAAGAATTTTGGAACCGTAGGTATGGATGCAGTGAGCAGCATTTTTTGCTTGTATTTGTATGTGATTAACTAATGACATAAAATAAAACTCCTTTTTATATTGCAGGATATATTACAATGTTTTATGTTTTTTAGTATTATTAAAATAAATGTTTTAGTTTTTAATGTATAAATTAATTAATTTAATGAGGTTGTAATGAGTGCATCGGAATTTACTGTGTCGGAAATTCAAGGTCTTCGAGAGAATCTCTATTATATACAAAATCAATTGCGTGAGTGTGTGCGAAGAATTGAACCACAAGTTGCTAGAGCTGGTTCTTTGCAGGAACAGATTGAAAAAACACAAGAGCAGGCTAAAAGTTGGGTAATAATGATAGCAAATTTTTTTAAAACAGCACCTTCCTCTGGGGATTCTGCTAAGAGATGGGAACCGTTTTTGCTCCTCAGAATTCATAACTATAATCAATACATTCAGGTTATGCAAAATAGCGGATTAGTCCCTCTTTCAAGCGAAGTTCAAAACTTGATTGACCGTGTGATGGTTTTGTATGGATCTTTGTCGGAACGTTACTCTGAAGTGATGGGTAATTTAAAAAGAATTCAGGAGACTGGTATTGTTTTTCCTAATAAGGAAAAGCATTCTAATAATAATGAAATGATTCGACAAGTTCTATCCGAGATAGATAGATTATTGCGAACAAGGGGAACTTTATGTTTAGGGGAGAACTTATTGGAGAAATGGCAAATGGCCTTTGAGGAAATTCACACGAGGTATTTGAATTATTTGGAATATATGAAGGGAGCAGGCTTAATTTGGGATGATGAACGGGTTCCTAATACAATTAAGAGTTGTCAACGCAAGTTATTAGGCTTGAAAAATTTATTGTTGAAAAGGCATCAAGATATCATGGAAGATAGGCAAAGCATGGAAGAGGTTCTTCCTAATGAGGAGGAAGTTCTCCCTAGGAATGAATGGATGCGAAATTTTTTAGTTCAATTAGAAGCTTTTTTAAAAAGCACCCGATCTATGCCGCAAGAAGAAGATTGCTTGAAGAGATGTCAAGCGGTTTGGATGGTATGTCATCGATGTATAGAGTTTATGTAAGAAACCAGATTGATTTCCTTTGTTGTTTTAAAAGAGCTTTTTCCTTCTCAAGAATGTTTTTAGACCATTAGCTAAAATTGTTCAGAAAAACTATTTTTTGGCGTCTTTATGGATAAAAGGGAGTCTAAAGGAGAGCAATAAAATAATAAAAGGGACAATTTCCAGACGTCCGATCCACATGAGGATGATCAAGGTCCATTTACTGCTCACAGGAAGATTATGTTCTGTAAATCCCGTAGAAAGTCCTACATTGCCTAGGGCACTGGCGGCATCAAAGAGAGCATCAAAAGCGGTGCATTCCGAGGCGCTGAAAAGAAGAAAAAACCATCCGACGGTCAAGGAAAAAATCCATAGGACAAACAAAATACCGGCAGCATAAAGGCGAGTTGTTTTTTCTGTTTTCGGAAGGGCAAGGTCGGTATGTTCTTCTTCTTCCTCGTGACCTTTTAAGAGTTTTTTTTCTTTTTCTTTCGTGATGCTTTTTAAACGGACGGAGATAGCGAGAAAGAGATTGCGGAAACGACGCATTTTGATGCCTCCGGCAGTAGAGCCGGAAGCTCCTCCGATAATCATGCCTGCAATGAAGAGCAGGAGGATCATGGGACTGAACGTATTGATATTTGTCGAAGCAAATCCGCAGGTTCCAAGAGCGGATATCCAGAGAAAAAATGAGTCGATAAAGGCCCATTCATGCTTTAGAAAAAAACGAAGGAAAAGAACGGCGATGCTTCCTAGAAAAAATAAAGATAGCAGCCAGCGATGTTGCGGGGAACGCCATAATAGGGAAATTTTTCCTCTTCGGATGATTTGAAAGTGAACAGAAAAACTAATCGTTCCTAAAATCATCACCAGGATGATAGCGATTTTGATGAGAGAACTATATTCCTGAAGATTATGATCGGTAATGGTAAATCCGCCCGTTGCAATGCCGCAAAGGGCATGGTTGATGGCATCCCAAAGGGGCATGCCGACCAAGAATAATAACAATATGGAAAAAGACGTATAGAGTACGTAAATAGACCAAATATTTCTTGCCGTATTTTTAACACTTTTTCCGATTTTTTCAGTTCTGGCTTCTGCATAATAGAGTTTATATTCTTCCTTATTGGGCTCAATCACGGAAATAATAAAGACGATGAGACCGATTCCTCCAACCCATTGCATTAAAGAACGCCACCATTGTAAAACATGAGGGAGTTTGGAAGGTTCTTGGATCATGGTAAGACCCGTGCTGGTGAACCCGGAAAAAGATTCAAAAAGGGCGTTGGTGAAAGAACTCATTGCTAAAGAAGCACTGGTGTCCATCCCGTGAACAACCCTTTCGAGGCCTGTAAGATATAGAGGCATAGCACCGATCAGAGAGCAGATGAACCAGCCTAATGCTGCAGTAATCATGGCATCCCAAAGGCTGCAAATGTCGGGATGAAAGTAACGATGATAAAGACTTTGTCCGATCAGTCCACTGATGATCGCAGTCATCAAAAAAGGAAAAATTGCGAAAGTTTCATGAAAAATAATACAGATCCCAATTGAGAAAAGGGACATGAAAGCAGGGACATGGATCAATAATCCGATATTTCCTACAATAGCTTTAAAGTGAATTTTTTGCCTGGTTATCACATGAATGCTCCGCATTTTTTGTTATACAAAATGTAATGAAAAAAAAACAGACACAATTTTGTGCAATCCTATTGTCAATAAAAGAAATAAAATCGTATTTTTATAATGTGTTAGCTATGCGTAAAAAAAATATTATTTTATTAGTAATGATTTTGGGACAAGGCTTTCTGTTCGGGGGAGAAAGATCTTCTTCTATAGTAATTCCAGAGGGCCGGGCATTAGTCTTATATCCCTCCTTGGAAAGTATGCGCCGTTGTAATTTTATATCGGAACAAGGCGTTGTCTTAGAAGGTCTTGATATTCCCGGTGATCTTAATGAATTTAAAAGGAATCTGGAACCCTATTTTTTGCGCAGGCCGGTGACGAAAAAAGATATTTTGGCCATGAAACAAAAAATTCAGGCTTATTATAAGGAACACAATCGGCCGGTTGTCATGGTTTTGGTTCCGCGGCAAAAAATAACACAAGGCATTTTGCGATTAGTGGTGATCGAAAGCCGCCTGGATACGATTCATGTGGAAGGAAACAGGTGGTTCTCTTCCGAGGAAATAAAAAATTGGATCTCGATCCGTCAAGGAGAATATATTGATCAGTCTACCTTGGTCCGGAACTTAACGATCATGAATCGCAATCCTTTTAGGGATGTCAATGCGATTTATGCTCCAGGAAGTACGCAATATTCTACCGATATCACCCTGCATGTTACGGAACGAAGACCCATTCGCGTCTATGCTGGAACAGAAAATACCGGCTTGCCCCTTATTGGAAAAAAAAGATGGCTGGCAGGATTGCAATGCGGGAAAATTTTCGGACGCGCGGATCTTTTTACCTATCAGTATATTGCAGCTTTTGACCTCGATAAATTCTATGCCCATATGGCCCATTATACAGTGCATTTGCCGTGGCAGCATGTTTTAGAACTTTATGGGGGATATTCAAAGAATCATGGCCATGTGCCATTTGTAACGACTGGTGTTCCTGTAGGAGAAAGCATTCAGGGAAGTATGCGTTATCATATTCCTTTATCTCCTTCGTTTTATTCGTTGCATGATTTTGTCTTCGGGGCCGATTACAAAAGGACTAATTCTAATGTCGAATATTCCTTGTTCTCTCCTTCCTATGGCGACAATGTCAATATTTTTCAAGTCATGATGGGAGCAAGTGCTCTCAGTCGATTTTCTTCGATCAAATCTTCTTTGGACGCAGAACTCTATTGGTCTCCCGGAAGATGGTTAAAAGATCAAAAATCGTCCGATTTCAATACCTTGCGTTCTTTGGCCAAAAATTATTATGCCTATGGCCTTATGAAAGGATCGATGCTCTGGATGATGCCGCATGATTTTTCCATGTCCGCCTTGATAAAGGGGCAGCTTTCTTCAGGAAATTTACTTCCTTCTGAGCAATTTGGGATTGGAGGGCATGATACGGTGAGAGGATATGAGGAACGCACAGCGAATGGTGAGCATGGAATCTTGGGATCTTTAGAATTTCGATCTCCTCCCTGTCCTCTTTTTTTTCATCAGAAAAAATTACAGGAACATTGGCAGCTTTTAGCATTTGTGGATGCCGGATGGGCCTTTTTAGATCGAAAAGGGGCTCTTCAAATGAGTAAATCGGAACACCTGATAGGTTGCGGCCCAGGATTGCGATATGTGATTGATCCCTATATATCTTTGCGGGCAGACTTTGGATTTAAACTGCGCAAGAAGGATTTTGAGGGAGGTTCTATGATGATCCATTTTTCCCTCGTGGGTAGTTTCTAAGGCTAGCATGATGAAAGATTCCTTAGCCTTGCGGGAGCAAATCTTTTACGGATTAAAAAAATGGACGCAGGGTTACTTTTATGAAGATCGGGAAAAGCTTTTTAAGGATTTCGCTGATAAAGATAAAAGATTAGGTATGGAAATAACCTACGGAGTGATCCGGAATTTTTTCTCCCTGCAGTTTCTTTCCTTGCAGCTTGCTCCTAAGATCAGACTGAACGGGTTGGAAAAACTTCTTTTATATATGGCTGTATATCAGTATCTGTATCTTGAAAGCATTCCTCTTTATGCGATTGTGAATGATACAGTGGCCCTTTTTAAAAAATTCTTTCGAAAAGAAAAGGCCTCTTTTGTCAATGCTGTTTTGCGAAAAATCAAGGATATTCCCTTTTTTCTGCCCGCTACAAATCGAATCAAGGATCTTTCTCAGAGATTTTCTTACCCTGAATATTTTGTGGGCACTCTGATCCAACAATATGGATTGCAAAAAGCCAAAGAGATGTTACAGCAGCAAAATCTTCCGGTTCCTCTTATGATGCGCCTGAGAGACTCTGCGTTGTGGAAAGATTTTCCGGTAGTCTACAGCCGCCGCTCTCGCGTCGTCTTATGCGATGTGTCCATGATTGCTAAGATCAGCTCAGACCCTCGTCTGTATATTCAAAATGTCACTCCTGTAGTGCTGATGGAAGAATTAAGGGGAATGTCTTCTATGCAAGATCCTCAAACTATTCTCGATTTATGCGCCGCTCCCGGTGGAAAATTACTATTGGCTCATGATTTTTTTCCGTTGGCAGCTCTTTTTGCCAATGATATCTCTAAAGAGAGGATGGCAGTGCTGCAACAGAATATGAACAAGTATCACCTGCATGTCGATGTGAGAATAGGCCCTGCAGAAAGCTATCCGTCGCAGCGCTCCTTTGATCGGATCATAATCGATGCCCCTTGTTCTAATAGCGGAGTGTTGTATAAAAGAGCCGAGGCACGATGGCGTATAGCAAAAGAATCCGTCGGAAATTTAGCCCATCAACAGCTTGCAATCTTACGAAGGGCCAAAGATCTTCTTTCTGAAAGCGGAGAGATTTGGTATCTCACCTGCAGTATATTGCAACAGGAAAATGAGGGGCTTGTGGAACAAGCAAAATCTTTGGGACTGATATTCATCGGACATAAAACCATCCTTCCGGATCATAGGGGATATGAAGGAGGTTTTTGTTGCTCTTTTATGAAAAACTAGCGCGGAGGCTCTTTTTTTGAAGGCTCAGGATGTTCAAAAACTTTGAGGAGATTTTTAGGATTTCCTCGTAAAATCAAGGTAAAGGTTCCTCCCAATATAATCAAAAAAGCTCCAATGAGGTTTTCCCATCCCGGGGGCTGTTGAAAGACGATCCAGCTAATCAGTCCCGTGAAAATGACCATGAAATAGCAAAGAGGAGAGAGAAATGAGGCAGTGCCGTATTGATAGGCGGTAGTGAGCAATATTTGACCTATCGTTATGAAGACGCCCACGCAGATGGCAAAGAAAAACTGTTGGAGGGTAGGAGTTTTCCATTGAGCAATGGCCATAGGAAAGGAAATAATCGCTCCGACAAAGAAGAAATAGAGAAGAGCTCTGGAACGGGAGGTGTTTTTCATGTTGAGTATCCGTATGGCAACAAGAGAAATAGAGGTGAAAATGCCTGATAAGAGTCCCATGAGCGCTCCTATTTTTAAAAGGGAGCTTCCAGGATGTAAAATGATCGCAATGCCCCCAAAGCCTAAAATAATGGCCCACCAAACATGTTTTTCCACTTTTTCTTTCATCCAAATTTTCCACACGAACGGAGTAAAAAACGGAGCCGTATAGGATAATAAGGTCGCATTAATGAGCCCGATTTTCTGGATGGCAAAGAAAAAACCGAGATAACTGAGCATTCCCATGATATCTCGAATTAAATGGGTCGAAATGTCTTTCTTTTGGAAAGAGAGCGTATTTCTCTTATAGCAGTAAGGAATTAAGATGAAAAGAGCCGTGAGATTTTGAAAAAAGACAATCTCAATGGCAGGAAGAGAGGAACTCAAAATACGGACAAATGTAGCAGAAATGGCAAAGAATAAATAAGCTATTATCGTTATTATTATGCCTAATAAAATATTTGATTTTTGCACTTTAGAATCCGTTTTTAATAACCGCTCTCATTCTCACAAATAGGAAAACAGCTATTTTCTGTTAAGATAATTTAAAAGAAAATGATTTTTTTTGAAAAAAAAATCATTTTGCACAACAATCAAATTAAAAGAACAAGATGGGTTTATATATGGAATTTGAAAAAGAAAAATTGCAATGGTTAGAATTCGATCTTTTGACTAATATTCCTAATTTATTTAGTGCTAGTTTCTTGCGTCATGGAGGCGTTAGCGAAGGAGCTTTTGCTTCCTTAAATGTTTCCGATAAGGTCGGGGATCACCACGAAAATGTCAAAGTCAATAGGGATCTTGTTCGGCAGGTCGTGGGCGTGTCTCATCTTGTCTTTGCCCAGCAAAATCATACCGATCAGATTGTGCATGTGCGTTCTTTTGAAGAAAAGATCGGCGAATGCGATGGGCTTATTACTGATATTGCCGATATAGGACTTTGTGTGACCCATGCAGATTGTCAGGCCGCCGTTTTTTACGATCAGGAACATCATTGCATCGGTATTGCTCATGGAGGCTGGAGAGGACTTGTTTTAGGCATTTATCAAAAAATTATTGATGCTATGCATAAGACTTTTGGATCCTTGCCCCAGAATATCTTCGTCTGTATTTCTCCTTCTTTAGGGCCTGATCATGCGGAATTTGTCAATTATAAAAAAGAATTTCCACGAAATTTTTGGGACTACCAACTTAGCGATAAGCCCCATTTTTTTAATCTTAGGGAAATTGCCAAAATGCAGCTCTTACAGTCAGGGATTTTGGAAAAAAATATTGAGATTGTTCCTATCTGTACGTATAGCCATCCTCATGATTATTATTCTTATCGCCGTGATCATATTTGCGGTAGAAATGGGACGGTTATTGCTTTGAAAAAATAATTTTTTATTAGTAAAGAATAATATTGAAATTTTGAAAGAAACTCGGGCGGTTATTTTTAATAATTAAATTATTAAAAGAGCTGTATTCAAAAGTATCTCATAAAAATTTATATAGAATTGACATAGATAGTCTTCATTGATAAAATTTCTTTATATTATTTATGGAACGCATGAACTTTGCTCAAAAAAAATATCCCTACGGGTTTGTAACGGATGTCGAGACAGAGGTTTTTCCTAAAGGGCTGGATGAAAATGTCATTTTAGCAATCGCCCGAAAAAAAAAGGAACCCTCTTTTATCGTCGATATGCGCATGGAGGCTTTTCGTTTATGGAAACAAATGACTCCTCCGACATGGGGAAATGTGCAGTTTTCTCAGGTGGATTTTCAAAATATGTCTTATTATGCCCGCCCCAAAGTGGAAAAAAATATGGGAGATCCTCATATTGCAGACACCTTGGAGAAATTGCGCCTTCCTGTCAAGCAGCCTAAAAAAGGATCGAATATTGCTGTCGATGTTGTTTTTGACTCGGTTTCCCTGGGCACCCTTTATGTCCATCGGCTTAAAGGCTCCGGAGTCATTTTATGCTCCATTTCCGAGGCGATTCAAAAATACCCCGATCTCATAGAAAAATATTTTGGATCAGTCGTGTCGGCAAAAGATAACTATTATGCGGCTCTTAATATGGCTGTTTTTTCCGATGGATCTTTTGTCTATGTTCCTAAAAATGTTCGATGTCCTGTCGATCTTTCTACCTATTTTCGGATGAATCAAAAAGGAATAGGACAGTTTGAGCGTACGTTGATTATTGCAGATAACGATTCTTATGTGAGTTATTTGGAAGGATGCAGTGCTCCTTCCTATTCGGAACATCAGCTTCATGCTGCTGTAGTGGAGCTGGTAGCTCTTGATCGCGCTACGATCAAATATTCTACGGTGCAACATTGGTATCCCGGTGATCCTAAGACGAAAAAAGGGGGGATTTATAATTTTGTGACCAAAAGAGGGAGATGTGCCGGAGATCAATCAACCATTTCTTGGACGCAGGTGGAAGTCGGAGCGGCAGTGACTTGGAAATATCCTAGTTGTATTTTAGAAGGTAAACATTCTCGAGGGGAATTTTATTCTGTTGCTTTGACTAATGGAGTGATGCAGGCCGATACCGGGACCAAAATGATCCACATCGGAGAACAGACGACCTCTACGGTAATCTCGAAAAGTATCTCGGCAGAAGAGTCTAAAAATACTTTCCGCAGTTTGATTATGATTACTCCTCAAGCCAAAGAGGTGAAGAGCTATTCCCAGTGTGACTCGCTTTTAGTAGGTGAGACATGTGCTACTTATACTTTTCCTACGTTGCAATCGGCGAATAAGACGGCCTCTGTAGCACATGAGGCCACAGTCTTTCGTTTGGATAAGGAACAAATATTTTATTTGCAGACAAGAGGATTTTCTGAAGAAGAGGCGATTTCTTTGATTGTCCATGGTTTTTGCCATGAGGTGATTGAAAAATTGCCGTTGGAATTTTCAGCAGAGGCTATCCATCTTTTATCATTAAAATTAGAAAATAGTGTTAGGTAAATATGCTTGATATAGAAAATGTCCATATATCTGTAGAAGACAAGAAGATCGTCGAAGGATTGAATCTTCGAGTAGGTGCCGGAGAAGTCCATATGATTATGGGTCCCAATGGTATTGGTAAATCCACTCTTGTCCATATGCTCGCGGGACATCCTTTCTATAAGGTTCTTCAAGGAACGATTACTTTTCAAGGAAAGGATCTTTTAGCAATGACTCCCCAGAAAAGAGCTCATGAGGGACTTTTTATCGGATTTCAGCATCCAGTAGAAATTTCTGGGATGAATACGTTTGATTTTTTATATAAGGTCGTCCTGATGCATAAGCCTGTGACCCGAAAAGAATTTGAAAACATGCTATATGGCGCAGCAGAATTGGTTGGAATGAATTCAGACTGTTTGAAAAGGGATTTTAACCTTCAGTTCTCAGGTGGAGAAAAAAAACGAAATGAACTATTACAACTTCTCCTTGTTCAGCCGAAACTCGCTGTCCTCGATGAGATCGATTCGGGTCTCGATGTCGATGCGATTCGTGCTCTTCCGAAAATAATACAAAAAGATTCTCAGAGAGCATATATATTGATTACCCATAATCGGCTTCTTTTCGAAAAAGTCCTGCCTGATTTTGTGCATATTATGGATCAAGGGCATATTGTTCGGACAGGGGATATAGAGCTAGCGGAAGAAGTTTTTGAGAAAGGGTTTCAACCGATAAATCCAGAGTAATAAGATGGCTTTGAAAGAGAAGATTGCTCCTTTTATAGTTGAAAAGGCAGATACTTTGGTGCTGGTTGATGGAATATACGATTCCAAAAGTTCTGTAGTATCGCAACAAATTTCGATCACTTCTCAAAAAGAAAGACTTCTTATAGAAATTTTAGCCCCTTGGAAGAATATCCCAATCGAGATTATTCATTGCGTGACTACAACAAGATCGGATATTGTCGCTACTCCTATATCGATCATTCTTCATGCTTCAGTGCAGGCAATTTTCGTGCAGCATTTTGAATTTCGATCCCTCCAGCCTTGTGCGTACCGTTGTCCTATCTCTTTCGAGATGTATCCTGCTGCGGGCTGTCAGTATATATCTTTTATCGAGAGCCATGAAAATCAACGCTATTATTTCGACGTCTCCGCTTCTTTGCAGAAACATAGTTTTTTTAAAACCATCGATCTGTTTTTTGGAAAAGGAACAATGGAACATCATGTGGCGACTTTTTTACATCAAGAAAAAGGGTTTGTTTGTCTGCAAGGGCTCAATTATCTTCAGGGGGAAGGATCTGTCACATCTCGTATAGAATCGCACCATCTCGCTCCAGAGGGCGTTTCTTCCTATAATTATAAAAATGCTTTGTACGATCGGGCAAAAGTTTCTTGTAGAGGGAATGTAATTGTTGCTAAAGAAGCTTCGAATACCTCCTCTCGACAAATGTACCGCTCCTTACTGCTTTCTTCAGAGGCTCAAGCGATCACAAAACCCTTTTTAGAGATATTTACAGAAAAAGTGAACGCTTCTCATGGAGCATCGATTAGCGATTTCGATGAAAAAGCCCTTTTTTATCTATATTCTCGAGGCTTTTCTCAGAAAGAAGCTCAAAAGATTTTAATCGAAGGCTTTTGCCAAGAAATTCTAAAATGTGTAAAGGTAAAAGAAGTCCAAGAGAAAATGTTGCAGAGGCTTTCATGAATTTTCCAAAAGAATCGGTGCGCAAGGATTTTCCTTCACTGATGGAAAAAATGCGCGGGAAGCCCTTCCTATATTTAGACTCGGCAGCGACTACTTTAAAGCCGCAGTGTGTTATTGATGCAATCACGACTTTTTATACGAAAGATTATGCAACGGTTCATCGTTCCGTATATGAGCGTTCCTTGCATGCAACAACTTTATATAATCAAGCAAGAGAACGCGTTCATCAATTTCTAAATACCAAAACTCCTGAGGAGATTGTTTTTACAAGGGGGACTACGGATAGTATTAATCTGATTGCTCTTTCTTACGGAGAATCCGTCCTTCAAGAAGGAGAGGAAGTCTTGATTTCCGCTAGTGAGCATCATTCGAATCTAGTTCCCTGGCAAATGCTTTGTCGGAGAAAAAAAGCGGTTTTGAAGGTTGTTCCTATGGATGCTAGGGGAGTTCTTCTTTGGGAAGATCTGGAAAGACTTCTTTCAAAAAAAACTAAAATTGTCTCTATAGCCCATGTGGCCAATGCGACAGGAACAGTTCATCCGATAGACAAGATTATTCAGTTGGCCCATCAGAGGGGTGCTGTAGTCGTGATCGATGGAGCTCAGTCCGCTCCTCATTTGCCTATTGATGTGCAACAGATAGACTGCGATTTTTTTGCTTTTTCAGGCCATAAAGTATATGGGCCAACCGGCATCGGCATTTTGTATGCTAAAAAAGAGCTCTTGGAACAAATGCCCCCCCTTTACGGCGGTGGAGATATGATTAGAGAGGTCACCTTTGAAGAGACGACCTATCAAGATCCTCCGATAAAATTTGAAGCGGGCACCCCCAGTTTTGTTCAGGCAATAGGTTTGCATGCGGCCTTGGACTATGTGGAAAAAATTGGACGTTCCCCTATAGCCGCTTATGAAAAAAGTCTTTTGGAATATGCCACTAAAAAACTCGAACAAATAGAAGAAGTGCGTATCATTGGACAGGCGCCTCACAAAGCTTCTGTGATTAGTTTTGTCGTCGATCAAATACATCCTTTAGATATTGGAACCCTTCTCGATCTCGAAGGCATTGCTATCAGGACAGGACACCATTGTGCCCAACCCACTATGCGCCATTTTCAGGTTCCCGGGACTTGTCGGATATCTTTTGGAATCTACAATACCATGCAGGAAATCGATTTTTTTGCCGATATGCTCATAAAAATTATCCGTGATCTGCGGCGGTGATTATATAGATTAAGAGGGGGCCATCTCCAGGATCGTCTTTTCGATCATCTTGACCCAATTGAGTGATTCTTTTCCGAGCTGCGTTAAGACAAAATACCAGGCAGCAGCTAAAAGAGCTAATCCTACCCAAGATTTTAAAGAAATCCCTAAGAAGACGATCTGTACCTGAGGGGCAAGGCGATTGGCAATACCTAAAAACATTTCCGCCATTAAAATACCGATAATAGAAGGAGCTCCTAATTGAATAGCCATGCTCAATACAGAATCGAGTAAATGAATAATATGTTGCCAAAACGGTAACGTCGATGAAAAAAAAGTTTTGTGGAAGAGCCCATTGATAGGAATGATCTCATAGGAAGTCCCAATCGCATTGATAAACAGAAAAGGTCCGCCGACAAAGAAGAAGATGACGATCAGTACCTGATTATATAAAATACCCATAGGTCCTGTCTGAACATTGGTTGTCGGATCTGTGACTTGTAAGGCGGAAGATCCTCGAATATGATCGATCAAACTGCCGGAAGATTGTGCGATAAAAAAAGGGACGGCCGCTAAAAATCCCAGGAAAAGGCCTACAAGAACCTCTTTTAGCGCATAGCCGACAAAAGCCATATCGAAGGGGATTTCTCCCTGGACATGCATAAGCACTTGTGGGAACATGATCGCGCAGAGACTGACGCTAAACATCATCTTGACAGCCATCGGTAAGTTGCGAGACCCTAAAAAGGGGGCCAGCACCATAATAGGTAGTAATCGGGCAAGAGTGAGAAAAAAAGAGGACAAGATCGTGATGGTAGACAAATGAGGAAGATTGATGAGTAAAGAAAAATAATTGTCGGTTGCGTTCACCACATTGTTCATTATATTACAGATTCCAATAAGGAAAGTTTTGAAATATCGTATTTGCATAATGTAAAATTTGCGATCCCAACCATCCTCCTAATAAAATTAAAGAAATGATTACCGCAAATAATTTAACGGTAAAAGAAAGCGTCTGCTCTTGTATTTGTGTTGCCGCTTGAAAAATTGCCACCAAAAGACCTAAGACCATACTAATAATAATAGGTGGCCCCGAAAGAATTAAGATAAGCAATAAAGCTTGATATGTAAGTTGGTAGAGTTCCGAAGGAAACATAATCCTACCTAAACGTCAAAATTAAATTTTGTACTAAAATAGTCCATCCGTCAATCATCACAATTAAGAGTAATTTCAGGGGCAGGGCGATCGTGAGGGGCGAGAGCATCATCATCCCCATAGCGAGCAGGATATTAGAGGTAACAAGATCGATCACGAAAAAGGGTAAATAGACAAGAACTCCAATTTCAAAGGCTGCTTTGAGCTGACTGGTAATAAAAGAGGGAATAAGGATAATAAAATCGGTCGGTTTGAGTTCAGACTTGAAAGGTTCTGGAAAAAGCTTGTGAGCTATCTGATAAAAACGGCGCACATGGGCGGTATTGCTGTTGCGCTGGATGAAATTTCTCAAAGGTTCTTTTCCTTTGTCTATGACATTAATTAAATATTGCGGAGTAGTGCCGGAGATAATTTCTTGAGGCGTTTGTGTTTGTATCACGTCTTTGGAAGCATCGTACATGGCCAACCCCGTAGGAAACATTACATAGATCGTGAGTAAAAGGGCGATGCCGTTAATGACCTGATTGGGAGGTGTTTGTTGTACGCCCAAAGCGTTGCGTAAAAGGGAAAGAACAATCACAATTTTTACAAAAGAGGTGAGAAGCATAATGGCAAAGGGCAAAAGGGCAATGCCGGCCAAAACAGCCATTTTGGTGATCACCGTAGGTTGCCCTAATTCAGGAGATTGAGCAAACAGAGATAGGGGACTGAAGATCATAAGAAATATAAACCAATTTTTTTGCATAATGTTATATGTTTTTTTGCATAAATTCTTTGAAGGCCTTTTCCAGCGCCAACCATTGATTTTCTAGTTGGGCATTGATAATACCTCCCTCCGTTTCAATAATGCATCCTCCCTGTTCAATATCTTCTCTCTCTTCTATCGAGAGAATATCAACATGTTCCAAGATTTTTTTGATGCGTTCTTTTTGTGCTTCTAGAATATCGACATCGTCTCGATTGACATAAATTTTTATGTTGTGATGCTGAATGACCGGTTTGAGCGCTTGGATGACAATATCCGCGATTCTTTCCGGATGTAATTTAAGTTCTTCGCCTAGGATTTTTTTTGCTGCCGAAAGAGCGATCGGAAGAATTTTTTTCCGCATCTCATCTCGAAAGGTTTTTAACTGATGGTTAAGAGACATGATCTGTTTATTAAATTTCTCTAACCCTTCTTGGAAGCCTTCTCTGGCAGCATTTTCTTTGAGTTGTTCGCATTCTTCCACGATTTTTTTTTTGTAATCGAGTGCTTCTTTTTTCACTTTTCTGACGACATGGCTTGCAGAGAGAATTTTTGTGAACTCTTTTCCTTCGATAATTTTTTCCCCAGGAACAATGTGGATATCTTCACCCTGAATGGTTTCAAAGAGCTTCATTCATTTTTCCCTTTATTACCAGATTAACGATTTCTTCGATATTTGTAATGATGATTTTTATAATGATCGGGCTAATTTCTTTAAGGCTATATTTTATGACGGCATTGCCTCTTCCAATATCGAGCTTATGGGTTAGATACCAAATAAAGTGAGGATGTTGTCCTATCAAGGCAATACCAAGTCTTTGCAAGCCACGAGTATGTAATAAAGAGAGAAAGGTTTTTTTAGAGCCATCCCATTTAGGGAGATTCATCCGTGGCAGAGAGAAACTCTGTTTTGGGATGGTGGGGATCAATTGTTTCATTTTGTCCGGTAGACAATGAAAAATTCTTTTTAGCAGTCCTCGATCTACAATATAGCGCATTTCTTCGACAAGATCATAGAGGCTAAGATAATCAATAAGAGAGATCAGCTGTTCTTTGGAAAGAGAAAGTAAAAAATTTAGGGGTGAAGAGGGAAGAAATTCAATTGGTAATATTTGCTGTTCTTTTACAAAATAGGAAAGAAGGAATTGTTCACAGTATTTTTTTCCCAAGTTTGAGAGAGAAGAGGAAGGTATTACTTGTAAGAGCCCCGAGAGTTTCTTTTGTTCTTGTGGAGGAAAAAGAGAGAGAAAAAGAGCCCCGCTCTCTGGAGGTTGTGTTTTGAGAAAAGGGATGAGCCAGGAATAATGAATGGAAAAAATGAGGCCGTCTTGGAAATATTTTTGAGGATCGATGGTAAACGTAGGAGGCATTTGATGGTTGATTAAGTTTTTTTCTGCCTCGGAACAATAAGAAAGCAAATGAGTTTGCGTTTCAGGTGGTAAATCCGATAAAAATGTTTTGAGAATATAGGCCACAGGTTGCTGTATCATGGCTATTCAGAAGAAGTTTTTGAGGAATTTTCCTCAGAAGGTTGTTGCTCATTTTTTCCTTTATGAATCATGGGAAAAAATTTATAGGCTAGCCATCCTATGGAACCTCCCAATACTAAGATGATGAAAATTAATAAAAAGAAAATAAAACGAAAACGGTTCACGGATTTTTTGGTCATAATCATGGACCAGAGAGAAACATATTCTTTTTCCATATCGAGAGGAGAAATTTTTTCCGTTTCGGGAGTGAGAGAGAGTTGTGAGAAAAGAGAAATATCCGAGATGACCGAAACATCATCAAAATCTAAATTGTCGATACTTCCCGATACAAGCCTTTTGACTTTGGATTCAAGGTGGTTATTGGGATCGTCGAAGACGCCTTGATGCTTAATATAGACAGCTGCTTTCATTTTTTGAGTCGTTGTTTCTCCCAGAGTGCCCGTATCGGATATGGGAAAAGAAATGCGGACGTCTGCATCGATGACTCCATCGATCTTGCGAATGATATTTTTCAGTTCTTCTTCTAACCCGGACTGATAGCGGATCTTCTCTTCCTTATCCGAAGACATCAATCCTTCTTTGGCAAAAAGTTGTAATAGTGTCGTTCCCTTTTTCCTCGGTAATCCATAAC
Organism: Parachlamydiales bacterium; assembly: GCA_016931275.1. Classification (GTDB taxonomy): domain Bacteria; phylum Chlamydiota; class Chlamydiia; order Chlamydiales; family SM23-39; genus JAFGFA01. Next base: position 32,477 of record JAFGFA010000001.1, read on the forward strand.
GGTTTAAAATAGCCATGGCTTCAACAGCCCGGTCAGCATCAACGGTGATGTTCCATAAAATTTGTTGTGGTCCGACGCCTGCCGTTTGGGTCGATGCTGCCTGTATTTTTTGAGCAGATATTCCTTTTGAAGCAAGGAATACAACGATTTCGTTGGCTTCTCTTTCTTCGATATTATTGACAATATAATGACTCTCCTGACAGCTCGAGAGAAAAAATGAAAGAACAAAGAGAAAAAAAGTTACTACCCACTTATACATAGATCTTCCTTGAAAGATAGCTCCTATATGTTCCTTATATCATGTTTTATACTTTGATAAGAATGATTTTTTTATAAGGGAATTCAAGATTTCTATTGAAGAAGGGATAAAGCTTTTTCAGCAACCTCTTCAGGAGTAATTTGTTCTAGGCATGAAGGGTGCGAACATTTTCTGCGAAGGCATGGACTACAGGTCGGCGGCTTATATAAAATATTAGAGGAGGCATGATAGGGATGAGAAAAACAAGGATCGGTTGGAGAAAAAAGAGCCACAGACGGAATATGCAACGCAGCAGCAAGATGCAAGGGGCCTGTGTCATTGGTCACAATCAGATCACATAGAGAAAGAAATGAGGCGTACTTTCGCAGGGAAAGATCAAACAATAGATGTGCTTGCGGAATATTCTTTGTGAAAAAATCAAGGAGGTCCTTTTCATTTTTTGTTCCTGTAATAATAAAAGAACAGGGTTTCTTTTTCTCCATCAGATGCATCGCTTGGAGAAAAAATTCTTTGGGCCATCGTTTATAACGATCCTTGGCGCCAGGATGTAGGACTATGATAGGTTTTGGTATTTTTTCTAAGATTTTTTTTCCTGCCTCTTTTTCTTGATCTGTGAGGAAAAAACGGGGAGTTTCTCGTGCGGATTTTTGAAGAGTTACTGCATATACTATTTCCAAACGTCTCTCTATTTCATGAATAGGGTTTTTGGGAATCGATATGTCTAATAGATCATCAAGGCCTTTATGAAGATTTTGGGTCCCGATGACTGTCTGCGCTCCAATGGCGGCACAAAGAGGAAGAATGATCCTTTGTGATGCATGCAATACAAAGACTATTTCGATCTTTTTTTTTCGTAAAATTCTTTGTAGCAGCAAGGCATGCCACAGGATGGGTCTTTGTACAATAAAAAATTCGTCAATGTCCGGATTGTTGAAGAGCACTTCATGGCTAGCGCGAGTTACTAAGGCCCCAATATAAGCATGGGGAAAAGTTTTTTTGAGATGGCGTATCGAGGGAGTCGCAAAAAGTGCATCTCCTAACCCGGTAGTGGAAACGATTAAAAAACGGGCGCAAGATCCTGTAAATCGATTTTTTTGAATCCATAAATTGTTCCATAATACAGCAAGACGTAATAGAGTATTTTTCATGCGATGGATAAGACGATGCAATTTTTGATACCAAAATTTATTTCAATATCAAATAATAAAGGGAAGTAGGAGAAAAGTTCAGTAAAAAAAATATGTTAAAAAAAATATTGTCTTTTTTATGGATAGGGTCTTTGGTATGGTTGTTTGGCTGTGATGGTCAGTATGGACAAAAGACATGGAAAGTCGGCATGGACCCTGAGTGGAATAGCATCTCCTTAGATGGAGAAGCTCGTTTTGTCTATGGTTTTGTAGAAGAGCTTTTACTGTGTATTTCTGCAGAGCAACATGTGGCCTTTTCTAGGATAAAGACGAATTGGGATAGTCTTTTAGAAGGATTGCAGCAAGGACAATATGATGGGGTTCTAGCTTCGATGGAGCCTTATAATTTTAACACAGTCCTCTATAATATTTCTCCGATCCTTCTCGATACAGGGCCCGTTTTAGTTTTTTTATCCGCCCGCACAGATTTTTCTTTATCGGAATCAAGCGTGAAACGGGTGGCTATCTCTTGGGATGGGGAAAAAGAAAAATTGTTTGTTCAATATCCTAATGTGACCTTTGTTCATTATAAGACTGTTCCTGAAGCTCTTTCTGATGTCGCTCACGGCATTGCCGATGCCGCAGTGGTCTCTCGTATTGTTGCCGTAGCCTATTTAAGAGATCTTTATTACGATACCTTGTCCATGAGCCCTGACTCTTTGCTTCCTCAAGGGCTGCGTTTAATTACTTTGAAGAAAAATACGCAGTTGCAAACTGTGTTTCAAGAGGGATTATCGCAAATGAAGGCGAAAGATCAGGAAATGTTCTTAAAGAAAAAATGGGGCCTTGCCTTATAAGGTGGGGTGTTTGTGTGTCCATGATAGAAAAAAATAGGCTCTGAAAAATATACTTTTTCCAAATGAGCTAATAGGGAGCAGCACGATGAGCCTTTCTGTTTTTTTCAAAAGTTGGTTAGAACCCCAGAAGAAATCCTCTCAGATTCTAGGCAGCAAGATTTTTTGTCTTCTATAGGGGAGGCTGTGTCCTTTCCCTTAACCGTAGGGTATTTGGGAGGATAAGTTTGGGGGACAAAGCATTCTTTACGGATCGATATAGATCTTTTGCGAAAATATGGCCTATGGGAAGGATTAAAAGAACGTGTCAAACTTTCTCTTTCCCTACCTTGGATTAAAGAACATTTTTCCGAAATAGGCAAAGGATTTCGAGTTGGAGCTGCTGTAGGTCTTGGTATCTATGTCGGAATAAAAGTATATCGAAAAATAGAAGAAAGAACACGAGAAAGGCCCGAGGAAGCGTAATACTTTCCGAGAGTTATTGAAAAATTGCATCGTTGTTCTTAGAAACAAGAGAATATCTAAATAAATTGGGAGCAGGACCGAAATCGATTATATTCCGAATATTCCTGCGTTACTTGGGTTAATATTTCCGGATCAATAGGGCACCTGGTAAGGTTCCAGATGGATTTCGAATAATTGTTAATGACCTCATCGGAAGAAAATCTTCCCATTCCTGCAATATTGTGAATGGCATATTCGGCCCATTTATAGGGCTGGGCAAAAAGATCTTCTACTTTTTTTTGAATTTCATAATAAGAGATCAAGTCTTCAAGAACAAAATAACGGTCTGCCATTTCTGGAGAAGGGCGTTTTAGAAGTTCCTCAAACAGAGCTAAAAAGTCGCTGTGTTCTTCGTCGGAAGTGGTTAAAGAACCGTCCTGTAGCATGTCAAGTGCTTTTTGTATTTGGGAATGTGAGGAATAAATGTCAGAGGGATGATAGCTTTTTTCAGCTTTTTTTTGGGCAATCTCTTCAGCTCGAAGCCCAAAAGAAAAAGGCCACCATTGGTCGGTTATGGCCTGGCGCATTTCAATATTTGCGCCATCTTCTGTCCCAACTGTCAGCGCTCCATTCATGGAAAGCTTCATATTTCCGGTTCCGGAAGCTTCCATGCCCGCAGTAGAAATCTGCTCTGATATGTCCGTAGCGGGGATAATAAGTTCTGCACGGGAGACATTGTAATTTTCTACGATCACCAAGCGAAGAAAAGAGCGGACTTGGGGATGATTCTCTATGGTGCGGCCGATACAAAAAAGCAGGCGTAATATTTTCTTGGCGATTTCATAGCCTGGAGCAGCTTTGCCTCCAATGATGATCATGCGTTTGATTTTTCGGGAAGAAGGATTTTCTTTGAGCTCGTTGAATAGGATTAACGTATGAAGAGCCAGCATGAGTTGCCTTTTATATTCATGGAACCGTTTGATATGGGCATCGAACAGTGCGTCTGTGTCTAGGACGGAAGAGTGACGAATAATTTTTCCTTTAGGATCTCGAATGGGATTTTGCGTGGAGAGATAATGGATGAGATTTTTTTTGTTGTTTTTTTTAATATCTAAGAATCGTTCTTGCACTTCTTGTTTGTCGGCAAACTCTCGCAAATGTTCGATATGGGAAAAATCTTCTATCCATTGATCGCCTATCAGCTCGGTAATAAAAGAGGATAAGAGAGGATTGCAAGAAAGTAAGAAGCGACGTTGCGTAACTCCATTGGTGATGTGAACAAACTTTTCCGGATAGAGGGCAAAAAAATCTTTGAACAGTTGATGTTTTAAAATTTCCGTATGAAGATAAGCGACCCCATTTACTTTTTTAGCCCCATAAATGGCCAGGTGCGCCATTTTAATCTGACCGTCTTCAATAAAAGACATTTTCTGTATCTGTTCTTTATGCAGGCCAAAATGTTCTCCAGCCTCTTTGCAGAATCTCTCATTGAGTTTTTGGATAATGTAATATTGGCGAGGCAGGAGTTGTTCTACACGATGTTCATTCCATTCTTCTAAAGACTCTTTGAGAATAGTATGATTGGTATAATTGCAGCACGCTTTGGTAATATCCCATGCTTGATCGAAAGAGATGTCGTAGTTTTTGTTGAGTCTGCGGGTCAGTTCCGCGAAAACTAATGCCGGATGGGTATCGTTAATCTGTATTTGGACCTTTTCCGGTAGAGTCGTTATATCTTGATGCAGATGAAAATGCTGTTTTAAAATATCTTGTAAAGAAGCGGAGACTAACAAAAATTCCTGTTTTAAACGGATCCTTTTACCAACCTCGTTGTTGTCATTAGGATATAAAACATCTGTGAGCGTCGTATTTTCAGCAGCCTGTTCGAGTTGACCTGCATTGTATCGTTGCAATTTAAAATTATGCGGGGATTCCTTGGTCGTCCAAAGCCGGAGAGTCAGGACGGAAAAAGGAAGATTCCTGCTATAACCAACAATGGGATAATCAAAAGGAAGTGCTCGAACTTCTTCCGGATCTTCGAGTTGGAACACCTCATCTCCATGAGAGTTTACCGCGGAAATCGGCATGCCGCTGTAATGGACGGATTGAGCATAAATGTCTTTTCTCATTCCCCAGGGGTTTTCATTAAGGAGCCAGCAATCGGGACGTTCTATTTGGACGCCATTCCATATTTCTTGATCAAAGATTCCATATTGATAGCGTAATCCATAACCAAAAGCGGGATAATGCTGCGTTGCTAAAGAATCTAAAAAACAGGAAGCTAGTCTTCCCAATCCTCCGTTTCCTAGTCCCGGATCCCTGTCCGTGGCCAACAATTCGTGTACTTCGATATCGGTGAGTTTTAAGACCTCTTCTACCAGCTGTGTAGCAGCAATGTTTGTGATATTGTTACTTAAAAATTTCCCCGGGAGATATTCCATGGAAAGATAATATAGAATACGTGGTTTGGTTTTTTCAAAAGTCTTTAGAGAAGCTGTCCAATGGATCATAATTTCTTCGCGAAGCGCAAGACAAAATGCATAATAGAATTCTTCAGGACTAGCTTCAGAAGCTATTTTCCCGAAATTCGTGATCAAAAAATATTTAATTTTTTGAATCAGTCCGCGTGCTGTGAGAGAAGAAATTGTCACAATCGTTCCTTTTCATGTTTTATTATTTATATATCTCAATGTTTATTAAAAAAGAATCTTAGACAAAATTTTTTAACAAATAAAACATTACAATGCTAAGAAGGGCACAGATAGGAATAGTTATGATCCACGAAAAGACAATATCACGAATCATTTTTAAATTAATGGCGCTAAGACCGCGAGCAAGGCCGACTCCTAACACCGCTCCGACTAGAGCATGAGTAGTGGAGATGGGAAGACCTAGTTTAGAGGCAAACAAGATAGTAAGAGCGGCTCCGAATTCCGCTGAAAATCCTCGTGTGGGAGTCAGTTCCGTGATTTTTTTTCCGATTGTTTCTATGACTCTCCATCCCCATGTCGCTAAGCCAAGGACGATACCAGCGCCTCCAAGCGCCAAGATCCACAATGGGACGATAGGAGAGAAGAGAAGAGCATTTGTTTTCATCACTTGATAGACAGCTGTTACGGGACCGATAGCATTGGCAACATCATTGGATCCATGGGCAAAAGCCATCAGACAAACGGAGATTATTTGAAGAAAAACAAAGACTTTTTCCACCTTTGCATACTGAAGAGGTAATTTTGTCATATGTTTTTTTTCTTTTAGCGTTGCTTGAAGCTCATGGATTTCGTCTAAAATCTCTTCGGCTTTTCTTTTTGTCTCTCCAATAGCTGTAAGTTTCGTCCATCGCAGATGTTTTGCAGCCTTTTCCAAGGCGATAATTTGTTGCGGATGCGCAATGAATTGCAGGGGTTGACGGGTGGAAGGGATTGTTTTGGATATAAAAAATGTGATCAGAGAAAAAAAAAGGCCAATAGCTATAGAAATAAGAAGCGCTCTAGAAAAAGTTAGATTCGGTAATATTTTTCCTAGGCCATTGGTGCACATACTTAAAGAAAAACAGCAACCAGCAAAAAAAACCAAAAAAGGGATAAGACGGCGGGTCGCTTCTAGGGGATTTAATGCATAGAGGATTTTTTGTTGTAATATTTTAAATATGCCAAAAGCCAGAAAGCCACTGCAAAGAGGAGAGATCAACCAGCTTAAAACAATAGAGGTTACCGTGCTCCAGATAGGAGCATGAATTCCTCCGGCAGCGATGCCAAATCCTAATACGGCTCCGACAATGGCATGGGTTGTAGATACGGGAAGACGAAAAAATGAAGCGAGATTTAACCATATTCCTGTAGAAATCAAAGAACCTAACATGCCTAGAGCAAATAGAGTAGGGATTTTCTCAAAAATTTCCGGTTTGATAATCCCTTGCTGGATTGTAACAGAGACTTTCGATCCCAAAAAAAAAGCACCACAAAATTCTAAGATGGCGGCTAAGAATACGGCCTGTTTCAGTGTAAGAGCTTTGGAGCCTACGGAAGTGCCTACAGCATTGGCAACATCGTTGGCACCGATATTCCACGCCATATATAGCCCTGCAAAAAGGGTTAAGGCTGATATTATTAAGGGCACATCCATAATTTATTATTTTAATTCTAATATCATCCGAATGCGATTCGCTAAATTTTCAGAGAGATTAGAAATCATTCCCACCTCTTTAATGATATGAAGCCATAGTTGAAAAAGGGAATAGGAGAATTCGGAGGCGTGAGCGTATATGTATTTCGTTAAATGATATTGAAGCCTGTCGAGCTCATGTTCTTTGAAAGCTATTTCTTCTATCATGTGTTTTACCTTTTCCGCTTCAATTCCGCCAAAGGAAGATTCTAGGAGAGCGTCGAATTCTTTGATCATGGTGTGGGTTAGATGAAATGCATCTAAATTTTTGTGAAAAAACTCCTCAAAATCTTTTTGCATTTTCTCATAATTTTCTAAAATACTATAAGTGGCAGCAACACCAATGTCTTCCGCTTTGTCCGCAAGACTGTCTTGTAAGGAAAGAATAAAGAGCAAATCTCGCCGATCGACAGGGAGAAAAATACTTTTGGGGAGTTGATTGCGAATATCGTTTTTGGTGAGGTCCGCCTCATGTTCTAATTTAGAAATTTTCTGTGCAATCGATTGGATTTTGCCCTCATTTTTTTCGCTAATGGCAGAGAGCAGATTGGGAAGAAGACGCATGCATGCAGCTACCTTATCCATATGTATTTGAAGGGGGGCAAAAGGAGATTTGCCAAATATTTTTGCAATAATTTGCATACAACCATTGATCGCTGTCTAAAAAATTAGATTACCCCAATCAAGAAATTTCAAAAAGAGCTTTTTCTTTCTCACTCATTTTTCGATAGGAACCTATCGGAAGTTTTCCAAGGGTAAGCGATCCGATGCGAATTCTTTTCAGTTCTATGATGGAAAGCCCTGCTTGTTTGCATAAGAGGCGTACTTCATGTTTTTTCCCCTCTTTTACACAGATTTTGCAAGTGCCGCGGCGTATCTTCTCCACTCTATGGGGAATACATAATTTTCTTTCAATCACGACGCCTTTCTGGATGGCTTTTAAGTGTTCTTCGGTAATGTTTTCCTGGACTTTGACAAGGTATTCCTTGGTAAAATTCCTAGAAGGATGGATAACGGCTTGGGAAAAATGTCCGTCATTCGTGACAATTAACAGTCCGCTCGATTCTTTATCTAGGCGACCGACAGTAAACAAGCGATACGGTTCTTGTTCCAATAAATCGATCACGAGTTTTTGGTTGTTAAACCGCCTGTTTGAGCAGAGATATCCAACAGGTTTATTGAGGATAAAAACTACTTTTTCTTCCGGTTTTTTTAAAGGGTTTCCATCGACGATGATTTGTTGTTGTTCCGGATCTACAAAATATTGCGGGAGAAGAATTTTTTCTCCGTCGACCAGAACACGTCCTTCTTCAATGATTCTCTCTGCCTGACGCCTTGAGGCAATCCCATAACGAGCTAAAATTTTACTTAACCTATTCATGATAAAGAAAGTTTATTTTAAATAGCTTATTATAATATAAGCTTAGAAAAAAGGATATGGGTTTATGACAAAAAAGAATTCGTTATTAATTTTAATGCGTCACGGAGAATCGGTATGGAATAAACGAGATCTTTTTACAGGATGGGTCGATGTGCCTCTTAGTCAAAAAGGGATAGAAGAAGCCATGGAAGGAGGAAAGAAGATTAAAAATATTCCTATAGACTTGATTTTTACGTCCACCCTTATACGGGCCCAGATGACCTTGTTTTTAGCGATGCTTTTTCATGAAAGTCAAAAAACTCCCGTATTGCAACATGTGGGAGAGGGACAATTGGAAGAGTGGGGGAAAATCCACTCTGAAGAGATGCTTAAAGAGACCATTCCTGTTTTTTATGACTGGCATCTCAATGAGCGATGGTATGGGGATCTTCAGGGATTAAATAAAGAGTGGTGCCGTCAAAAATACGGAAAAGAACAAGTCCATACTTGGAGAAGAAGTTATGATGTAGCGCCTCCGAATGGGGAGAGCTTGGAGATGACGGCACAGCGAACAATTCCTTATTTTAAAGAAAAGATTTTTCCTTTTATCCAACAAGGAAAAAATGTCTTTATTGCCGCTCATGGCAATTCATTGCGTTCGATTGTGATGTTTTTAGAAAACCTTTCAGGAGAAGAGATCGTAAAAAGGGAGCTTGCTACCGGTATTCCTATGTTGTATGCTTATTCCGATAACCAATGGGAAAAACTGTCAACTACCCACGACTAAAGTCTAGGGCTTGTAACTAATAAGGAAACCATATGCACAAAGCGAGATTACCAAATTGCTACCTTAGCCTAAGCCGGATTTATTCACGCTCTTTTCCGAGGCTGTTTAGTCGGTCGACGTCAGAGTTGGGTACTTCGCATGCTCCCTTTAAAGCATGTGCAACTATATGGGAAATGTTACGGACATCCCTTGTTAAGTCCGAACCTTGTTGCCAAGATTTAAACTCCCATAGCGTGAGCAAACATTTTAAACAAAAACAGGAATTAAAGAAAGAAAAAGAGGAGCGAGGTTTCCTCCCACGATTAAAACCGTGGGTCTCCACCTCGTCGTTATTATGAAATTTTCAGATCTGTCTAAACAAGAACAACAAGAACGTATAGAAGAAGTTTTAGAACGAGAAATTCGTCCTTTTTTGATGGCCGACGGAGGAAATTTGGAACTGGTAGATATTCGGGGAAAGGAAGTTGTGATTTCTTATAGGGGGGCTTGTGCTCATTGTCCCGGTGCCACAGGAGCGACCCTTTCGGCGATACAATCGATTTTGAAAGAACATGTGGATGAAGATATTATCGTTGTTCCGGAATTTTAGACAGTTCTGTATGAGGCTCTTTTCGATAGCGATAATGGCACTGAATTTACTTCGAATGCCGTTCTTAGATGAGCCGATGAATGACATTCGCCTTTGCTGAATTATGACATTATCGCTTTACCCTTACATTGACTATCAATCGATTGATTCTAATTACTATTTATGGTTGAATTTTAAATTTCAGATAAAGAAAAAACTTGATTCTTGAAAGTGCTTATAAAGAAACTGAATACTATCATTCATTATCAACAAAAGCCGTACGTCAATCAAAGGATACATGGAAAAATCCGTAGATAAGCATGGAAAAAGGGTCGCAAACGATTCCCTAGAAGCGCATATACCAATTAAAGATTTTATTGAAGGATGTTCAGTAATGCTTACAGATGAAGATAAAAAATACACTTTGAATGAATTCCTTAGACATTTGTCTCATATGCAAGATAAGGAATATCAAAGCAGGATATGGGTTAGAAACGAAGGACCAGAATGCCAGGCTTTTGATGATGCTGTGTGTGATTTTTTTGATATTGGAGATCCAATTTTAGAGGATTACAAGAACTTTGGAATCACAAAAAATCAGTACACTTTACTAAAAAAATTCCGAAAAGAGTTTAAAGAATTTTCCGATGAAAATGATTTCCCGGAAGAATTCATAGACACGCCTGAATGGGAACGGATTATGAATTTAGCCAAAGACGTTCTGAAAGCATTTGATTACTAAAAAAATAGGGTGAGTGACCTGCTCCCCAAATTTTGGTCCAAAAAAAATGAGAAAAAACTTAAAATACATCAAAGTTGATTAAGAAACTTTTAATTATTTCTCTAAAGAGATATCTCCGGCCAAAAAAGTCTTCATCGTATGATCCGGTAATAAGAGATTGAGCGCTCCATCTGAATTAACCGAATGAAATATTCCTGTATAGTTTGTTTGTCCGTCATAACAGGTGATGGTTTTTCCCTTGTAAGCTAATAGGTTCTCATAGGGGGCATGAAAAGGATAAAATCCTTTTTTTTGAAATAGTTCTAAATTGCGGCTCCATTCTTGTGCAAGGCTTTGCAAAATCTGATTTTTGTCCCATGTTTTATGTGTCTCTTCATATAAGGAGGTAGCCGGTTGATCTATGGCCTTTAGTATTTTTTTCGGTGTAGAAATATTAATGCCTATTCCTAAAAAAATATCGATATGGTCCTCGGTAAAAAGTGTCTCACAGAGAATTCCTGCGATTTTTTTCCCTTGGAGCAAGACATCGTTGGGCCATTTTATTTTAGGAGAAAATTGTTCTTGTATCAGCACAGTCGCCAAAGAATAACAGAGTACAAGACCAAGAGTGGAAAGATGCGCCGTTTTTTTAGGTAGCTGAAAATAGAAAGTGGCATAAATTCCAGCTCCTTTGGGAGAGATCCAGCATCTTTGGCAGCGACCTATACCTTTTGTCTGTTCTTCTGCGCAAACAATGGTGATCTTTTGAGATGCAAACGTTTGATAATGTTGTTTTGCCCACAGATTGGTCGAGGGGATGGAATCTAAAAAAATATATTCCCAGTGCATATTTATTGCTCCCTTCTTGCATACTAAAATATCTTCGGTTTAGAATGCAAACATGTGGGATCAAAAAAAACTATCGAGAATGGATTTTCGCTTTCTTCCTGTAGTCGTCATACTTATAGGAATTAGCATCTTAATTATTGCTTCGACGACGACCGAGGAAGAAATCTTATCCGGAATTTTAAAAAGTCCTTTCGTGAAACATCAGATACAGGCATTTTTGATCGGCTGCGTGATTTTTTTATTTTTTGCGGGTATTGATTATCATCGATATAAAGAGTGGTCATGGATTTTATATGCGTTTGTGCTTCTCTTGCTTTTAGGGCTTTATGTTACCAAACCTATTGCCAGTGTTCATCGATGGTATCGGCTTCCTTTTGGATTTAGTGTTCAGCCTTCGGAATATACCAAGCTTATTTTGGTGATGACATTAGGATGGTTTTTGGAAAAAAAAGCTTCCTCAGCGAATAGATTGACGACTGCCTTGCAGATTATGATGATTGTCGGCATTCCCTTTTTCTTGATTTTGAAACAGCCAGATTTAGGGACAGCCCTTGTTTTGTATCCCATAGCGATTGTCATGTGCTATTTTGGAGGGGTTCATAAAAATGTTCTTCGGGTGATGGTTGCTGGAGGAATTGTAATATTGATTGTCGTTTCTCTTCTTTTTACAGGAGTAATATCGCATCAAAAGATGCGGCCTTTTTTTACGAAATTTATGAAACCATATCAGTATGAAAGATTGCATCCTGATTCGTATCATCGCCGAGCTTCTCAAATTGCCATTTCCATCGGAGGATGGAGTGGTAGCGGATGGATGAAGGGGACCTTTTCTCGAAGAAACTGGTTACCCGCAGCTCATACGGATTCCGTATTTGCCACTTATGCGGAAGAATTTGGTTTGATCGGAGTGATTATTTTAATGTCTCTTTATTATTTGCTATTGTATCTTTGCTTTAATGTCGTAGTGATAGCAAAAGATCATTTTGGCCGGCTTTTGTCATCAGGCATTGCTGTTTATCTTGCAATGCATATTATTGTAAATATAGCAATGATGTGCGGTTTTTTGCCAATATCAGGAGTTCCTCTGGTATTATTGACCTATGGAGGAAGTTCTATTGTTACGACAATGGCTGCACTAGGAATTTTACAAAGTGTTTATACTAGAAGGTTTATGTTTTGATGAATCCACATAATTTTATTTTATCCCCTCAATTATGGACGGGAGAGGGGAAAATTTCATTAAGTATGGTTGAAGAGCAACTAGCTTTTGTCACTCGTTGGAATGTCTCCCAAAAAGACACTACGGGAAGAGTACAATCAATACAAGAGATCCAAATCGATGGGCTCTCAGAAAACATGCGCAATGATCTTGCGTTTTATGATTTTAATTCTAAAAATTTTGTTGTCGAAATGGAAAATTTGAATATTGGGCGTGTTGTGGGAACGGGAGTCTATGATGATAAGTTGATTGCTTGGGAATTTCGAGAAAATGAATTGAATTTCGAAGGATTTGAAACCTATTTTCTTCAAGAAGATGGCAGTTATATTTTTCATGCTGAATATGTAACTTCGGATCAATTCCGCACCTGCATAGATGGGAAAATTTGGAAGATTGCAACGAAAGAGGAAAAAAATGTTGAAAAAAACAATAATTAGTCTGCTTATATGTATGAGCATAGTGTCGTGTTCTTCCCAGCAGAAGGCGGTATCGTCAGAAGATTTTTCATTAGTAGAGATGGGAATTTCTGAAAAAGAACTGGTCGAGCAAATGGGAAAACCAGTAAGAATTCACCAAAAAGAAGATTGTGAAGAATATGAATACATCGAACGGTTTTACATGGGCGACCGATTGGTGAGAACCAATCATTATTTTTTCCTCCTTGAAAATGGGAAAGTGATCGATAAGAATATGAAATCTACAGAACCCCCAACTTATGAACTCAATAGTTATGAGTTACAGTCCAGTCAGTTATAATCTGTTGATTATTAACTATTACTGGTCTTTTGTTTTATGTAGCGTTTTTTTTCTTCGCAATGGATCTTTTATTGAAACCATATCATCAAGAATGGAGCGATCAAGATCAATATTTTATTCGCTTTGCCAACGAATTTATTGAAAAAAACAACCTTTGATGCAAGAAAAATAGTTTCTCGATTGGAACAACAAAGTTTTAAGCCTTAATTTTAATATCAACCCCAGCAGGAACTGGCAGCCCTTTAAGCTTGTCGATCGTTTCTGCCGTCGGCATAATATCAATTAGACGGATAGAGGTTCTCATTTCAAATTGCTCTCGTGATTTTTTGTCCACATGAGGAGAGCGCAATACAGTGTACACACTGCGGCGAGTAGGAAGAGGAATAGGACCAACTACACGAGCACCGGTTCTTTTAGCTGCTTCTACAATATCCGTGGTCGTTCTGTCTAATAACCTTTGATCATAAGCCTTTAAACGAATTCTAATTTTTTGTTTTGACGAATTGGACATGAGTTTTTTTCCTATTTTTTCATAATTTCTTCTTGTACTTTTGCAGGAACTTTTTCGAAATGTTCCGGTTCCATGGTATAGTTGGATCGTCCCTGGGTAATGGAGCGGAGGTCTGTAGAGTAACCAAACATTTCACTTAAAGGAACTTGAGCCGTAACAATCACAGCTCCTTTGATCATGTCTTGCCCTAGAATTCTTCCTCTTCGACGATTAATATCCCCAATAACATCCCCTATGTAGTCTTCAGGAGTAGTCACGACGACTTTCATAATCGGTTCTAAAATAATAGGAGCGCATTTTTGAGCAGCATCTTTAATAGCCATAGATCCACATATCTTAAAAGCCATTTCCGATGAATCGACATCATGATAGGATCCAAAAACAATAGCCACTTTCACATCGACAAGACTATATCCAGCTAAGGCTCCTGTTTGGAGTCCTTCTTCAATCCCTTTAATCGTAGGATTAATATATTCCTTCGGAATAACGCCACCGACAATTTTGCTAACAATTTCATTGCCCTGGCCCCGTTCATTGGGTTCGATTTCCAAGACAACATGTGCGTATTGTCCTCGACCACCGGTTTGTTTGACAAATTTTGTTTCAGATCCGCCAGGAATCGTAATCGTTTCTTTGTAAGAAACCTGAGGTTTTCCTACATTGGCTTCTACTTTAAATTCTCGAAACATGCGGTCTTTGAGAATTTCAAGATGAAGTTCTCCCATTCCTGAAATAATCGTCTGACCCGTCTCTTCATTGGAACTTACCCGAAAGGTAGGATCTTCCTCAGAAAGAGAAGAAAGAGCTACGGAGAGTTTTTCTCTATCTGCTTTAGATTTTGGTTCAATAGCCATGGATATGACAGGCTCAGGAAACTCCATTTTCTCTAAGATTAAGGGTGTGTTTTCCGAACAGAGAGTATCTCCTGTAGAAGTGTATTTTAGTCCAATACAAGCAGCAATGTCTCCTGTAAAAAACTCGTCTCGATCTTTTCTTTGGTTAGCATGCATTTCAAGAAGACGAGAGACTCTTTCTCTTTTGCTTTTAGTTGTATTCATGATCGGAGAGCTCTTTTCGAGAACTCCGCTATAGATACGGATAAAAGTAAGTCTACCTACATATGGATCGGTGATAATTTTAAAGGCTAAGGCAGAAAAAGGTTCATCATCGGAAGGTTGAATTTCAAACGATTCTCCGGTATCAACGTTATGTCCCATAGCTGGGCCTCTATCGATAGGAGAAGGCATCCAATGTACTATAGCGTCTAATATCTGTTGCACACCTTTATTTTTAAAGGCAGTACCGCAGAGCACAGGATAGATTTTATTGTTGCAAACACCTTTTCTAATAACAGCATGGAGTTCTTCCGGAGTTAGTTTTTCCGGAGATTCCAAAACCTTCAACATAAATTCTTCGTTGGTCTCATCGATAGTAGCGAGTTCTTCCAATAATTGAGAGCGCATATCCTGACATTTTTCTAGTAGATCTTCAGGGATGGGTTCTATAGTGTATTCTGCTCCAAGTGTCTCATCTTTAAACAAATAGGCTTTCATATAGATCAGGTCGACAACACCTTTAAAATCAGCTTCAGCACCAATAGGACAATGAATGGCCACAGCGTTGGCTCCCAGTTTTGTCTTCATCGACTCAATAGCAGAAAAATAATCGGCACCGACACGATCCATTTTATTAATGAAGGCAATCCGGGGAACTTTGTAATGATCTGCTTGGCGCCAGACAGTTTCCGATTGAGGTTGAACCCCTCCGACAGCACAAAAAACGGCTACGGAACCGTCTAAAACGCGTAAAGAACGTTCTACTTCGACTGTAAAATCGACGTGTCCTGGAGTATCAATAATGTTAATTTTGCATTCTTTCCAATAAACAGTTGTTGCAGCAGAGGTGATCGTAATACCACGTTCTTTTTCTTGCTCCATATAGTCCATGGTCGCAGCCCCTTCATGCACTTCTCCAATTTTATGCAGACGGCCAGAGTAATATAAAATACGTTCCGTGGTTGTAGTTTTTCCTGCATCAATGTGAGCCATAATTCCAACGTTACGCACATTGCGGAGAAGATCTTTTTCTGATCGTTTAGCCATAATATAACTATATCCTTTTTACCATTTGTAATGAGCGAAAGCCTTGTTAGCTTCTGCCATACGATGCGTGTCTTCTTTTTTCTTAATAGTAGAGCCCTGATTGTTAAAACAGTCACTTAATTCAAGAGCCAATCCCTCTTTCATGGACATCCCTGCTTTATTGCGGGCATTTGTGATGATCCAACGCATGACTAAAGAAAGTCGACGATCGGGTGCTATTTCTACAGGGACTTGATAGGTAGCGCCACCAATTCTGCGAGACTTTACCTCGACAGTAGGCATTGCGTTTTCCAGAGCTTTTTCATAAGCATTGACGAGGTTCTCTGCTTTGACTTTTTGGGCAAATTCTTCTAGGGCATTATAGACGATCGTTCTTGCTTTAGATTTTTTGCCATCATACATGATTTTATTAATCATCATTTCTATAAGGAGGCTTTTATAAACAGGATCATGTTTTATCTTGCGTTTGACTGCTCTTCGTCTTCTTGACATACTCTATTTCCTTTCCTTATTTCGGTTTTTTTGCGCCATACTTTGAGCGGCTTTGTTTGCGATTTTGTACAGCAGTACAATCCAAAGCGCCTCGGACGATATGATATCGAACACCAGGCAAATCTTTAACTCGCCCTCCGCGGACTAATACAATGCTGTGTTCCTGGAGATTATGTCCAATTCCCGGAATATATGCAATGACCTCTTGACCATTGGAAAGTCGAACCCAAGCCACTTTTCGTAGTGCTGAATTAGGTTTTTTTGGAGTTTTTGTCTTTACTTGGAGACAAACCCCTCTTTTTTGAGGCGATCTTTGCAAAGCTGGAGACTTTTTTCGTTTGGACTTTTTAGTCCTTCCCGACCGAATGAGTTGATTAATAGTAGGCATAGATACCTATCTCCTTAGATTTTATAACTTAGAAGAGAAATATAGCGATCGGCTCTATTTAATGCAACGGTATTTCCGGAAAAATATTTTATATTTTTTAATAATAAATAATTCATCTTTATTAAGATTAATTGCAAAAATCTCTTAGTTTAATTTTGTTTAAAATAAATATTGATAATTAAGTTAAAATAATATTAAATTTTATTTAGGGGATAGAAGACAAAGTAAAAGCTTACGACGCTAAGTTTGGGGTTTTTTATACTTTCGTTCTTCTACCCCTAATTTTATATAAATAAGGTAATAATATGTGGGTAAGAGCTGTTTTTTATCTTTTAATCGTGATTTTGATTCCTAATACTTATGCTGCGGATTTACGGGTCAACGACATTTATGAAGTGATGGATCGTCTGTTTGATTTGCATGTCGATAAAAAAAACCTTAACCCAACGTTGGTTCAAAGAATTTATAAGTTGTATGTTGAACAATTTGATGCTCAAAAGATTTACCTCCTAGAAGAGGAAGTGGCTCCTTATATCTCCTTATCAAAGGGAGAAGCAAAGAGGAAATTAGCGCAGTTGCAAAAAGGGGATTATTCCGATTTTCATCGCATGGATCAAATTTTTAAAGAAGCGATCGTCCGTTTTCGTCGCCTTCGTCAATCAGTAGGAGAAAATATTACGGGATCTCCTACCCTTGGTTATTCCAATTATGCACAATCCTTGCATGAATTGCAAAATCGACAAAAAAATGTCATCGGGCAGTTTTTGAACGCTAAAAAGACAGTAGCCTTCGACAAGAAAAAGGCGATTTTAGAACGAAAACTTTTACGCTATGAAGCAGGTTACTTCGCTGACGCTCAAAAAGAATCACATTATTTTACCTTGAGGTTTCTCCGAGCCTTCTCTAAAAGCTTAGATGCCCATACCTGTTTTTTTAGTCCTGAAGAAGCTTTTGAAATGAGAATGAATTTGGAAAAACAATACCAAGGATTGGGAATTGTCTTACAAGATTCAGCAGAAGGTATTGTCATCGCGGATATCCTAAAAAATAGTCCGGCAGAAAAAAGTAGCAAAATTCAAAAAAATGATCTTTTAGTGGGGATCGATGATCGCTCATTAGAAGATGCTTCCTTTGACGAAGTTCTCAATGCACTTAAGAAAAATGAACGCGATAAGATTACCCTCTTTTTGAAGAGAGATAGTCAGGACGTTTCCGTCGAATTGCAATGGGCCGTTATCGAAATGGAAGAAGATCGCCTGAGTTATTCTTATGAAAGGGTCAAAGAGGGAATTATCGGAAAAATTACTCTTCCCTCATTTTATGAAAATGACCAGGGAGTCAGCAGTGAACAGGATATGATTTCCGCTATTGAAAATATGGAAAAAGAAGGTCCTATCCTTGGTATCATACTAGATTTAAGGGATAATTCCGGTGGATTTTTGACCCAAGCCGTTAAAGTTACCGGCCTTTTTCTCTCTAATGGTGTCGTGGTCATCTCCAAATATAGCGATGGAGAAAAAAGATTGTTGCGTACTATGAGACAAACACCTCGATATAATGGGCCTTTGATCGTTTTGACCTCACGCCTTTCCGCCTCAGCTTCGGAAATTCTAGCCGCTGCTTTACAGGATTATGGTGTGGCCCTTATCGTTGGTGATAAAAGGACTTTTGGTAAGGGGACCATTCAATATCAAACCGTTACGGAAAATAATCCCGATTTTTTCTATAAAGTAACGGTCGGAAAATACTACACGGTTTCAGGAAATACGCCCCAAATGAAAGGAGTGCAGGCCGATATCGTGGTGCCATCGCAATATTATGTTTATCCAATCGGAGAAAAATATCTCCAATACCCTCTGCCTTTTGATCAGGTAGAAGCCGCTTTTAACGATACGTTAGAAGATCTTGCTCCCATTCGACGATTGTGGTTCCATGATCACTATCTACCTTATTTGCAGAAATTCAGTTCTTTTTGGATCGATCATCGTTCCTTCTTGCAAGAACAGAGTAAAAACCGCTTAGAAAAAGATGAAAAGTTTCAACAATTTTTAAGACATCAAGAAGCTTCCGAAGATTTGCAGATGGAAGAGGCTGTGAATATCCTCAAAGATATGATCGATCTCTATTCTGAGAATTATTCTCTGCAGGCTTCTTGATGGGTGATCAGTTTTTTCTCCTTTGTAAGTATAAAATCATTGTCAAAAACTAGTATTTTTCCGTATTTTTATTAGCATGATGGCCAGATAGCTCAGTAGGTAGAGCAGAGGACTGAAAATCCTTGTGTCGCCAGTTCGATTCTGGCTCTGGCCATATTTTAATTAATCTATAAATTTTTCTATTATATTTATTATCAAGTGAATAAGAAGTTGTGTGGAGAATAGCTTGGTTATTCTCCGCATGTTTTGCGGAAAATAATCTTGCCTAAGGTTATAGTGAGACTGCTCCTCGTTGTAGATATGATTGTGTAGGACGTAAATCTGTTGGCTGGGCCGTCTGTGCTTATCTAGCTTCTCCTTAAATTCAAGCATCAACAGGGAGAGCTTAATTCCCCACTTTTGTCTTAAATTTCTGATATCTTCTTCATGGTTGTTACAGAGCTTATCAATTCTTTAGAAGAGAGGTAGTTTAACATGATGACCTTTGTGACAATGGTCAACTCAAGAGCATCTCGTGGCCAGATTTTCATTTACCATCACGAGCCTAACGCATTCAAGAAAGTGGGCTGATGCAACATTGATGTCAGACACTCCGAATATTTCAAATACTTTGGCTTGCAACAAGTGAGTATATCCCTTTTCTTTGGGGTCCATATCCTCTAAAACAAATCCTATAGAGGAATTTCCTGATTTGGTATTCCTGATTGAAGGGAAAAGACCATTGTTTTCGGTCTTACCACTTGCAGACGAGCTTCACTTCTGCATCGAGGAAATCACTTTCAAAAGAAGTTGATGATTTTTTGGGAGTTTTATTATTCACAACTGCTCCGTCCTTTATGTGTATTATATAACGGATATAAAATTCTTTCTATCTAGAAAAGCCTTCAGGCCAGATGATCAGTACAAGGTCAAGTTTGACTGTCAACCGATTGACTGTAATTGTAATCTATGTTCAAATTTTAGATTTTAGATAAAGAAAAACATTGACCCTTGGAAGCGCTTAATGAAGAAATTGAAGACCATCACTCATTTAAGCATACTCATCTCTGCTCCCTCGCTTTTTGCTTATCCCCAAAATCATATGCCTCACGTTGTCCCCCAGAGGGCGAACTGGTTGGGAGACTGGTGGTGGGGTACTCAGGAACAAGCCGTGGAATGGGTTCGTCCGACGACGTATGACGAGATCATACAAATGCTCGACGACCTGGAATCTGGAGAACTTGAAAAAAGATATTCTCCGGAGCAGTTAGAGCGCGTGAATGAATATTTGGCGACTCTCGCAAGAGAAGGTATCCTTCCGAATGAGTTTGATGAAGAAGCTGATTTAGAAGAGGATTCCTACGACTTGCTGTATGGGGAAGACAGCGGTTTTCAATTAGCGCGTTATTTGGAAAGCAGCAGTGAATACATGATTGTTCCTGCAGTTCTGAATGGATATTCGGGATACAACATTGTTCAGTGCGGCAAAATCAGCAAGGCATGGAAGAAGACCAAAAAGTTCTGCAAGAAACACAAAAAGGCCATAATCATCGGGGCCGTCTTTTTCATTGCAGCAGGCGCTGTTACCGTAGCTATGGGAATCGCAACTTCTGCAAGTGTAGCGTCAGCAGCATCAACTGCAGCAGGAGCCGCTGGAGCTGCCTCTGGTTCTGGATCAAGTAAATCTGAATCCAGTGGAAGCTCTTCTTCTACTTCAAACAGTTCTCAGACATCTTCAAATACTGCTCCAACTTTCCAGAGAGCTATGGAAGATCAGTTCGTTTCTTTCAAAGAACATCTCGCTGGGGAGAACTTTTTTCAGCCATCCGGGGCTGGTCAAGATCTTTCGATAGAAGAAACAGGTAGGGTTGCCGGATCTCTTTTTGCGCATGACAGCTTCAACTACTTTAACAACCAGATTCCAAACTATCCTCAGCTTTCAGAGGAACTCCGCAGTATTAGTTCGCATCCTGACTTTTCTTTGCCCCCTGGAGCAAGTGATAATCCTTTGGGATTTGGACACGATGAGATCGATTCGAGGTTTGCTAGTAACTGTGGCCCTATGTTCTCAGACCCATCTAAGGAAGTAAACATTGATGCTCTTTCTTATCAGATGCGAGGAGAGGCTGCACGTCATTATGGATATTATGGTCAGGCAGTGGATGACTTTAGTAAGGTCATTAGCATGAATCCAACAGATCCTATGCCTTATCTACAGAGAAGCGGCTCCTATTTCGATATGGGTCAATATGACCAGTCTTTTAAAGATTTTCGGGAATTCACTGCTCAGGTTGAGAAAGCACCAGAAAAGATCCCGTTTTCCACTCCAGAATTTACTCTTGGCTTCGCAAAGGGGCTTCCCAAAGGCGTCTATGAATCAGGAAAGGGGATCATGCTTTTTCTGGGTGACTTAGTCACTCATCCTATTCATACCTCAACGCAAATGTATCAAGCGCTCTCTACACTTGCAAGGCTTGCTCGTGATGATGAGTGGGGTGTTATTGGTGAAGTGCTATCTCCAGAAATTCACCAATTGGTTACCCAGTGGGATACCCTTCCTTCAGAAAAAAGAGGAGAGCTAGCTGGATATGCGTTTGGAAAACATGGAGTAGATATTGCGGCACCGGGAGCTGTAGCCAAAATTGCAAGCAAGAGTGCAAAGAGCGCCCGAGAATTAGCAGCTGTCATGAAGAATCTCCGCATAGCTGAAGAAACACTTGTTCTAGAAACGGCCGCAGGAGTGGGTAACACCGTTAAGGTCGGAGAAATTGTAAATTCGGGAAAAAGCACTCTCTTTCTAGGAGAGGAATTAGGATTTACTGCAAAAGAAATGGGTCACCTAAAGCAGGCTGGGAAACTAGAAACCACTGTAACAAAAGCTTATGAGCATCTGAATTTACCAATGCAAGAATCCATTAAGTTATTCGATAAAGCTCAGGAATTCTTAAAGCCTTATCGGGAATTTATGCCCGAAGTTCGATGTAGAGAACTGATTCACAAAGCTGGCTTCCCAACCTTTCCTCGACCACAAGGTATTCCAAAGAATTTCAGAGTCAAAGTCTCTGATAAGGGAGCCGGAATGATTTACTACCATCCGGAACATACTCATACTTCTATTAGAGTTATGCCCGGAAAACCTCACAGTCCATGGCCTCATCAGCAAAAGCCATATGTCATTCAAACAAAGAATGGAAGAATCTTAGATAAAGCAGGCAATGTGGTATCTCGTGATGCCCCAGAAGCTCATATAGCACTTGAAGAATTCATTTTTATAGGAGATTAATCTTGAAACTTACCGAAGAAGATAAAAACTACATCCTGCAGGAACACCTAAAGCACATCTCTTGTATAGCCGATAAAGAGTATCAAAAAAGAGTTTGGATAAAAGGAGAAGGTCCTCAAGTAGATAGTTTTGAGGATACCGTTTGTGACTTTTTTACAACCTGTGACTCTATTTTAGAGAATTATAAGGACTTTAAGGTTACCGGCAAACAATATGATGTTTTAAAGCTCTTCCGTGATCGGTTCAGGGTTTTTTCAGATAAAAACAACCACCCCCACGAGTTCATAGATTCCCCAGAATGGGAACAAATTATGCGATTGGCAACGGAAGTACTAGAAGAGTTTAACTACTAAATAGCTGAAGAAACACTTGTTCTCGAAACAGCTACTAGAGCTGGAGAAATCTTGAATGCTGGCAAGACAATCATCGCTCTTGGAGAAAGCAGCAAGCTTTAATCAACAAAAATGGCCTGCTGAGATAGAATGCTATACCGAGCAAAGAGACCTCCTACAATCAATTCTAAATGAAAGGATTAAGTAAGATTGTGGAAGATAAAAAATATCAAGATTATCTCTTGAATTTAATACCTATGTTAAAAAAACAAGCATACGAAGCAAAGACAGAAGCAAATAGTCCCAAAGAAGGTTTTGAGGCGTACAACAAGGGCGAGTTGCTGGCTTATCACAGAGTCTTTTCTACGATGCAAAAGCAGGCTTCCTTCTTCGATCTAAACCAAGAAGAGATCCGTCTTTCTAATATAAATCCCGATCGCGATTTGGTTTGTAATTTTCCATGACAGAACGAATTCAATTAAATCAGGATGAGTACAGCTATCTTTGTAAAGCATCTTTCCTTCCGGATAGATTGAGGCAGCTTTTTTTTCTTACGGAAAGGGCGGAAGAAAACGCCTATAAGCTTAATATCTCAGAAGATCAAGCTGATGAGATACGAGACTTATGTGGAGAGCAACTGCAATTAGTAGGGTTCGATGAGAAATATGACCATACACCCGAAGGCAAGCTTCTTGAAGATCTGGTGGACAAATTCTATATAGGGTAGAAGTCAAAATTCAGCAATAACGAGCTTTCTACCTCCTATAAGGGGAGCAGCTATTTTTTCTCATAGGTTAAAATTTCGGTCGAGAGTGTAAATTAAACTGTGTAAGCTCATTAGCATTGCCCTTCAATTCGCATCCGTTCCCCATATAATATTGTAAATTGCGACAAGGCATTTTTCCATCCCTTAATAGGCAAAGTCCATTTGTCGGACAATCCTCTCACTGTTAAAAACAGCAATTTAAACAAGGATTCATCCGTCGGGAAAACTGAACGATTCTTCGTTGCTTTTCTAAATTGTCTATGAAGGGATTCTACAGAATTTGTCGTATAAATGATATGGCGAATTTCTTCCGGAAACCGAAAAAAGATTTTTACATTTTCCCAATGATTGACCCAAGGATTTACAGCAAGCGGATATTTTCCTTTCCAAATTTTTTGAAGGTTTAAAAGATTTTCCTCGGCTTTATCTTCCGTTTCAGCCCTATATATGAGTTTTAAATCTCCTATAAAAGCCTTTGTGTATTTATGGGGTAAATACTTCATAGAGTTTCTAATCATATGAATAATGCAAAGCTGTATCTCCGTATTGGGAAATACAGCATGAATAGCATCAGGAAGTCCTTTGAGCCCATCTACACAAGCAATAAATATATCCTCAACGCCCCTGTTTTTCAGCTCTGAAAAAACCTGAAGCCAAAATTTAGCCCCTTCGCTTTCTCTGATTCATAAGCCCAAAACCTCTTTTTTTCCTTCCATGTCAATACCTAAACAGGTATAGGCAGCCTTAGTTATGACCATTCCATCACGACGGATTTTATAGTGTATCGCATCGAAATATGTGATCGGATAAATCCGTTGCAAAGGACGGCTTTGCCATTCTTTTGCTACCTCAAGAACTTTTTCCGTAATGTTGGATATTGAGGTTGGAGAAATAGTCGCACCATAGATTTCTTGAATATGATCTTGAATGTCTCGAGTGCTCATGCCTCGGGCATACATCGATATAATTTTGTCGTCAAAAGAGCTGATATTATTTTGTCTTTTTTTTATGACTTGAGGCTCGAATCGGCTATTCCTGTCTCTGGGAACTTCTATTTCTAAGGGTCCGTAAGAACTATGTACATTTTTAGAAATTTTACCGTTTCGGCTATTTCTGGATCGACGGCCTTTGACAGAATGTTTTTCATAGCCAAGGTGTTCATCCATTTCTTTTTCGAGCATTTGCTCAACCATGCCGCCTAAAAGGCGCTGTATCAGTCCATCCCTTCCACAGAGATCATTCATGGTTTTGCATTTTGACAACTCTTCTTTAAGATTGATTTCTTCAGGCTTCATTAAAAAACTCCTATGTAAATAAAATTTTTATTTCCTCCCCCTAGGGGGAGGAAATTCTTCTCTACTACAGCCAATCTATTTTAAATTGACTGGTTTTTATTTACACAGTTAGATTTACAGACCCGAATTTCATGGTACATGTCATAATGTTGAGCATATCCAATTCCGGGAGGAGATTTTGGACGAGCGCCCTTGGAATGTAAGAGATCAGAAATTCGTTTATTCTTTTTAGAAATAGCTACTTGATAGGGAAGTTCCTCCTTTGAATACAAGGCTTTCGGAGAACTTCGACTCGAATAGAATACTGATTAACCAGCACACGAAGAAATCTTTCTCCATGATTACTGGGGAGATATTTCTTTGAATAGAGGCTTGTTCAATGTACAGACGCCGTTAGTCAGAAGATAGTTTTAAAAAATCAAGTTTCACTTCAAGTCTCCTCGGCTAATTCCTTGAAAATAGAATGCATCCATTCCGGAACAAATCGAATATCCTGGAGCAGTTCTCTGCGAGCATTTAGCGGGATAGTTCGTTTTAAATGTTTAAGCCGTTCAGGGGTAACATTTTCTTTGCATTTCATAAATATCTTTTTTGTATCAGTTCTGATATTATTTATCTCTTATGAAGGAATTGAATCGATTATTTGAAAATAATAAAAAATGGGTTCTCGAAAAAACAAGAGAAAATCCTGATTTTTACACAAGCTTGTCCAACTCTCAGGATCCTCAATACTTATGGATTGGATGTTCCGATAGTCGTGTTCCGGCAAATCAAATAGTCGGATTGGAAGCAGGAGAATTGTTTGTTCATCGAAATATAGGAAATTTGTTTGTGCATTCCGATATCAATTGCCTTTCTGTTTTGGATTATGCTGTCAATGTTTTAAAGGTAAAGCATGTAATTTTGTGTGGGCATTATGAGTGTGGTGCTGTAAAAGCTGCGATGGAAAAACCAGGAAAAGGTATTGTGGATCATTGGCTATGTCATATACGAGATTTATTTTTGCAACATAAAGACGAACTGTTCTCAATAGAAAATTTAAAAAAAAGACAACATCGATTAGTCGAGTTAAATGTCGTGCAACAGGTGTATAATATCTGTCATACGCCTATAGTACAAAATGCTTGGTTGATGCAACGGCCTTTGTGTGTGCATGGATGGATCTATGATTTGCATACAGGTTTTTTGAAAGATCTGAATCTATGTTTTTCTAGTGCCTCTCAGGTAGAGAATCTGTATCATGTATAGAAGAGTTTTTTAATAAAAATGATTTTTTGCTTTTTTGACGAAAAAGATTCAGACGATATATCCTCTTATAAATATGGATAATGATATTAAAGGTTTTATTTATGCTATTTTTGCCTCTTTAAGTTATGCCCTGATGGGAGCCTTCGTAAAATTAGCATCGGATTTTTCCGTAGAATCGATTGTTTTTTTTCGTAATTTTTTCTGCGTCCTATGTGTCCTTCCTCTTATCTGGAAGAATAAAATTTCTATAGCAACTAAAAAACCTTTTTTACATATTTTCCGAGCCGTTTCCGGACTTATTGCGATTTATTTTTTCTTTTATACTGCAACAAAAATGCTTTTGATCGAGTCCCTTGTCCTGATCAATACCAATCCTTTATTTATTCCTCTGTGGATGGCGCTGCTTTTTCATGAGAAACTCTCTTTTAATAAAATATGGCTGCTCATTTTAGGCTTTATGGGAGTGATTTTTATTATCAAACCCGGCGGGAGTGTATTTCAGCCGGCGGCCTTAATGGGGCTGGGGTCTGGGATTTTTGTCGCACTGGCCATGATCTCTGTGAATAAATTATCCAATACCGAACCGGTTGCCAGAATTATGTTTTATTTCTTTGTCAGTGCCTTAGGGATATCGGCTATTCCGATGGTCTATACATGGAGTTGGACTTCCAGCGCGGTTCAATGGATTTATATATTAATGGTTGGCTGTTTTTCGTTTACCTATCAGTATTGCATTACAAATGCATATTATTGGGGGCATCCTACTAAAGTGAGCAGCATGGTCTATTTGGCAGTGGTCTTCAGCGGCTTGATCGGATGGATCTTGTGGCAGCAGGTTCCCGATATTTTTTCCTTGTTAGGGATCCTTTTGGTCGTGCTGTGCGGTATTTTAACGATTAACAATCACCGAAAAGAAAAAAAGAGAAGCTAGAATTTTTTTCTCTCTTTTTGAGAGAGGTTTTGTAAAGTAGTTATAAAGGGGACGAGGCCTTCTTTTTCTAAGGCAGAAATAGCAAATAAGTTCTCCAGAAGAAAAGGATATTTCTTTTGAAAAGAAGAAAAATTTTCTTGCGCGATCTTTGTATCAATTTTGTTAAATACCACTAAAAAGGGTTTTTCTTTCATATTGTAAGCCGCTAATTCTTTTTGTAAAATTTCCAGATCTTCAAAGGGTTTTGGGTTAGAACCGTCTATCACAAAGACCAGAGCAGATGTTCTCTCGATGTGGCGCAGGAAGGTGAGTCCAAGTCCTTTATCTTCATGGGCTTTTTCAATGATTCCGGGAATGTCTGCGATGATAATACGAGAAAAATCAGGAAATTCCATAATGCCAATATTCGGCGTTAAAGTTGTAAAGGGATAGGGGGCAATTTTTACAGGGATCGAGGTTAAAGCTTTTAAAAGAGTCGATTTTCCAGCATTCGGCATGCCGATCAATCCCACATCTGCTATGATTTTTAGTTCAAGTTCTACAGATGCTTTTTCTCCAGGAGTGCCTTCTGTGCATATGTGGGGGGCTTGATGTGTTGATGATTTAAAGGAAGTGTTGCCCCTTCCTCCTCGTCCTCCATGACAGAGAATATATTGTTCTTGATCACGGGTAAGGTCAATAATAACTTTTTGTGAAGAAGCGTCTTTGATCAAGGTCCCTAAAGGGACTTTAATAATTTTATCCGAACCTCTTTTTCCAGTTCTATTATTAGGGCCTCCTTGATGGCCATTGTCTGCGTTAATATGCGGTCGATTGCGTAAATGTTCCAGAGAAAAGAGATGGCGGTCGCCTTGTAGGATAATGGAGCCTCCAGGACCCCCATTGCCGCCGGCAGGCCCTCCTTTAGGAATATATTTCTCTCGGCGCCAAGCAACAATTCCATTACCTCCTTTTCCGCCGGAAAAGGAAATAGTGACATGATCAATAAACATATAGATTCAAATAATTAGTGTTACTGTTGTACAGGAAGAACAGAAACAGTGGTCTTTTTGCTTTTATTAAAGGAAACAATTCCATCGATGAGGGCAAAAATAGTATAATCTTTTCCCAATCCGACATTTTGTTTCGGATGCCATTTGGTTCCTCTTTGACGAACTAAAATGTTGCCCGCACGAACAAATTGTCCATGGGTCGCTTTAATCCCTAATCGTTTGGATTGTGAATCACGTCCGTTTTTTGATGATCCCTGTCCCTTTTTATGTGCCATGGTATCGCTCCTTATTGTAATTGAATATCAGTAATATGCACTCGTACAAAATTTTGACGATGCCCTTTTTTACGTTGATAGTTTTTTCTTCTTTTATAACGATATGAAATCACTTTTGGCCCTTTTGTTTCCTTGACAATATCGCCAGAAACAATGCAGTTGTCTAAGTAAGGGGCTCCTAATACGTTTTTCTTTCCATCACTGCATAAAAGAACTTTTTGAAACGTAACTTTGCGTGTTTCAGGGATATCAATTAAATCGATATCGATTGTGTCTCCCTTAGATACTTGAAATTGCTTCGAACCCGATTGAATAACCGCGTACATTGTGTCTCCTCACCATTTCTAATGCTAACATGGTATAGCATTGTTTTTGCAATGTCAACAACATCTTTATGGGAGATTGGCGATTGTTTTTGCAATATATCGCATATTAGCAAGATAGTTTTCTGAGAAAGGATCTATCATCTTGACAGGAATATTTAAAATTTTTGCTATAGACTGAATTCCCTGATTATTTTGATGGGGTTGTGTTAAAGCCTGAGCAATGTGTTTTTCTTGGGCATACTTTAATACTAAAGAAAGAGAGGGGGAATGATGATCGGCATTGAAGGCTATTTGCTCCAATAGATAATCGCGACAGAAATAAGCCAAAGCCGGATAAGAAATCAGTATGGATCGGACATCTATATGATCTAATGTCATTCGGATATCTCGGTCGAGTTCCTCTAAATCCGCTAAAAATGTCCGAAGGTTTTCTTTATAAAAAGAATGATTTTCCGGAAAATATTCGATTAATTTTTCTGCAATGTTCTCTATTTGTGTTCGTACTATTTTAGGGCTCATCCATATAAAATCTTCTTTGTCATATTCTAGAGATTCGGTGTTGTTGCAAAGATTTAAGGTCACTAAATCGGGATTGTGAGTCGCTATTACAGAAAATAATTTTTTCTCAAAAGCTTTTCCTAACCCAAACCAGAGATCTGCGTCATAGGCTAATTTGACCTCTTTCATCGAAGGAGTAAAAACAAGAGGGTTTTCTCCAGAAGGGATAAGACTGCGTACATCCAAGGTAGGGCCGGCAATGCGTTTGACAAAGTATGTATAGGGAGAATAGGTTACCACGACCAAAGGTCGTACCTTCGAAGGCGGCAGAGAAGTACGACATCCTGCTACCAATAACAAACACAAAAATAACCAATAATTTCTTTTCATCCTTAAAAATATGCTGTTTTTTTGAAAAATTTTCAATGAGAAAAAGATAAGAACCCTGTTACGAGAAAACTTTTTTCTGTTTTTATTGTGCTACATAAAAAAATTTTGTGTTTATTTCCTAAAATATGGATACTTTTTTGAAAGTTTTACAAAAGGCTCTTTCTGTGCGTAGATTGTTGTTTGCGAGTATGTTGATAGGTACCGTTTTGCAGGCTTCTTATTGGACAAGGTGGGTAGAAAATCCGAATAATCCCGTTTTTAATCCGCAACATAATTCTTTAAAAGCTGCCTATCCTTGCGTGCTTTATAATGCAAATCGGTTTCATGACCATGAATGTTATAAAATGTGGTTTGTCACCAGCATTGGCGGTGTCGATACAATATATTATACTTGTTCTGAAGATGGAATTCATTGGGATGAGGATCATTGTTTGATTCCCCTATTCGGTATTCAAGCAGAAGCAAGCCATCCGGTAGTCGTCTATGATCCTGAATGTTTTGGAAAAGGGCGATATTATTATAAAATTTGGTATTGGGATACAGCAGCTTCTCAGTCTTCTGTTGTTGCAATTCGTTATGCGGAATCTGAAGACGGTATTCATTGGGAGAATGATCAGCCTATTACACAAGATGAAAAACAATATCTTGTAGGAGACCTAGCCTATTTTTGTCATTTATATGGACCTAGTTCTGTTTTGTACAATGATCATGGGACGAATACATCAGGACAGCCCCTTAGCTTTTCTTATGTGATGTATTATGATGTAGGAGATGGAGAAACTCCGGAAGGTAGTGTAAAACGAATAGCTCTTGCTTATAGTTCGAATGGAGTTCATTGGGTTCGTTATGGTTCCGAGCCCGTTGTAATTCCTTCAGGAAAATCTGTAGATTGGGATGGAATATGTCGTTATCGGGCTTCTGTTGTACAGGATCATGCAATGTATCATCTTTATTATTCAGGATCTTGTAGTCCCTCTTCAGAAGTCGATGTACACATCGGTCATGCGACATCTAAAGATGGCATTTCATGGATGGTTGATCCTGATAATCCTATTTTTTATGGGGCCGAAGGGAAGTCCTGGAGAGAAGATAAAACTTATGCCCCTGCAGTGTTGTATGATCTTGCAGGTTTTTCCGGTCACGGAAGCCCGAATCCTTTAAAAATGTGGTTTGCTGGATCTAACAAAATTGATCTCACTTTAGGATATGCAGAAAATAGTTCTTTGGATATGTCTAGTATTGCGACCGTTTCTGTAGATCGAATTTGGTTGTCTAAAGGATTTGTAGGATCTCTTTCTTGGGTCTTGTCCGGAACAATACCTCCAGGAACGACTCTTTTGAAATATCAGATATTTCGTGTCGATTTTCCTGAAGGGAAAAAACTGATTGCAGAAGTCTCTCCGAAAACAACCTCTTATCTTGATAAAAATGCTAAAGAAAATAGTACCTATGCTGTGACGCCCGTATTTGTGAATTTGCCCTAGTGCATAGGGGGGGCAAAAGGTTTTTGAATTTTCTGTGTGATTAGAAGCTGTATTTTATTGTTTTTTTTTGTATCCTTGCTTTTTTTTAAGGAGAAGTGTCCGAGTGGCTGAAGGAGCACGCTTGGAAAGCGTGTATATATAGAAATATGTATCGTGGGTTCGAATCCCACCTTCTCCGATGCTATAATTTGTCCAAAAACTCCATAGTACTATGGAGTTGATTAAAAATTTTATTTTTTCGCGAAAATTGATAAAAAATTATTTTAATACATGTTTTTCAGTTTGTGATATCTTTTTTAAGAATAAGTAGGCATACTTTTTAGTAAAATTAACAGGTTTATTTTATATGCCTTTTCAAAAATTCAATTTTCATTCTACTCTTTTGGATAATTTGTCTTCATTGGGGTATAAATTTCCAACTCCTGTGCAAAATCAGGTGATTCCTCAAATTTTTAGCGGAGTTGATCTTAGAGTATCTGCACCTACCGGTACAGGAAAAACAGCGGCATTTCTTTTGCCGGTGATTCAACGATTGTTCACCAGTCATTCTCCTAGTAAGAAAAAAGGTCCTCGTGCATTAATTTTAGTTCCTACTCGAGAATTAGCTATGCAAGTAACTGATGAGGCTAAAAAGTATAGTAAAGCCATCAACAAGATGAAAACGATTTGTATTTGCGGAGGTGTAGAGTTTTATAAACAAAATAGAGAGCTAAATCTTCCACACGAAATTGTAGTTGCGACTCCAGGGCGTCTTATTGATCAATTGGCACGAGGTAGAATTTCCTTAGCCCGTATAGAAATAGTGGTTCTAGATGAAGCTGATCGCATGTTAGATATGGGATTTTCTGAATCTGTACAGGAAATTTTCGAAGAGCTTCCCTCCAAGCCTCAAACTTTGTTATTTTCGGCTACTTTAAAGGGAAATGTTCTGGCTTTATCTAAAAAATTGCTCAATAAGCCAATGGAAATTAATATAGAATTGGAAACCCATAAAAAGGAAAATATTGATCAGAGTATTTTTTATGTGGATGATATTCATCATAAGCAGAAAATTTTAGTGCATCTTTTGGATCATTTGAATATAGAACAGGCAATTATTTTTACTTCTACAAAGATACAAGCGGAAAAATTGACTCAGAGTTTGCTGGATTTAAATTATCTAGCCGCCAGTCTTCACGGGGACATGAATCAGAGACAACGTACGAAGACTATCAATCAGCTCCGTAATGGGAGACATCATATTCTTGTGGCTACCGATGTGGCGGCACGAGGAATTGATGTTAGAACGATTTCTCATGTGATCAATTTTGATTTGCCGAGAGGTTTTGAGGATTATGTTCATCGTATAGGAAGGACGGCTAGAGCGGAAGCCAAGGGAACTGCTATTTCTTTTGCAAGTAATAAAGAAGGGAAGTTGTTAGCGTTAATCGAAAAACAGATGGGGAAAAAGATTGAAATTAAAAAGATCCCCGGTCTTGAACCCAAAAAAAATCTAAGAGCAAGCGATAAAAAATCGTTTTCTCATAGAAAACCACCGTTTAAAAATAAAAATCGCAGAAATTTTTTTCAGAAAAAAAAGAGTTCTCGTTATCCAAAATAAATCCGCGAAAAATTTTGTTTTGAGAGCCATTTTTCATTCTAGGACGGAAGAGTCAATTGTGTAAATGGGCCGAATTGATGGGAGGGATAGATTTCTGATAGAGCGCTAAGTATTTATTCTTGCGTCAATCTTTACTCTTTTTTCAAAAAATTATTCCTCTTTTGGTATAGTGCAGAAAAATAGCGAAGCTGTGATTTTATATGGAAACGATCCACCTCCCTCATCATTTTTCTGCAGAGGAGAATCTTGCTAAAATAGCCTCGTCTTTTCAGGGCCTTTCCCATCAAGAAGTTGTTCAAAGAGAAAAGATATTTGGGAAAAATGTTCTTAAAGAAGAGGAAATTAGCGTTGCGAAAATTTTCTTCCGGCAGTTTCATAATATTTTGATTTATGTCTTGTTAGCCGCTTCTGTGATCAGTGCTCTTTCCTATCGTATCGTCGATTTTTTAGCGATTATTTTTTTAGTGATATTCAATGCCCTTTTGGGATTTTGGCAGGAACTGAAAGCGGAAACTTCCATTCATGCTTTAAAAAAGCTTACAGAAAGCCGAGAGACAGTCATACGAGAAGGAAAAGAGATTTCCGTGGCTTCAAAGAGCCTTGTCCCCGGCGATATTGTGTTGTTGAACGAAGGAGAAACAGTAACGGCCGATATGAGGATTATTCATGATGAAAGCCTGATGGTGGATGAGTCTTCCATTACCGGAGAATCTCTTCCAGTTGCTAAAGATCATATGGCCACACTTCCGGCTAAAACAGCTGTGACGGATCAGGTTAATATGCTCTTTGCAGGCTCTACAGTTGTTCGGGGAAATGCTAAAGCATTGGTGATTCGCACAGGATTAAATACCTATTTTGCCTCTATTGTGGAAAAAGCTCAGATAAAGAGTGTTGAAAGCCCCCTTACAAAAGCGGTGAACTTTTTCACCAAACGATATGTGGTTTTGCTCTGCTGTTTGTTTGCTTTCATTGGGTTATATGGAGTGATGCAAGGACGGGATTGGTTTGAGATAGGATATATATTTATTGCAGAACTTGTTTCGGCAGTCCCAGAGGGATTGCCGATCGTGGTTACGTTGGTACTGGTCCTTGGAGCGCTGGCGCTACATCGAAAGAAAACGTTGATCCGGGTACTCCCTGCAGTAGAGACGTTAGGGAGTACAACTGTTATCGCAGTGGATAAGACAGGAACCATTACTTCAGGCAATCTTCGAGTAGAAAAAGTATATTCCTTGGATGGAAAGCGGTTAGAGAGGATAGCAGGCTTGTGTGTGGAAGAAAAAAAAATGATCGATCCGATCGATCGGGCTTTAGAAAATTGGATTCAAATAGGTCCCCAATTACGCAAGAAAAACAAACGCCTCTGGCTCTATCCGTTTGATACGAGAAAAAGACTGATGGCTGCCGTCTATGATATAGATGGGAATCCTACTCTTTTCGTCAAGGGCGCTTTTGAAGCGTTGAAAAAATTTTCTTCTCAAAAGAATTTGGAACTTTACGAACAAGAAGTAACCCAGCTATCGAAAAAAGGATTGAGAGTTTTAGCATTTGCCGAAGGCTCTTGGCATGGAGAAGCGATGGAGACTTGGAATATTGAGATCGTCGGGATTGTCGCCTTTTTAGATCCTCCTAATGAGGGAGTTGTCCATGCCGTTATCGAGGCGCAAAAAGCAGGGATGAATGTGATTATGATCACGGGAGATCATGCTGCGACAGCAGCTGCCATCGCGAAAGAAGTGAAGATTTGCCGAGGATGTGAAGAAGTGATGACAGGGGAGATGCTTGAGAATTTCACGGATCAAGAATTATATGAAAAACTGCATTATATTAAAGTGATTGCCAGGATATTGCCGGAACATAAATACCGAATTGTTAGGGTATTACAAGATAGGGGAGAAATTGTTGCCGTAAGCGGAGATGGGGTTAATGATGTCCCGGCGCTTAAGGCTGCGGACTTAGGGATTGCCATGGGATCCGGAACAGAGGCTGCCAAGAGCGTGTCTAAGATGGTCATTCTCGATAATAACTTAAAAGTGATCGTTGAGGCCATTGCTAAAGGAAGAGTCATTGCCGATAATATACGAAAAATTATTTACTACCTCGTATCGGCTTCTGTGCAGGAAATTTTTCTCATTTCTTTGGCAATTTTTTCCAATCTTCCCCTTCCTCTTTTTCCCATACAAATCTTGTGGATTAATCTTGTGACCGATGGTGTGCAAGATAAAACTTTCCCCCTTATTCAACAAGAGGGGGATGTCATGCAGCGAAAACCCCGAAAGATGTATCGTCAATTTTTTGATCTTTCCCAAGTTATTAGAATTAGTACATTTGGCATTGTTATGGGGCTTGTTGCTTTTATTCTCTTTCGCTATTTGCTCACACAATTTACTTATGAGCATGCAGTTACGATCACTTTTACTTCTGTTGTCATGAGCCAATGGTTTAATGGAATACAAGCACAAAAAGAAAATGAGCCGTTTTTTTACTGTGTCAAAAAAAGTTTTTCTATAAATCCTTATGTGTTTTTATCAATAGGTGTTGGTTTTTTCTTACAGCTTTTTGCAGTATATATTGCTCAAGAAGCCTTTCATACTCAATCTATGAGTTGGTATGAATGGAGATTTCCTATCTTTACCGCTCTGATCGGCTTTACTTTTGTGGAAATAAAAAAATGGATAGAATTTTTTATAAGAAGCTGTAAATAAATAATTTAAAATTATTTTATTGCTTTTTTACAAACTCTTTTTGTATAAAAAATCGTAGTTAATAATTTTTTAGGAGTTAGGGAAAGTGCAATGCCCTTTTTGCCATCATCACGAATTTAAAGTGACAGATTCTCGTATTGCTGCGGATATTAATGCGATAAAAAGACGAAGAGAATGTCTGAATTGCAAAAGTCGTTTTACAACTTTTGAAACGATCGATCTATCGATACAAGTCAAAAAAAGAAACGGAACCTATGAGGACTTTCAACAGGAAAAATTATTGAAAGGATTGGATGCAGCTTGTCGTCATTCTAAAATTTCCCATGATCAAGTGCGATCATTAGTATATCGAATTACTGCTGATTTGGCCGAAAGACAGATTCGGGAAATTTCTTCTCAGGAGCTAGGAGATATTGTCATGAATTATTTGAATCATCTTGATGTGGTTGCCTATATTCGATTTGCGTGTGTATATAAACGTTTTAAAAACATTGATGATTTAGTGCTGGCTATTGAAGCGATTCAATCCAAAGATAAATTGTCATCAGATCAAAAAAAGGACAAGGATTATGACGTTCAAAAAGGCTGAAATAGAAAAATTTCGAAAGCAATTAGAAGAGATGTACCAGCAGCTTTGTGCTTCTGTTCACGATACTACGGAAGGAGTGAAAGAGCTTAGTGAATCGCGAGGGTATTCACAGCATCAGGCGGATGAGGGGACAGATGATTTTGATAAAACAATCAGTCTTGAATTAACGAATAAGGAAATGAATATCTTGAAACAGATCAAAAGAGCATTGGAAAAAATGGAGGAAGGAACGTATGGTATTTGTGATGTAACAGGAGAACCTATTCCAAAAGCTCGCTTGGAAGCGATTCCCTATGCTACTATGACTGTGGATGCACAAGAAAAATTTGAAAAAGGATTGATATAATGAAAAAATGGGCTAAGTATCTTGCTATTAGTGTGATTTTGCTTGTTTTTGATTGTTCATTAAAATATTTTACCTATACGGCTATTCCGAAAACATCATGGATTCATATGTCCTATCCCTTTGGAGGGATTGGTATTTTTCATAATATTTTTAATATGAGTTTTTCTTTAAATCATGTGGAAAATTCCGGTGCTGCATGGGGGTTGTTTGCAGAGTATACGAATTATCTCATTTTTCTAAGAGGAGTGATTATCTGTGGTTTAATAGGATATCTTCTCTTTTTTAATAAAGAGAAACATAAAACTTTTTTTTACTTACTGATTATCACAGGAGCTGTAGGGAATCTTTTGGATTTTTTCTTTTACGGCAAGGTGATAGATATGTTTCATTTTACATGGGCCAACCACTCTTTTCCTGTTTTTAATATGGCGGATTGTATGATTTCTCTGGGGATCTTTTTTCTCGTGATTATGCCGATGTTGCCTAAAAAATGGAAGCAGAAGACTACATGAAAATCGAACTTGTGATTATAGGCGATGAGGTTTTAGCCGGATCTACTATTGATACAAATAGCGCTTATATTGCACAAATACTCAAAAAAGAGGGATATGGCATCTGTCGTTATACGACTCTTCCCGATCAGAAAGAGGTGATGCAAGAAGAGCTGGAGAGGGCTTTGTCCCGTGCGGATCTTGTCATAACAACAGGAGGTCTCGGCCCTACGTTTGATGACCTGACCAAAAAAGTGTTGGTCTCAATTTTTCAATCCGATGTCTTCTTTGATGAAGGAATTGCTCGAGATTTGACCAATCGATTTCCCCATATATCTACAATAGAGAATCAAGCGACGATCCCTAGAAAAGCGAAAATTATTCCTAATAAAATAGGAACAGCTCCAGGATTGATTTTTCAGGATCGATCTGTTTTGATCGCTCTTCCTGGAGTTCCTCAGGAAATGCAACCTATGTTGCAAGAGGTAATGCCCTTTATCCGGTCTCGTTTTGTTCTATCCAAAAAATATTATGAGAAGACATTTAGTTTATGCCTGGTTCATGAGTGGCAGGTAGAACCTTATATTGTACAATGGCAAAAAATGATTCCCGGATTACAGTGGGGAATTTATCCTTTTTTAGGAGGAGTCCATATACGTATCAAGATCTGTCATCAAAATCCTGAAGAAGTAGAGCATCTTTTCTTGGCGGTCGAAGAAAAGATTTTAGCCGTTTTTTCTCAGGAACTCTATTCGAAAGAAAACCTTTCTCTTCCTCAAGTTGTTCATGCTGCACTACAAGATAAGAAAAAGACATTGGCATTGGCAGAATCTTGTACAGGAGGAGCAATTGCCTCATCTATGACAAAGGTTTCTGGGACTTCTGCGAGTTTTTTAGGTTCCCTTGTCGTTTATTCCAATGAGTTTAAAGAACAATTTTTACAAGTATCCCATAGTACTTTGCAACAGAAAGGAGCGGTTAGTCAGCAAACGGTCGAAGAAATGGCTGATCATCTTTTTTCGTTAAGTCATGCCGATTATGTTGCAAGCGTATCCGGAATTGCCGGTCCCGGAGGGGGAACTAAAAATAAACCGGTAGGTACTGTTTGGGTGGCCATAGCCCATAGAGGGGAAAAGCCTGATACCGTTGAACTGCATGTGCCGGGAGATCGATCCACGGTGATCCACTATACGACTCAGGTGGTATTCGGTCTATTATTACGAAAAATACGGGATAACTTGCCACATGACGAAGCACGCATATTTACTTATCGATAGCGGAGAAGGAAAGAAGCTGGAACAGTGGGGAAAATATCGGATTATTCGACCTGCAGCTCAAGCCCTTTGGACCTGTCAAAAAGAGAAAAAATTTTGGACTCAGGCCGATGCTCAATTTTCAAGAGAAGATAAAGGCGGATGGACTTATCATACCTCGCTACCCTCCACATGGAATATAACATGGGGAGGCATCGAATATGCTGTTTTTTGTTCGGATTTCGGTCACATGGGAGTGTTTCCAGAACATCTTTCTGTGTGGAATAGGTTACAGCAGAAAGTTCGAAAAGGACAAAATATTTTAAATCTTTTTGCCTATACGGGAGGCGCTACTTTGGTCGCTGCGCAAAAAGGGGCTTCGGTATGTCATTTGGATGCTTCCCATCCAATGGTGCAGAAAGCCAGGGAAAATGCCAAGATCAATGGCTTGGACAACTTTCCTATCCGATGGATTGTCGATGATGTTTTTAAATTTTTGAAAAGAGAAATTCGAAGAGGCGTCCGATATGACGGCATTATTCTCGATCCTCCCACATTCGGTAGAGGAAAAAGACAAGAGGTGTTTAAATTGGAAAGAGATATCGAGGAGCTGCTTCAGCTTGTTTCTCAATTGCTTGCCTTTGAAAAAGACAATTTTGTCATTTTCACTTCGCATACTCCCGGATTTACGCCTTTGGTCATCGATCATTTATTGCAGGAGCATTTTGGGAAGGAAGAGGGAAAAATCCATACCGGTGAGTTGATCATTGCTGCACAGGATAGTTTCACGTTGCCTTCGGGGAGTTTTGGTATATGGGAACGATAAAAGCCATTACGAGCCTTTCTAATCCGACGATTAAATATGTGATGGCCTTGAGAAAGAGAAATGTGAGGGACGCAGAAAAAAAATATATTATTGAAGGCAATCGGGAGTTACAAAGAGCCTTCGATGCTCATATCAAAATAGAAACTTTTTTTTACGTGTTGGGTGGTTCTTTTTCTGAGGAGGAAAAAAAATTGTTAGAACAGGCTCAGAACAATGGAATTTCCCTTATTGCCTGTTCTTTAGAAGTGTTTCAAAAAATATCGTACGGAGAGCGTTTTGAGAAGCTTTTGGCCATTGCATCGATGCAGTATTCTTCTTGGTCTTTATTAGAAAAAAAATTTTCTAACCCGCCTTTTCTTCTTATCGCAGAACAAATTGAAAAACCGGGTAATTTAGGCGCTATTTTACGCTCAACAGATGCGGCAGGTGTCGATGGAATTATTCTTTGCGATCCTTTAACGGATATCTTTAATCCTAACGTCGTTCGCGCAAGTATCGGTACCTTTTTTTCTCAAACGATTGTTCTTTCGCATGCTGAAGAGGCGTTTCATTTTTTATCGAAACATCAGATAAAGATCATTGCTACGACACCCGATGCCGAAAAGGATTATACGGATAGTGATCTTACAGGATCTGTAGCTATTGCCGTTGGGGCTGAACATCAGGGCCTTTCGTCGCAATGGATAGAAAGAGCAGACGAGAAGATAAGAATTCCTATGCAGGGCGTTACAGATTCTTTAAATGTCGCCATAGCCTCCACCCTTGTGTTATATGAAGTATGTAGACAAAGAAAAAACCGTTAAATTGCTCTATTGTGACAATCATATTATTGTTGTGACAAAACCTTCCAATCTGCTTACACAAAAAGAAGGGGATAAACCAAATCTTCAAGAAATAGTTGCTGCTTGGGTTAAAAAAGAATTTCAGAAAAAGGGCAATGTTTTTCTTCATCCCATTCATCGGTTAGATAAACCTGTGAGCGGTCTTGTCCTTTTTGCGAGAACCTCTAAAGCACTTTCTCGTCTTAACCAACAGATGCGCGAGCATAAAATTGAAAGAATATATATAGCCTGGATTGAGGGGAGAATGGAAAGGAAACAAGGAGCGTTGGTTCATTCCCTAAGAAAAAAAGATCATTATGCTGTCGTAGATCCTTGTAACGGAAAAGAAGCTATGTTGACATATGAGGTGATACGGGAAGAAAAAGGTTTTTCTTTAGTTCGTATTACCTTGGTGACAGGCCGATATCATCAAATTCGAGTCCAGTTTGGCTATATACACCATCCTATTGTAGGAGATCAAAAATATGGAAGCTCGTGGAAACGAGAACGTCTTTTTTTGCATCATACACAAATCTCATTTTTCCATCCTGTTAAGGGGGAAAAGATGAGTTTTAAAGATGAGAAAATCCATGATGACTGCCCATGGGAACCCCCACCTCTTTAGGGGAGGGATGAGAGTGATAGAATTTGGAAGAGCCCTTCTTGTATGAAAACGTTCGATAGAGATATCAACGCAGCTAAAAATATATTGACTTCGGGCTGGCAGGGTTAGAGTAATGCAATGACTTGTTCAGCTATTTGCAATCCATTATAAGCAGCTCCTTTAAGGAGTTGATCTCCCACCACCCACATATCAACACAGTTTTTTCTGGTTGGGTCCAGACGAATGCGTCCGACGAAAGTCTCTTTTTGAAAGGAAGCCATAAATGGCGTCGGAAAAAGAGCCGCATCAAGGTCTTCCTGGATTTGTAAGCCTGGCATATTTCTCATAGCGGTATACACCGATTCAAGATGGAGATCTTTTGCACATTCTACATTGACGGAAAGGCTATGAGCCCGAAGAACCGGAACACGGACACAGGTCGCACTGATTGATAAAGAGGGATCGGATAAAATCTTTTTTGATTCTTCTTTTAGTTTGATTTCTTCTGCAGAAAATTTTTCCTCCGATAAAGGAGAATTGTGTAAGAAGAGGTTAAATCCGTAACTTTCGGAGGATTGTTTATGTCCTTGGAGTGCGCTTTCGGTATCATTGAGAAGTTTTCGAATTAAAGTAATGCCTCCTCCACTGGCCGCTTGATAGGTAGAAGTGACGATGCGGCGAACGCCGAATTCCTTATATAAAGGATAAATAGCCATCAAAAGAAGAGTCGCCGTACAGTTAGGAGAAGCAATGACTCCTTGATGATGCAGAAGGGCTTCTTTGTTAATTTCTGGAATTACCAAGGGAACGTCAGGATCAAGGCGAAAAGCGGAAGAAAGATCGATGCAAAGCGTATGTTTTCGTGCGATGGGGATAAATTCTTGAGAGACGGTTCCTCCCGCACAAAAAAATGCGATGTCGCAATGCATAAAAAGTTTTGGATCCAGTTCTACAATAGGAAGAGTCTCTTCATGGAATTTAACTGTTTTTCCCTTAGAGCGAAACGAGGCGCAACAGGTAAGAGAGGCGATGGGAATAGAAGTCGTTTCTAGCAGGGAGAGAAGTTCTTGCCCTACAAGGCCGGTGGCTCCAACAATAAGAACGTTGTATTTTTTATCCATAATCATTTTCCAGGTATGCTTTTTGGGTAAACATAAAATACCACAAACTCTTTATTAGAGAGCTTTGATATCACGTTCCATAGTATCCGTTTTTTCTACATATTCCAACAGAAAAAGAAGTTGTAATAGAGGGTGTCGAAAACGGATTATTGTTTCTTCTCATAAATAGCCTTGGTATATTACCATCTTCTGGAGAACTATTAAGGAAATGTGGTTATGGAAGAAAAGGTAAGTATTGCGATTTTAGAGGCGATGCAGGCGATTCAAGCTTTAGATACCCCTGTTGCTAAAAATTTTATCATTAAGGCAGCAGAGAGAATTAGCGCGGCTTTTCAAAGGGGAAATAAACTGTTGATTGCCGGGAATGGGGGGAGTTTATGTGATGCGATGCACTTTGCGGAAGAATTGAGCGGGTATTTTCGCAAGAAACGAGCAGCCCTTCCCGCTATCGCCCTCGCGGATGTCGGACATATGTCATGCGTTGCCAATGATGTAGGCTATGATTTTGTTTTTGAAAGATCCGTAAGCGCTTTTGGTAAAAAAGGGGATATTTTGGTCTCCCTTACCACTAGCGGTAATTCTACCAATCTCTACTATGCTCTATTGAAGGCTAAAGAAAGTGGATTAGAAACGATCAGTTTTTTAGGAAAAGGAGGGGGAAAGATAAAAGGATTTTCCGATTTAGAGTGGATCGTGGATGGGGGTGCTTATTCAGATCGTATACAAGAAGCTCATATGGCCGCTATTCATATTATTATTGAAATGGTGGAATATCAGCTTTTTTATGCTGCTAATGCGCT
Source organism: Parachlamydiales bacterium (assembly GCA_016931275.1). Taxonomy (GTDB): domain Bacteria; phylum Chlamydiota; class Chlamydiia; order Chlamydiales; family SM23-39; genus JAFGFA01. The sequence continues at coordinate 74,189 of JAFGFA010000001.1, forward strand.
AAGCTGTGAAAGGAATGAAACATAATTTTTTTTTACGAATTACTTCTATAATTAAAGGAGAAAAAAGGGGAATCGGTTATTCTTTTATTCTTTTTTTTCTTTATCTAGTCAGTCTGTTGTTTAAGAGTAGTGTTTGGTTTCATCAATGGTTATATCATTTTTTCCTTCCGAAGCGTGTTCCTGTATATGTCATTAGTATAGGCAATATTGTTGCTGGAGGGACAGGCAAGACGCCCTTTACGCTTATGCTTGCGGGTTGTTTGGACAAGCTTTTTTCGATAGCGATCCTTACTCGAGGGTATGGAAGAAACAACTCAAGCGCCGTATTGTTAAAACCCGATAAAAATATTTTTTGGAAGAAGGTGGGAGATGAACCTAAAATATTTTTAACTCATATGAAAAAAGGATGGGTTGGCGTTGGGAAAGATCGGGTGCTTTTGGCTAAGAAGGCTTATCAGAAAGGAGCTCAAGTAGCGATTTTGGATGATGGGATGCAGTATCGTCATTTAAAAAAAGATTATTCTATAACGATTGTAGATGCTACGGATCCTTTCGGGCATCATTATTTCTTGCCTCGTGGTTTTTTGCGTGATTTTCCAACCAGTCTTCAAATGTCTGATCTTATCGTGATCAATAATGTCTTTGAGGAAGAGAAATTTTTGCAGATTCAAAAGGATCTGCGAGCATATTCCCATGCGCCGTGCATTGGCATGGTTCCTGTTGTGAGCCGAATGGAGGATCAAAACCACCAAAAGATTTTTTTATCCAATAGTCCTGTGGGAGTGTTTTGCGCTATTGCGCATCCGGAACATTTTCTAGCTCTTTTGAAAAAAGAAAAAATTGACGTTGTCACAAAAAAAATACTTGCCGATCATGCCGAAATTTCTTTTCAAGAACTGAGTGCTTTTGCAGAGCATGCGCGGAATCTGGGGGCGCGTTACTTAATGTGTACCGAAAAAGATCGAGTTAAATTGAATTCGCAACAAAGTATTGCTCTTCCCGTAATTACTCTTCAAATTAAGTCGCAAATTATTTTTGGAAATGAAAATTGGGAAAAACAACTTGAAAAAATCGTCGAAAATATTAATAATTCTTTAAAATGAATATAACAAACTTTTTATTTTATGAAGAGTTGGGTAAAAATATTAATCGGTTTGATTTTAGGAATATTTGCGGGGATTATTTTAGGTCCTCATGCACAGATATTTCATATATTCGGTAAAATATTTTTGAATCTTTTGACCATGCTGGTCACATTGATTATTTTTTCTTCTCTCGTTGTGGGTGTTTGTCACATTCATGATCCTAAGAGATTGGGACGTATCGGATTGCGAACCATTGGTTTTTACTTTGTCACGACCGTTATTGCGATCCTTATGGGAGTAATGCTCTCTGAGGTCATCAAACCAGGAGAGGGGCTCTCATTGGTAAGCGTAGAAGTGGACATTGCTTCCAACAATCAGCTGCATCTGTCCGATTTTTTTCTTTCTTTGATTCCCTCTAATCCTTTCACCGCTTTTTCTACCGGAAATATTTTGCAGGTCATTATTTTTTCCCTCTTTCTTTCAATTGCCATTATTTTTACCAAAGAAAAAGCAAAACCCCTTTTATCCCTATTGGAAGCTGTTTCTGATACCATGCATACTCTGACCCATTTTGTCATGATGTTGGCCCCTTATGGGGTTTTTGCCTTGATTGCCTCGACGTTTGGTTCTATTGGATTAAAGGTGATCATGCCATTAATTAAGTTTTTGCTGTGTAATTATATTGCCTGTCTCTTTCAGTTGATGATTATTTTTTCCGTTTCTTTGAAGTATTTGGCAAAAGTGCGCATCGTTCCTTTTTTTAAAGGAATGAAGGACGCAATTGTATTGGCCGTCACGACCAGTAGCAGTTCGGCGACTTTGCCGGTTTCTTTAGAATGTGCTCAAAAGCATCTGGGTGTTTCTAAAGATATATCAGGCTTTGTTCTTTCTTTGGGGTCTACGATTAATATGAACGGAGGGGCTATTGGACAGGCAGTGGGAGCGATCTTTATTGCCCAAGCTTATGGGATTGCTCTTGGCTGGGTGAAGATTGCCGTTTTGATTTTAGTCTCTCTTTTTTCGGCGATTGGTGCTGCAGGCATACCTGGTACAGGGCTGATTATGCTCTCTCTTGTCTTGAGTGCGCTAGGGCTTCCCTTAGAGGGAATCGCCCTTGTAGCCGGAGTTGACCGGTTAAGGGAAATGGTTTCCTCTGTGGTAAATGTTTTAGGCGATGCAGTGGCTGCTGTATTTGTTGCCGCTAAGGAGGGAGAGATCAATTATACGATTTATCATGCAGCCACATGGATGGATTCGGATATTTAGGAGTGTCATGGAAGAAGTTATTATGAATCTGCCCAAGTTAGGGGAAAGCATTGTTAGTGCTACAATTGTTCGATGGCATAAAAAAGAAGGAGATTTTGTTGAAAAGGACGAGTCTCTTGTCGAAGTGGCCACGGATAAATTAGCTTCGGAGATCCCTGCAACGGCCAGTGGGATTTTACATAAGATATTGGCGCAAGAAAATCAAGAAATCTCTGTGGGAGATCCTTTAGCGGTTATAAAAACGCAAGAGGAAAAAGTTGTCATTCCTAAACAGAATATGCAAGAAAAAATCGTAGAAGAGAAAATGGCGGACAGCGATTTCTATTCTCCTGCGGTGCGTCATTTGGCCCAAACGCATGGTATAGTAGAAAGTGAATTGCAATATATTCCTAAAGAAACAAGTCGTTTATCGAAGAAGGATATGGAAAAATATCTCGAGAATAAAGAGAAGAATATTGTTCCCATGACCCCTATGCGCAAGGCTATTGCAGAAAATATGATGCGTTCTTATCGCGAAATACCTCATGCAACACTTGTTACGGATATAGATGTTACCGATCTTTTGGCGTATATTGCCGCCCATAAAGAACAGATGCAACAAGAACATCATGTGAAAATTTCATTAACGGTTTTTTTGGCGAAGGCTTTGTGCCAGGTTGCATCTGATTTTCCTTTGATCAATGCAACGATTTCTCAGGATAATATTGTGATGAATTCCTCTGTGAATTTGGGAATTGCTGTGAATATGGAAAAAGGACTGGTGGTTCCGGTCATTCATCATGCCGATAAAAAAGATGTGATAGAACTAGCGCGAGCGATTCGTGATGTCGCTTCCAAAGGACGTGAGGGAAAACTGACCTTGGAAGAAATGCAGGGAGGAACGATTACTCTGACAAATTTTGGCATGAGCGGCATTGAATTGGGGTTTGCCCTTATCCGGCATCCTGAAGCAGCTATTTTTGCTGCCGGAGCTATTGTTCCTAAAGCGGTTGTTCATCAAGGAGAGATCAAAGTGAGGTCCATGATCTCTCTGTCCTTTTCGTTTGATCATCGTTTGATTGACGGAATGTATGGATGCGAGGTGCTCAACAAGTATAAACAATTAATGGAAAGTTATGGTGTTGACTCTTTTTGAAACGCAGCAGCGTTATATTAATGCTTTTTTTCATCAAATTGATCTTGAAAAGACCAATCTCCTTATCGATCTTTTTTATACTTGCCAGGGGGCGATTATTTTTACAGGGGTCGGCAAGAGCGGCATTATAGCCAATAAACTGGCAATGACCATGCTTTCCACGGGGACTAAAGCCTATTTTCTTTCTCCTATTAATGCATTACATGGGGATATTGGAATTGTGACGGAGAAAGATATTTTTGTTTTTTTGAGTAAGACTGGAGAGACTCAGGAGCTTATGGATCTTTTACCTTATGCGCGTAAAAAAGGAGCTCGTATTGTTTCTTTAACTTCGAATCCGAAGTCGCGATTGGCGCAAAAAGCAGATCTTTTTGTCCATCTTCCCATGGAAAAAGAATTATGTCCTTATAATCTTGCTCCTACGACTTCTACAGCCATACAGCTGATTTTTGGCGATATTGTAGCGGTTGCGCTTATGCAGAAGAAAAATTTTTCTCGTGTGGAATTTGCTAAAAATCATCCGGGAGGCATGCTCGGAAAAAAAATTACTTTGCAAGTAAAAGATTTGATGCTAACAGGCGATGCGATTCCTTTTTGCCATTCCCATCAAAAAATTATGGATTTGTTGCCTACCTTGTCTCATAAAAAATGCGGAGCTCTCATTGTGATTGATCGAGAAGAAACCTTGGAAGGAATTTTCACCGATGGAGATCTCCGTCGGGCCATCGAAAAGGAAGCCGATCTTTTTTTACATAATCCCGTCTGTCATTATATGTCTTCTCATCCTAAAACAGTCTCTCCGGAATGTTTGGCATGGGATGCTTTACAGCTGATGGAACAAAATCCCCAAAAATTGATTACCTTATTGCCTGTAGTGGAAGGGAAAAAGGTGATAGGAGTTATTCGCATGCATGATATTCTTCAAGCGGGGCTGAGCGGATCATGAACTTTCATTGGATGCATATTGCGATGGTATTCGTTTTTGTTCTAGGATATCTTGCGATCATATTTGAATATAAAATTAAAATTAACAAAACGGCATCGGCTCTTATGATGGCTGTTTTGACCTGGCTATTGCTATTTCTTTCTCCCACCGAGTTCAAGACTTCCGTTCTTGATATGCATATCGCAGATGCTTCGCAAATTATTTTCTTTTTGCTCGGAGCTATGACCTTAGTGGAACTGATCGATTCTCACAGGGGGTTTTTAATCATCACTGATACGATCAATACGAATTCCAAAAGAAAATTATTATGGTTGACAGGCTTTATTTCTTTTTTTCTCTCTTCTGTTCTTGATAACCTGACGACGACGATTGTGATGATTTCTTTGTTGCGAAAACTCATACCGGATACTAAGGATCGGGCGCTTTTGGGATCTACCGTAGTCATCGCTGCCAATGCAGGAGGGGCGTGGACTCCTATAGGCGATGTGACGACGACGATGCTCTGGATTCATGGACAGGTCACTTCCTTGAGTATTATGAAGTCGCTCTTCTTGCCGAGCATATTTTCCGTGATTATCACCCTTACGTTATTATCGACCCAACTGAAAGGAACCTATCCCGAACTCATGATAGAACCAAAGAGAAAAACGGAACCCGGAGCAAAAAGAGTCTTTATTACCGGTATTTTAGGGTTTCTTTTTGTCCCTATTTTTCGAGCGACAACAGGACTGCCTCCTTTTATGGGTATTCTCATTTCTTTAGGGTTTTTGTGGTTGATGACCGATATCATGCACCATAAGCATGAGAGCCGCAAACATCTAAGAGTTCCTCATATTTTAACTCGCATCGATACATCCGGAGTGCTCTTTTTTTTAGGAATTCTTCTCTGCATAAACTCGTTGGAAGTTGTTGGCATTTTAAATGCCGTTGCAGTATGGCTTAATCATCATATTCAAAATCTCGCGGTGATTTCAACTTCGATTGGATTGATTTCTTCTATTGTGGATAATGTGCCGTTGGTAGCTGCCTGTATGGGGATGTACGACTTGCAGACATTTCCTCCCGATTCCAGTTTATGGCAAATGGTGGCTTATTGTTCCGGTACCGGCGGTTCTATTTTGATCATAGGATCGGCAGCAGGGGTTGCTCTTATGGGCTTGGAAAAGATCGATTTCATCTGGTATTTTAAGAAAGTAACTCTTACCGCTCTGACGGGATATCTAGCCGGGATGGCTTTTTACCTTCTTGTCCACGTGCTCTAGCTTTTTAGAGGGATTTGTCAAGGGTAGTGCGATACATCGGTTCTCTACGAGTTTAGGATTGCGAGCAATTCTTGTTACGATTTTTCTAAGGCCTATAGGAAAAAGAGACCATTACAGCTTTTTGTTGTTAAAAGAATGAAAACGAGGAAAAGGCTATAAATAAAAAAGGCCTCTTTAGGAGGCCTTTGAGATCAGATTCTTTCTAACTATTAGAAGTCAAAAAGTAGTCCAAATGCAAAACCGTTCAAGGCTAGATCGCCACGAGATATAGTGTCTATTTGTCCGGTGTTCGGAAGCACTTTTCTCATGTTGTTTTGATCCCACCATTGATGGAATTCATAAGCAATCTTTGCAGAGATTTTGTATTTGTTCTTATTGAAGTATGTTCCCCAAATGGCTCCTAAAGTAAGGTCCATGTTCGGAGATACATCATAGAACTCTTGATGGATTTTGTAAGCAGCAGAAGTAAGGCCTACAGTTTCTCCTACAGATCGTTGATCTACGTCAAATTTTCCATAGAGCAAAGATGCAGCGATTTGTCCAAACAAGTTAAAGTTCTTGGTGAAGATCCACTCAGCCACAGCTCCGCCTCGTAGTCCAAAGCCGTAGTAATCATTATCAGCAACCATGTCGATGCTAGCAGAATGTCCATCGGTGCTGTATCTTGCAAGGTAATCCTGTTCAATCCAAGCGCCGCGGATTGCAATGAACGGATTCATTGTAAAGTAGCGGTTTAGATGATAGGGTTTTGCAAGTTTTAGATCGATGGTGTTGTAATGACTTTTCCATCGAGCAGATGCATAATTATATTCATTCAGATCTGGAAGCCATATGGCTGACAGAGTATTTGTTGCGTCATGCGTTGCTCCATCTTCTTTTATATGCAAGTATGTCCAAGAGGCTTCTAAGTTCCACTCTTTATCTTGCGTAAAAGCGCCGATAGTGACTCGAGCACCGGGTTGCCAGTCCCAAGATTCATTGGGGGCTGAAAATCCATGCAACTCTCCGTCTGAAAGAGCGTTGCCACTGGTATGCTCTACAGCATAGTCTAATCCTTGCTCTGTAGCCATCATCCATAGAAAATCTCCATTGATGTAGACATCAGAAGGACAAGAAAGACCTTTATCTTTCATGTAGGAAAAAGCATAAGGTCCTGAAGCTGGTTTTTCGCAGCATACAGGTTCTTGCTTATCACATGGTTCTTTCGGAATAGCATAAGCAAATGCTGTTGCAAGTAAAGCAACAGATGTTACTGCTATTCTTGAAAACATATTTTTATTCATGGTGTGACACTCCATTTTTGTTTATCAAGTAACTAGCATAAAAATTTGGTATAAAACCTTATTTCAGCTGTCTAATTACTACCTTTATAATAATAATTTTAAATATTCAATGAAAAAAAAATTATAAAATTTTGTGGCTAAGAGAAAAACCTTTGTAAATTACTGAAAAT
>JAFGFA010000002.1 GCA_016931275.1 Parachlamydiales bacterium
ATGTAGAATAATTATGAGTATTGATTTTTATAATATAACAAATCGTTTTCTTGCTCATGCTCCTGATCAAATTTGGAAACATTTGAGCCGAGAAAGAATCGATCAAAGGATTTACGAAGCAGTATTTTCTCGTAAGTTATTTGATTTTATGTCGTTAGGAGTTTCTGTTTCTCGGAAATTTCAAGTGGTTCGAGGATCTTTTTCTCGGGCTTTGCCGGAAATGACTACAGGCTTAGAGGAAATTAGAACACAAGTACGAAAAGATATATCTCGAAAACACAATGTTTATCTCAATGATCAGTTGTTGTTTGTTAGCGGAAAGAAAATAGAAGAAGATTTAGACGGTTTTGATGTTTTAAGTACAGTTACCGATGAAGATTCAGAGAATTTATATCAAATGATCAGAAATAAGCTCATAGAGGTTATCTCTCCCGGAGAGGACAGGGAAAAATTAGACCGAGTTGATCGATATGCTTTGTATCTATTTGCCAGCTGCTCTCAAATTAGTCAGGCCGATTCTCAAAATATCATTTATCCGCAGATTTTTTCGTCTGGAATGGATCGTACCGGATTGTTAATGGATCATTATGATCCGGAAGACATGGAAATAAACACATATCTTCAGATTAAGGATGAACAGAATATTTCTACAGTTGAAGAATTTCGCGCACCGATCAAGGCTCAGATCATGATTGATGGTGATCCCCAAATTATGAGACATGTCGGAGAAATATTAGTACTTACTCGACATTGTGTTCCGCAAGGAACTATGTATGGTGAATTTGCCATGCCTGTTCAGGAACAAATCCATCAATATATACAAAGAAATCAAAATTAATTCTTTAGTAAAGATCTTAAAATACTTTTCTTCCGATAAGTGCTTGGGATAAAGTTCCTTTATCAATAAAATCTAAACTGCTTCCTAGCGGGATGCCAAACGCGAGTCGTGTAACCGAGATATTCCATTCGGAAAGTATTTTTTTAAAATAAAGGGCTGTGGCGTCTCCTTCGAGCGTTGAATCGAGAGCAATGATCGCTTCTTCGATTTGATTTTCCTGAATGCGTTTTTGGAGGTTATCCAGTAATAGTCCTTCAATTCGATATCCTTCAATAGGGGAAAGCAAATTTTGGACGATATGATAAAGGCCGTGAAAACTCTTTGTTTCTTCAATAAGATAGACGTCTTTGGGAGAGGCCAGGATACAAATTTTCTTTTTATCCCTGCTTGGTTCATCGCAGAAAAAACAACGGTTGATTTCATCTGTTAAACATCCGCAACGGCTGCAGTGTTGTATTTCTTCTTTCAAATGGCCTATCATAGTACTGAGAGCTTGAAGATCTTTTGCATGCCATCTCAGAAGATGAAAGGCGTATCTCTCCGCTGTTTTAAGGCCAACGCCGGGAAATTTTCTCAAAATAGTGATAAGAGCTTGTAGCGCTTTTGGATAGTACATATTTATTATTTATATCGATGTTTGTTAATTTTTGGGAGTTTTTTCTATAAATTATAGGATAATTGAGCGAAAAAGAGTAAGATAGGACTTTCAACAAGGAAATTTTTATAAAGCAAAGAGATTAGAGATATTCAATATTTTCTTCTTGAAAAAAGAAGAATATTTTAAAATTTAAATCCTCTTTATAATAGAAAAAATGGTATTATGTCTCTATTATTAAGTCTTTGGTTTTAAGTAATAAGAGATATATGAAAAGAAGGAGTGATTTTTTGAAACAAGCAAAAATTGTTGGAACAGGTTCATATTTGCCTCAAAAAATACTGACGAATTTCGATTTGCAGAATATGGTCGAAACTTCTGACGAATGGATTGTGACAAGAACGGGGATTCATGAAAGGAGGCTTGCTCAAGAGAATGAATTTACTTCTACAATGGGATTAGCAGCTGCTAAAAAGGCAATTGACGATGCGCAAAAGATACCGCAAGATATTGACTGTATCATAGTTGCTACCTTAACCCCTGACTATATTTTTCCTAGCACGGCTTGTTTGATTCAGCATGCATTGGGCATTAATGGTCCTGCTTTTGATATGCAAGCAGCTTGTTCGGGATATATTTATGGTCTTTCTATAGCCAAAGCCTTTGTGGAAAATGGCCAGTATAAAAACGTATTAATTGTTGCCTCGGAAAAATTATCTTCCATAGTGGATTATTCCGATAGAACAACCTGTGTTGTATTCGGCGATGGTGCTGCTGCCTGTGTGGTTAGCTTGGAAGGAAAGGGTTTATCGATTGATTCGGTAAAACTCGGTGCAAGCGGAGAGTACGCTGATTTATTGATTTTACCCGGAGGAGGATGTCGTCATCCCGCAACCCATGAGACTGTCGATCAAAAAATGCACTACTTGCGCATGAAGGGAAATGAAGTATTTAAACATGCGATACGTAATATGGAATCCGCTGTTAGGGAGTGCCTAGCAGATCTTCATTTAGAGGAATCGAATATCGATTGGTTAATTCCGCATCAAGCAAATAAAAGAATCATAGATGCTCTAGCTAAAAGATTTAGTCATCTTTCCGAGGAAAAAGTTGTGCAGAACGTAATTTCCAAATATGGGAATACTTCTGCATCCTCTATAGGCATTGCTTTGGATGAATTACGGAAAGAAGGTAAAGTCCAACATCATGAAAAAATAGTGTTCACCGCTTTTGGAGCCGGCTTTACATGGGGGGCGGCTATTGTAACCAATCAAAAATGAGAGAATTATGAAAATAGCTTTACTATTTCCGGGACAAGGCGCTCAGCATGTTGGTATGGCCAAAGATTTTTACACGAACTTTAGTGTAGCCAAAAATATTTTTGAAGAAGCTTCGGATATTGTTCATTTTCCCTTATCAAAATTGATATTTGATGGGCCTGAGAGCGATCTTAAAATGACAAAAAATGCTCAAATTGCGATTTTTGTAACAAGCCTTGCGATTTTAGGCGTGATAGAAAAGGAATTTCCTTCTTTTACACCATTTTGTGCAGCAGGTCTAAGTCTAGGGGAATATAGTGCTCTATGTGCTGCGGATTATTTGGAATTTTCTTCCTGTTTGCCTTTGGTGCATTTAAGAGCGAAACTCATGCACGATGCCTGTGAAAAACATAAGGGAATGATGGTAGCGGTCATTGGGCTTAGTGCGGAAGAGGTAGAACGCTGGATTCATCCTCTTCATAATAAAGGGGTGTGGGCAGCTAATTTTAATGCTCCTAGTCAAGTGGTTATCTCAGGAACAAAAGAGGGAGTTTCCCTGGCGTCTTTATTGCTGAAAGAAAAAGGAGCTAGAGCGGTGATTCCGTTAAAGGTTCATGGAGCTTTTCATAGCGGACTAATGGAAGAGGCCGCACAGGGATTGAAACCTCATATCGAAGAAGCGTTGTTGCAACAAGGTAACTGTCCTCTTGTCATGAATATTTTAGGAGATTTTGTGGAACAAACGGATTTAATAAAAAAAGCGCTTATTCAACAAGTGACCGGTAGTGTTTATTGGGAAAAGAGTGTTAAAAACATGCTTGCAAAAGGAGTTGAATGCTTTTTGGAAATGGGGCCCGGCAAAACGCTCACGGGACTTAATCAAAAAATTGAGGGACAAGCTCCTTCTTATTCGATACAAAATGTTGAAAATTTGCAGGTTATAGATCAACTTCTGGGAGGATCTACCAATGTTACATCATAAAAATGTTGTTATTACCGGCGGCTCATCAGGTATTGGAAAAGCCATGGCTATTTTATTTGCTGCGCATGGTGCCAATATCATGATTCTAGGAACGAGCGAAGAGAAAGGGAAAAATGCTGTAGAGGCCATTAAACAAGCTGCGATGTCCCCAAAGCAATGTATAGAATATCGTGTTTGCGATGTATCGAATTTTATTTCGGTGGAAAATCTTTTTTTACAGGATATTGTAAAACAATTTCCGATTATAGATGTGCTGGTGAATAATGCCGGCATTACCCGGGATGGATTTTTAATAAAAATGAAAGAACAGGATTGGGATGATGTTATCGCGGTGAATCTCAAATCAATATTTAATACGACTCGCGTGGTAGTGCGTGCGATGATGCGAGAGAAAAAAGGAAAAATTATTAATATCAGCTCTATAGTTGGGCTCGTGGGGAATGCGGGACAAACCAATTATGCTGCAGCAAAATCAGGTATGATCGGCTTTTCCAAAGCCTTAGCTCAAGAAGTGGCTCGAAAAAATATTTGCGTGAATTGTATTGCTCCGGGCTATATTGAAACGGCTATGACAGAGGTCCTTTCTGAAGATGTTCAATCCGCTCTTCTTCAAAAAATTCCTATGCAAAGAATGGGTATCCCTTTGGATGTTGCGAAAGTGGCCTTATTTTTGGCCTCGGATTTATCCGATTATGTTACAGGTCAAGTAATTACCGTTGACGGTGGAATGGTCTTGTGATACATTATTCTTTTTATTGAAAAAACAAACAAAAGGAACATGAAAGATGTCTGTGGAAAAAGAAGTGATAGATATCATTGTAGAGCAGTTGGGAGTAGATGCTAAAAATGTCACTGTTGATAAATCTTTTATTGAGGATTTAAATGCCGATTCTTTGGATTTAACGGAATTGATTATGACTTTTGAAGAGAAATTTGGTTTTGAAATATCTGAGGAAGATGCTGAAAAACTTAAAACAGTTGGCGATGTAGTTGATTATATTGAAAGCAGGAAAGAAAAAGCATAATAATTATTGAGTTATAGCGCAAAATTTTTCTAGATTTTGCGCTTTTTTTATTCTTAGAAATATTTTCTTAAAAGAAATAATTTGCCATTTTTTATGTATAAAACATTGTTCGTGTCTATTGTATGCCGCCTCGTTTTTTGAGGAGGTTTCTTCGTATTTCCCGGAAAGAATGATGTTTGAAAAATTTTAATGCCTATTTTTTGGAAGAAAAGTGTTGTAGAGAAATTTTGAGAGAGATAGTTTAAAGCATAAAAGTTATAAAGGAATGCCATGGAAAAGCATCATTTGGTCATTATAGGATCGGGGGCATCCGGATTAACTGCGGCAATTTATGCTTCTAGAGCACAATTAGAACCGGTGCTTTTTGAAGGTTTTTTGTCAGGGACTGTAGGCGGTCAGTTAATGACAACAACCGATGTAGAAAATTTCCCCGGATTCCCCAATGGAATTTTAGGTCCCGAGCTTATAGACCGTATGAAACAGCAAGCGATCCGTTTTGGAACCAAGATCATTCCTGAAGATGTTGTTCAAGTAGATCTGAAAAAATATCCTTTTATCATAATCGGGAATAAAACCCGCATCGAAACAGAATCTTTAATTGTTGCTAGCGGTGCTCTGGCTAATCGTTTGGATGTTCCTGGAACAAGGAATGGAGAATTGTGGCAAAAAGGGGTGACGGCTTGTGCGGTTTGTGATGGGGCTGCGCCGATCTTTAGAAATAAAGACCTTTTTGTGATCGGCGGAGGAGATTCTGCTGTTGAAGAGGCTATTTTTTTGACAAAATATGCTAAAAAAGTGTACCTGGTACATAGAAGGGATGTTCTAAGAGCATCTAAAATTATGACACAAAGAGCGATGAATCATCCGAAGATTTCAGTCTTATGGAATAGAATACTTGTCCGGGTAGAAGGAGAAGAAATTGTTGAAAGAGTTATCTTGGAAAATACGCTTACTCATCAGCAGGAAAAGATCAATGCAGGAGGAGTTTTTTTTGCTATTGGGCATACTCCTAATGTAAGTTTTTTAGATCGGCAGTTGAAAGTAACGGAACAAGGGTATTTGTGGGTTAGTCCTGGTACTACCCAAACAAGTGTAGAAGGGGTTTTTGCAGCAGGGGATGTCCAAGACTCTTTATATAGGCAAGCGATAACGGCAGCAGGATCTGGATGTATGGCTGCTTTGGAAGCTATAAAATGGCTTGCTCATCAAGGGATAACGGAATGATTCGTTGGATATGGTTTTTTCTTCTTCCTGTAGCTGTGGTAGGCTTTGAAGAGCAACCATGGTTTGGGGATGTCTATGAATTTAACTGGTTGTCTAAGTATACGTATGCCCATTATGGTTCTGTCAATGGGGCTGTTCCTTCTTTAGATAAATCTTCAGACAATCATTTTCTCTATTTAGATTTAGAGTTTCCTTTTTCGCCTGATTGGGATGCAGAGTTGGATTTGCATTTTGCGGATACTGCTCAAGAATCTTTTAATTACACCAGTACGGGATTTCAAGTGCGTCATCTTTTTTGGGATGATATTATTGGGGATCCTATTACTTTTGTGGCCGGATTGAGTTTTCGATATGTTCCTCATTGGAGTGTGACCGATATTGCAACCCCTTATTATGGAGCGGCTAATTTTGAAGGACAATGTAGTTTTGGTAAGGAATTCGATCATTTTGAATTTTGGCGGTTTCGCTTATGGGGTTTTGCCGCTTTGGGTGTAGCAAATATTGGGTCTCCATGGATGAGGGCAAAACTTGCTTTTGAAGGGAATGTGGAAGACAGACATAAATGGGCAATTCAGGTAGAGGGAGCTCATAGCTTTGGCAGAAAAGTTTTACTTTCTCCTGATTTTAATGGATATGCTCGGGTACGTTCGAAAAACATAGATATCACAGGAAGCTATGGGTATACATTCGGCCCATGGGGTACTATTCGATTGTATTATACACGCCGTCTTTTGGCAAAAAGATTTCCGGATAGAGTCAATGCTTATTCTGTCAGTTACCTATTGCCTTTTTCTTTTTAAGAAACCATAACAGAGGCTATAGCATATTTTTGACAATGACTAAGGGAGAGCAAAAAGTACATAGTAGGAAAATGCTCTTTTGCTTTTGAGGAAAGGATAATTTCAGGTTGTCCCTTTGAAGTATGGCATACTTCAATATCTAAGAAAGAAAGATGCTTCCCAATACCGACTCCCAGTGCTTTTGCCACAGCTTCCTTAGCAGCAAATCTGGCAGCATAATGAGGAAAAGGACAGCTCTTTTTTTGACAATAGGCAATTTCTTCATTTGTGAAGATCCGATGTAAAAATTTATCTTGATATTGAGTGATAATTCTTTTGATGCGATCGATTTCAATAATGTCGATGCCTAAACCTTTATGCTTCATGATCTGCCGCATTACAAAATATAATTCTTCCGGAAGTAGTATGTTTGACTGATAATACTAGTGCATCAATCGTTTCTCCAATATAACCTCCGCCGCCATTAACAACAACCATTGTTCCATCTTCCAAATATCCGATACCCTGTTTGGCTTCTTTGCCTAACCGTTGAATCTTTATTTGGATATGTTCTCCGGCTTGCATTAAAGGTTTTAGGGCGTTGGCAAGAGAGTGGAGGTTGATGATGCGAACCCCGTCAGCAGAGGTGTGAATTTGACTCATGTCACTTGTTAATATATTTCCTTCCATCAAGCGGGCTAATCGGATTAGTTTTCCCGTTTGTTCGGCAATTTGAGGAAAATCTGTATCATTATAGCGAAGAGCTAGATAATGAAGTTCTTCCATTTTCTTTAAGGCTTCCAAAGCTTTTTTTGCTCTTTCTTTGGCATCTTCATCCCCTGTTTCCAGAAGGGTGTAAATATCCTTTAGGACAAAACGAGGTATCACAAGATGATTGTCAATAAGCCCGGAAGAACAAAGATCGATCACTCGGGGATCGTATAGAACAGAGGAATCAACAATCAGATCTTTTTTCTTTTGCATAACAGGCGTAAATTTTATAAAAGGGATGCTCATGTAGATCTCATCGGAAAAACGGATGGTCATAATCGTTCCCAAATAAGTTCCAAATAAAAACAAGGAAATTTTTAATATTTCGGTAATTTCAGATTCATATGGAAGAGCTACCGTCGTTATTCCAATCAGTGCGTCTAGTATTAGTGCTAGAGCACTTCCCATTAAGTATCCAATAAAAAGTCCAATAATGACAATATTGAAAGAGCGGAGATGAAAACGACGGAATACAAAATCAAACAGATATAGGAGGGAAGCAAATAAAACACCTAAAACAATGCCTAAAAAACCCTCGAATAAGGTTGGGTGTTCCGTTGTAGTTACCATAAAGATGGTCATGAAAATTACGCTAAGAAACAAGAAGAAAATCCTAGTAAACGTCAAAGATAAATTCATAAAAAACCTGTTTTTGGGATCAAGGTATTTGTTATATTAAAAATTTAATTGTAAAAACCTTTTCTATTTTTTGTCTAACGCAATTGGGGGATAAAATATTTTTTTTAAAAAGCGGTGAGAAATTTTAGAAGAAAATTATCCCTGACGCCGTAAAATCCACTCCTTCAGGTTTGGGATATCAGACGTCTTGCGTTACATTCCATATCATACGACCCTTTCCGGATTGTCTTAGGAAAGTATGGCATGGGGATCCAATCCCTATAAACTCTCGCTTTTAAGCGAGGGAGGATTCACTGATGATAATGGGTTCCTTTTTCAATTTGAACGGCTCGATAAATTTGTTCTAAAAGAATAAGTCGAACCATTTGATGGGTAAAGGTTAAAGGAGAAAAACTTAAAATTTTATAGGCATTATTTTTTATCGCCTCGGGGATTCCCTCTTTTCCTCCAATAATAAAAGTAATTTTAGGTCCAAATTTTTCGGCAAAATTAAAAAGAAGATGGGATAGTTGAACGCTATCCATCATCCTTCCTTGAGAATCTAAACAAAAATAACGCAAAGAAGCCGTTGCAGGAATTAAATGTTCCTCGGATTTGACAAATTTCCATTCTATTGTAACCTCGGATATGAGTCGTTTTTCATATTCTTTCATGGCTTGAATTAACCATTTTTCTTTATTCTTTCTTACCGTTATAATCTGTGCGTGCAACATGGTTGTTAAAATGGATCATTATTTTTTATCATGGATGGTATGGGATCCTCCTAAGGAAATTGTTACGATACCAGGCATCCAGTGGCCCATTTTGTGGTACAGCGTTTTATTTTTTCTAGGTTTTTTTTTCGGTTTTTATATTTTAAAATCTATTTTTTGCCGTTATTTTCTCAATTATCCCTTTTTGGCCCATGATGATGTCGATTGGCGTCGTTTTTTTGAGCAGTCTTCTACACCAAAAAATGGGGAACAAAAAAAATTTTTAACGAGGCTTTTTAAGGGGAATGAAGAATGTTTGATCCGTCAGAATCAGGAAAAAATTTTATCGTTGATGAACCATTATATTCGAGAGGGAGAAGAACGGTTTTCCATCCCTTTTCCTAAGTCATATATTTTGCCAAAACAGAGTGCCGCTCGCCTGTTTCTTGAGAAGATGGTTCATGCCATCCGTTCGATCGATAAGAAGGGAACTTATGTTGTCGACAAGTTGACTATTTATATTGTAATTGCGACTCTTCTTGGAGCTCGTCTAGGGCATCTTTTCTTTTATGAACAATTTTCTTATTACCTTTATCATCCAATAGAAATTATTAATTTTTGGACGGGTGGCATTCGGGGGCTTTCAAGTCATGGCGCAGCTTTTGCGATTCTTTTAGCTCTTTTGGTCGCTACTTGGCGTTTCAAAAAATTTTCTCCGCCTATACGATGGCTAACTATGCTCGATTTTTTATGCGTTCCTGCTGCATTTTGCGGTTTTTGTATTCGACTGGGAAACTTTTTTAATCAGGAAATTTTAGGAACTTCTACGCAACTATTTTGGGGAATAATTTTTGCTCATCCGGCAGATGGAAGTGTTCCCGAGCCTAGACATCCTGTACAGCTTTATGAGGCGTTATTCTATCTCTTGTTTTTTCTTTTTCTGTTCTCGTTGAGTTATCGCAGCTCTTTTTTGCTTAAAAGGGGAAAGCTGATCTCACTTTTTTTAATAGGAGTGTTTTCTTTTCGATTGTGTATCGAGTTTGTAAAAATGCCTCAAAGTATCTATTTTTCGCATTCCAATTTTCTTATGGGACAGTATTTGAGTATCCCTCTTATTCTTTTAGGGATATTTTTATGGTTTTATAGCAAAAGGTCTTGATTGTTGCTTTTCTATTACTTACAATCAAGGTTGCTACTTAACAATTGGGGGCAAGAATGAATACAGTTTTTATTGCAGGACATCTTGGAGCAGATCCTGAAGTGCGATTCACTTCCGGAGGACAGAAAGTTTCTACATTACGTGTTGCAGCCCGTTCTCGCCGTGGCGGGAGTGAGGATACTATTTGGTGGAGAGTAACCGTATGGGGCGATCAATTTGATAAGATGATGACTTATTTTAAAAAAGGAAGTCCCATAGTGGTCATCGGAGATCTACAAAAACCTGAAATATTTACGAATAAAGGGGGACAACCTCAAGTTTCTTTGAATGTGACGGCAGTTAATTTGATGTTCTCACCATTTGGACGTAGCGACCGTTCTTCACAATCTTCTGAAGTTTCTGCAGATGAGGAGTCTATGGTTGGTATGGTCAGTGGATCTCAGCCGGAAAATCCGGAAATATCTCTTGGAGATGATGAAATACCCTTTTAGAGGCTCTAGCTATGCATATTACGTCTAATAAAGTTTTTAAGGAAGAATCGAGTTCTGATTGTGTGATTGTTTCTTTTTTTGAAGGAAAAAAGGGAGCAGAAAAAGCCTGTTCTTATGTTCCATATCGACCTTTATTCTCTCAATCTCTATATCTGAACGATTTTCACGGAAAAAAAGATGAAATCTTATTTTTTTATCATCCTAAAAAGAGAGTGCTTCTATTAGGTTTGGGAAAAAAAGAAGAGGTGGACAGCGATACTATTCGGAAAAGTTTTGCCCAAGCAGTATCTTCTCTGCATGCTAAAAAGGCAAAAGTCGTTGAACTTATTTTTCCCGATCTTATCCTTCTCGAACGGGGGGATATTGCTCGAGCCGTTGCAGAAGGTGTTTTTTTATCTAACTATGCTTTTGATGATTTTAAATCAGAAAAAACAACGGTACTTGAACAGTTGCGAATATATGGTGTTACTCGTAGCGAGCTGGAAACGATGAAAAAAGCAAAGGTCCTTGCTGCTTCTGTGAATGTTGCCAGAGATCTGATTAATAACAATGCCGATATGACAACTCCTCAACAGATGGCGAATGTAGCACAGAGTTTGGAACAGATTTCTTCTAAGATTTCCGTCACGGTATTGGATAAAAAAATGATGGAAAAAGAAAAAATGGGACTTTTATTGGCTGTCGGCAAGGGAGCTTCTTGCGAGCCTCGTTTTGTGGTGATACAATATAAAGGAAATGACAAGTCTAAAGATCATACGGTTTTAGTTGGCAAAGGAATTACCTATGATACGGGAGGACTTTGTCTTAAACCTCCTACCGGCATGGATACCATGAAGTCTGATATGTCAGGAGCCGCAGCCGTGATCGGAACGATGCATGCTTTAGCTACATTAGGCCTTTCTGTGAATGTTACAGGTATTTTTCCTGCTACGGAAAATGCTATTGGCCCAAATAGTTATAAAACAGGGGATGTTTTTGTCTCCATGTCGGGAAAAACTGTAGAAGTTGTCAATACGGATGCTGAAGGAAGGCTGATTTTGGCTGATGCGCTTCATTATGCTGTGAAAAAATTAAAACCAAGCCGTATCCTTGATATAGCTAGTCTGACAGGAGCAATCGCCATAGCGCTTGGAGAAGATGTTACTGGTCTTTTTTCTAACAATGATGATCTTGTGGAACAGTTGATGATCGCTTCTTTTGTTACAGGAGAGAAATTATGGCGTATGCCTTTGGTGAAAGATTATAAACATGCTCTTAAATCATCGATCGCCGATATCAAAAATTGCGGAGATAGAAAGGGCTCTTCCATTACCGCTGCATTGTTTTTAGAAGATTTTGTACAATCGGTTCCATGGGCACATCTGGATATTGGAGGAACATGTTTTCATGAAAAACCTAAGGGGGTGGATCCAACTTCGGCGACAGGAGTAGGGGTTCGACTTTTAGTGGAATTAATAGAAACAATACATGCCTAAAAAGCTTTTTACATGGACAGTGTCTCCGGAAGATCAGGGCGTAAGTGTATTGCGTTTTTTGCAAAAAAATCTTCATACGCAAAAATCTATACGGATGATTAAAAAAGCTGTTGAATTAGGCATGTGCTCAATCAATGGTCAAATTGAACTATTTAGCTCCAAAAAAGTATCCGTATATGATCATATTTATTTTCATCATGAGTGGGAACGGTTTGTCTCTCTTCCTTCAATAAAGTCTCCGACTGTTTTATATGAAGATTCTTTTTATATGATTGTTGATAAGCCTATTCATCTTTCTTGTGATCCAAAGATGCAATCATATTTTTCTGTTCCAATATATCTTGTACATCGTCTGGACAAGATGACTAGCGGCTGTCTTATTCTTGCAAAAAATCCTGTGGCAAAAAATAAGATGGAACAACTATTTCGCTCTCAACAGATCGATAAAAGATATATAGCGATAGTAGATCGTCCCGTCAGGGAAAAAAAGTTTGTATGTGAAAATTATCTGACTAAAAAATGTTCGTTTCAGGGTCAGACTTTATATCAAGTTTCTAAGAAGAGGGGCGGTGTTTTTGCTAAAACGTATTTTGTTTCTATAAAGACATATCATGGTGTGTCCTTATTGCTTTGTCATCCTATTACAGGAAAAACCCACCAGATACGGGTGCATCTTTCTTCTCTGGGACATCCTATTTTAGGGGATTACCTTTATGAACGTCGTTTTTCCTATTCCGATTTTGTTCCCCGTCTTTTGTTGCATAGTTATGAGCTTTCCTTTATTCATCCCTTTACACGGAAAAGGATGAGAATCCAAGCTCCGATTCCCGAGATTTTTCATACGATCATTTCCTTTAAAAATAGTGAGGTGTTCCATGGAAAGAATCTTGATTCTTAAAACATCGTCTCTTGGAGATATCATTCAGACTTTACCTGTAGTGCACTATCTTAAAAAATTATATCCTGATGTGATAATAGACTGGGTTGTTAAAGAGTCTTTACAATCATTATTGCAACGTCATCCTCTGGTTTCTAGGGTGATTTCTTATCCGAAAAATTTGTTTTTGCGCTTTGGGCAATGGAAACTCTTTCTCTCTTCCTTAAGGGAAAAGAGATATGATGTGGTTTTTGATCTGCAGGGAAATACCAAATCCATGATATTTACCTTGTGTTCTAGGGCTCGGGACAAGGTTGGTTTTGGAATAAAAAGCGTCGCGGAATGGCCTAATGTTTTTGCAACGAATAAGCGTTTTAATCCTTCCATAACAAATAATATTCGATATCAATATCTTGATATTATTCGAAAATATTTTAAAGATCTTCATCCAGTATCTATTCCAAAGGAGACTTTTGATATTTCGCAGGAAGAAAAAAATTATATTCACTCTTTTTTAGTATTACATCCTTCTAAGAAAAATATTGTTGTAGCCCCGTGTTCTCGATGGGAAAATAAGAAATTAGGAGTAGCGGTGTGGATCGATTTTCTTCAATACTTGGAGAAAGAAATGGATCCTAATTTTTATTTTATCTATGGCTCTGACGATGAAAAAAAAGAGGTGAAAGAAATAGCTTCTTATGTTCAAAAAGCTCATTTGATTTCACCTCTTCCAGAGGTGGCTCTCTATTATTTATTTTCACAAGTTGATTTTTTTATCGGGGTGGATTCTTTTGCGCTACATTTATGCGGGACAACAACAACACCTGCTTTTGGGATATTTGGCCCCTCTCGGGATAGTGTTTATATGCCGGTAGGACAGAATTATTTTTCTTTTCAAGGTCTATGTCCTTATGGAGAACATTTTTCAAAAAGATGCGCCAAATTAAGAAGATGCGTCACAGGAAAATGTATGAAAGATATTCAAAGCGAAGAGTTGATCGATGCCTGGAAGATGCAGTCTCATTGATCAAAAAAGAAAAAACTAGGCTATAGGGCGGAAAATCTTTTCTGCTAGACGGGTGATGACTATAGGAGCTATGCGACGATCTGAGCCGAGTGTTAGCGCTCCGGGAATGATGCGAGTTTTAGCGATGTTTGTTCCGAATAGATTGGTTACTCTGCCTAAGACAGAAGGCACTTTAGCCCATCGAAGGAATTGAGGTCCCCACTGATTTTCTGTAGCAATTTCATGAATAACTTCATTTAAAGAAGGGCCGGTTAATACGGCTGAAAGTCTTTCTCGAATGGGAGCTTCCTCAGTTTCTGCAGGCGGAGAAGAGGAGGAAGCATTTAGAGAATCGTTGATAGAGGCCAAGGTGGTGTTTAATATTTGCGTAAAATTTTCTGGAGAGAGAAGATTTTGTAAAGATCCCATGATCATGTTTTGTGTTTCCAGGGGAGCCGGTCCAAACTGACCTTTTATGAAATTTCTTACTTGATCAATTAGAATACCGGTTTGTTCATATCCGGTCAAAGCTAGTGCAGTACTAAAGGCATTGTCAATTGTAGAAGTGATTTGATCATACATCGGTTTGTATAAAAGGGGATAAGGGCGATCGTGATGAATCATAGCCAAATTCATTTTTTGTGTAATATTAGGGGGCAAAGAGATCTTTTGCAAATCACTAAAATAGTCACGTAAAATAGAGGTTAGATATTCAATTCTGAAATGTGTTTCCGGAGAAATAGAAGGGGCTTCTAAATATTCTTTTAGCTCAGCAAGGATCTGTTTACAAGAGGAAGCTTCTTCGGGTTCAGTTTCTATAGGAAATTTTGATAAAAAGGCTTGAATTCTAGCAATAAACGTTTTTATATATGCTTTATAAGCAACAGTTTCTTCATGGGAAAGAGCGATAATTTTCGAGTAGAGGTTTTGAAAAAGGGGTGTTGTTTCAACATGAAATGGAAAGGGTTCATCGTTTTTTCTTATGCGGTTTAACCATTGGACATAATAGCCCTGATATATGTTTTTAAGCTGATATTGTAGATGTTCTGCTTGTTGAAAATCTTCTGTATTAATATTGGAGCCCTTTCGTTCTAGTCGTTCCAGGATATAATCGATTTCGTCGAGAGAAACGGATTCTCCTTCTATTTTAGGGGGGATTGTATGTGTATTTCCAAAATAACGGAGTCCAGCGGATATTTCTTTGAGGTATTGTAACTCTCTTTGATAGGATCCGATATTTTGGGAAGTTAGAACAACCTGAAGAGAGGTTGTTTCGTAGTAGGAAAGAAAAGAATGATACATATGCAAGGTATGCATATGGGAATCAAAGATCGATACTAATGTTTGTTTTATCATTGGAGGCATCGGAACAGATCCAAAGAGGATCTCTCTTTGAAAGAGGTCAAAGTCTTGATACTGTTGATATTCTTCAGGAAGAGAGCGGATTGTGTTAACAAAATTATCTCTGTTTTTTTCCAGGCATCTTTGATAAATGGTGATCATTTGATCACGAGTAGATTGCAACAGATCCTGCGATGCGTGAGGATCCACTAATTGTCTTGGTAGATCTGCGAGATGTTGCCCTTCCTCAAGATCAGGATATTGCTCTAATAAAAAGGCAATATGATCTAAAAGGGGAATGACGGGATTATTGAAATTTAATGTGTTTTTCTTTCTATAAAGCTGAATATGAAAAGAGTCCATTGTTTGACAATATTGTGTCCATAACGGATCTTCAGGGGAGAGAGCATGTTGGATGGTATCTCGCATGTTAACGAGATCATTGATCCAGGAAGCATATTCTTCTCTTGTAGCCCCGGTTGTTTGATGAGCTCGGATATTATCTTGTAAACTAGATAGAAGGGGAATCCGGATGTCGGGGTTACTAGTTAATTGTTCACATAAATCTCCTATACGCGTTAGATCTTCCAGTGTGATGGTATATGTTGCTTTTAAGCGTTCTGATTGATCTAGGATTGTTTGGAGGATCGCATGTTCATAAGAAGGATTTTCCTGCCAGATTTTGAGGGCTTTAGCACATAGATTTTCTACCCGAGTTTTTCCATTGCTTTCTCGAAATAAAAGTATCTTACGTAATAGGTTTTCTAACAAATGCATTTGGTCTATACAGCACAAGCAACTATAGAGGATGGAGCCAAAAATAACGGTAAATATGGTGGCAACGATTCGGGCGAAAAAGCGCACGATATATTCTGCGTTGGTATGTGCATCCCAGCGAGAGAGGGTTAACACCGGTACTATTTGGTGAAAAAATAGAGGAGCTAGTTGCGGCAATGGTAATTTTTCTATGATTAGAGGAATAATAGTTTCCAAAAAGGAGGATAATTTTTCAGAAGATTGTAGATGGTGTTCCAAGTACAGGGCATAGAGCGATGATGCAGGATTTGTTCTCTCCTGATCATATGTTTCTCGTATTTCTGCTAGTAAAGGAATAAACCGAGTAGGTATCGCGCTTTCTGAAGGGTTTTTGCGTAGCCAGCTCTGCAGTTGAAGAAGATCGTCTTGAGGTTCTCGTCCCTCGGCTACCCAATGATCGACAATAATAGGAATGAATTCTTTACATGGAGCTCGATGTGCCTTGTCGACAATAGGCCATAAATCTGCCAAAAATTCATTAGTGGAATGTAAAATACGGTCAATGAATTGCGTAGAATCAAGATGAAAAAGGCCATTGATTGTCGTATTAAGGATTGTTTGTAAATATGCTAACAAGTAATCGTTTTTTGGAGTCGGCTGTAATATCTTTTGAACGATACTTTGAAGTAAAGGATGTGTTTGTAGGCCGGTTGCTATGTTTTGTCGTACTACGTTGAGAAGAGTTTTTGCACATTGATCAATATTTTTGATTAACGGATCTGTTCCTTGACGAGGAGGTAATTGATATTCTCGAAGAACAGATCCTCCTATAGAAGATTCTGTTTTACGTGTATCTCTGTTTAGTTGGGCTGTTCTAGAAAAAACAGAAGCAACGGCATCAGAGACTTCATGGGCTCCGGTATTGATACCTGTGCCTATGGTTTTAAAAAAAGAACCTACACCTTGTAGCCAGGATCTAACGATTGCCATTATAATTTACCTTTTGTACATAAATATTATATCATAAAAAACGAGAAAAATCAAAAAAAACATTTTAAATATCCCCTAAAAATGTATTATTATTGCCTATATGAAGAATTTTTCTGATCTACTTAATGTTCATGATGTTCTGTTAGGTCCTAATGGGTGTCCCTGGGACCATAAACAGACCATTACGTCATTAGAACCAGCCTTATTGGAAGAAACACATGAGGTTTTGGAAGCTATTGATAATGAAGATCTTGAAAATATTGTTGAAGAATTGGGCGATCTTTTGCATGTGATTGTCTTTATGGCAAAAATCGGAGAAAAAGAAGGCCTTTTTTCTTTAGACCAGGTTATTGAAGGGATTACTCAAAAATTAAGAAGAAGACATCCTCATATCTTTGGAAATGAGAAGGTTGCCGATGCCGAAGAGGTTGTTAAACGATGGAGAGAGATAAAAGACGCTGAAAAACAAGGCTTTAAGGATAAAAAAAAGAGAATATTAGAAACTTTACCGAAAAAGTTACCTCCTATAGCATGTGCTCAAGCTTGGATTCAAAAGATAGGTAAGGAAAAATTTGAACAAAAAGCTTTCCCCCAAGTTGATGAAGAGGAAATCGGTCGGGAAATCTTTGGTTTGATTTTGAAAGCCGAATTTTCTGGAATGAATGCTTCAAGAGCGTTAACAATGTTTTTAAATCAATTAAGTCAAACAATTGAAAAATAAAAAAGCCGGAGAAAATTTTAAGCATAAGTACAATATTCTTAAGGCTGCTACCTTCCGGTCCTGACCTGGTTCAAA